>DATJEN010000023.1:0-4374 GCA_035496575.1 Pirellulales bacterium
ACGCACCATCTGCTACGCGCGCCTGGTTCAAGACAGAAGCAGCAGCGAGCAGCTGCCATTTTCGATAATTGTCGACGGCATCAACTCCGCCGACCAAGCACCCAGTCGCGACTCGGTTTAAACGGCCGACGTCTCGTGCTGGCGATACCAATCGTATGTGCTGCGCAAGCCTTCTTCGAGGCTGATCGTGGCTCGCCAGCCGAGCGCCGTAAGCCGCTGTGTATCCAAAAGCTTCCGGGGCGTGCCGTCGGGGAGCGCCGGATCGTATTGAAAACTGCCCGCATACCCAATGACACGCGCAATGAGTTCGACCAGCTCGCGAATCGTGATGTCGGTGCCCGTCCCGATATTGAGGTGCTCTTCCGCCGAGTAGTTCTGGAGAACATGCACGATGGCGTCAGCACAGTCATCCACGTGCATGAACTCGCGGCGCGGATTGCCACTGCCCCAAATCGACACGGCGGCAGCGCCGCTGCGTTTGGCTTCATGGATCTTTCGCAATAGCGCCGGCACGACGTGACTCGACTGCAGGTCAAAATTGTCGCCCGGACCATAGAGGTTAGTGGGCATCACCGACACGCAGTCCAGGCCGTATTGGCGGCGGTAAGCCTGTGCCAGTTTGATCCCAGCGATTTTGGCGACCGCATACCATTGATTCGTGGCTTCCAAAGGACCGGTTAACAGTGCGCTTTCCGACATCGGTTGGGGTGCCAGCCGCGGGTAAATGCACGACGAACCCAGCAAAACCAATTTGGTGACACCGACCCTGCGTGCTGCTTCGACCACATTGCATTCGATCGCCAGATTATCGTACAGAAACTCGGCCGGCCGCGTGTCGTTGGCCAGAATGCCGCCCACGGTCGCGGCAGCAAGTAAGATGACCTCGGGGCGTTGATCGCTCATCCAGGCTTCCGCTTCCGCCTGCCTGCGCAAGTCGACCTCGCTGCGCGTGCAGGTCAGCACGACGCAGGATTCGCGGGCGAGGCGGCGGAGCAACGCCTGTCCTACCATGCCGCGGTGTCCCGCCACCCACACGCGGCGACCGTCCAAGTGCAACCGGCTTGTGGCCCCGTCTGAAGTCATACTTCAGTGCCATTCCAAGCCGAAACGGGCTGGCGCAGAGCCTGCCGATCCGCTTCGACCATCTCCTGCACCAGCTCCGCAAACGAGGTCTTCGCTTGCCAGCCAAGCACCCGCCGCGCCTTGCTGGGATCGCCGAGCAGGTCGTCAACCTCCGCAGGGCGGAAATAGCGGGAATCGATTTCGACCAGCACCTTACCCGAAGCGTTATCGACGCCTTGTTCGTGCACACCCGCGCCGCGCCAAGCAAGTTGAATGCCGGCGCACTGGAACGCGAGTTCGGCAAACTCGCGGACGGTGTGCGATTGCCCTGTCGCAAGGACGTAATCGTCGGGCTGTGGTTGTTGAACAATCCGCCACATCCCCTCGACATAATCCCGCGCATGCCCCCAATCGCGTCGCGCATCCAGATTGCCCAGATACAACTTGTCCTGCAGCCCCGCTTCAATCGCAGCCACCGCTCGCGTGATTTTGCGGGTGACAAACGTTTCGCCGCGAGTAGGTCCCTCGTGATTGAAGAGAATGCCGTTCGAGGCATGCAACTGGTACGCCTCGCGATAAATGACCGTCATCCAATACGCGTACAACTTGGCCGCCCCATACGGGCTGCGGGGGTGAAAAGGGGTCGCTTCGCTTTGGGGTGGTGGCGAGCTGCCAAACATCTCCGAGGTCGAAGCCTGATAGAACCGGACGCAGTCGGCGAGCCCCAGCATCTGGATGGCTTCCAGGAGCCGCAGCGTTCCTACGGCATCCGCGTTGGCCGTGTATTCGGGGGTTTCGAAGCTGACTTGCACATGGCTTTGCGCCGCCAAATTGTAAATTTCATCCGGCTGCGTCTCTTGGACGATGCGAATCAAATTCGACGCGTCGGTCATATCACCGTAGTGCATGAAAAAACGCGTTTCCTGTTCGTGTGGATCAACGTACAAATGATCGACGCGGGCCGTATTGAACGAGGACGACCGCCGCTTCAAACCGTGTACCGTATATCCCTTCTGCAGCAGCAGCTCGGCCAATAAGCTGCCGTCCTGACCGGTGACGCCAGTGATAAGTGCGACTTTGTTCTTCATAGATCGACCGCTGCAAAACAGGGTGTGGTCCGGCTACCGCGAACTCTTGACTAGGTCGGCTCTAGTCCCGCAAATTTAGCTCGCTACCAAGTATTATTCCGTCTCCGCTGAAGAACGATGATCGGCCGCTGGCGCTGTTCATCGTCCTTCCACCCGCCCCGGGCGGAATAGAACGTACAGGCAGTATAGTCGTCAGCTGGGCAGGCTGCACGGAATGCAAGGCGGGGGACGAGCTTGGCCTGGCAGTCTGCAACACCGGCAAGCTGCCCGCAGATCGAACGGGCTTAGGCCGCCTGCGCGGTCGGCCGTTGGCGGTGGCTGCGGTAGAGGATCATTCCACTGATTACGACCAGGCTGACTCCGCTGGCCCACATCCAGCCGGAGCTATAACGAAGAAAGTAGTACGTCAACTTCAAAAACTCGCTCCCGTAAGCTTTCAGCCCGCGCTTATGCCGCCACCAATTGGTGGCGCTATATCGATCCGTTGGCGCGGAGACGAAATACAACCGCCTGGCGTCGCGACCAAACACGCGGCGGAAACTGAACCGCGCGCGGCGGGTATGAAAATCGTTCGTGACAATCGTGGTCGTCGCATCTTGATGGTCGGCCAGAAACACCTGCAAGCTTTCTGCGTCGGAGAACGTGCTCACGGTATTACTGTCGACGATGTGAATTTTCTCGGCAGGAACATTCCGGGCCAGCAGGACTTTTTCTTCGACCTCGTGACCTTGAGGAAAGCCGCTGACCAGGTCGTCCGCGCTGGGCCGGCACTTCAACAGGATTGCTTCCCGCGCAAATCCCGCCTTCACCAGCGCCGCGGCTACGTAGGGGCGTGTGTCCGGACCTCCCGGTAACACGAGGACAAAATCGGTCTGCGCCGGTGCCTGGCCGATATCCAGCCAAGCGCCGGCCGCCGCTAACGCAGCCCCGCCGCAAGTCCAAGCCAAGATCACGATCGCCAAGCCCAGCGTGATTGCGCAGAGCCAAAATCGCCGTCGGCACGTGCGCGTGACGCTCATGGGTCGCCGAGCCTCCATTCAAAATCGTCCACGTTCCAAGTCAGCGGCTGGTCAGGATCCTCGCCCACGCAGGAAGCATACATGAGTCCTATCAAGGCGTTGAAATAGTCCACCGCACCCCGGCGTGACCGCCACCAGCGTTGCTCGTCGTAGCTCCGACTGGGCAGCGCATACACCTGGACCCGGTGTCGTTGGTTGGCTGGCAACACATGACGAATTGCATAGCGCGTTTCGCGGCTGTGGAACCGATCGCAAAACACCACCGCCGTCGCCTCCGGATGTTGTTCGAGCCACGTCCGAAGCAAGCGCACGTACTTCCATTCACCGAATTGATCGTGGTTGTCTAGCGTTTCAATCGCATTTTCCGGTACGCCAAGTTGGATCAGCGTTTGGCGACTGTAGACGTCGAAAGGTTCCAGAATGCCCAGGGTTTGATTGCGATCCGGTAAACGCCGCGGCAAGAGGATGGCGTTACACCGTCCTGAGGCAAGCCAGTCCGCAGCGATCGCGTGGCGCTGGTCGCCGTCGTAAAGCAAGATCGCGTCGACTTGGGCTGGCAATCGCTCGTCCACGATCACCAGACTCGACGAGTAGCGGAGGATTAGTGACGCCAACCCCGCGAGCAGAACGACAACGATCCAGAACTGCCTGCGGCGCCGCGGGTGGTGCGCGATCGGGCCCGGTGATGGAGGAGAATCGACAGCCACGCCAGGCCCCGACCTAACTACACATTGGAAGAAGCAGGCCTTGCTCAGCAACAACGCCAAGCGGCTAGTGGCTATTCATTGTAATTGGCGCCGCCGTCATTCGCGCCGCGACGGACTGCACGCTGATCAACTGGCTCGCGACAACCCATTCCCGCCGTGCTCGGCAAAATAGAGGCTGCCCCGCGCTGCCCGGCCGTCGGACCTGGGCGGCACACCACGGGAGCTACCCTGGCGGTCGCCAGCACGAGCGGCGGTGATCGAGCGGGTTGAGGACGTGGACGACTTAAAACACGTATTCAAAGCCACCCGACGCACCATACAAAAAGAGGTCTTGCGTCCCTTGGAAGTTCCGGCCCGAGTTGAGATTCAGCCGCGACCCGAACTGATGCGTGGGTAGCCCGAGGCCGTACAGCCACCAGAATTCATATCCGGCGCGCAGCGTCAGTCGAGGCGTCACAAAATAGCGCACAAAGGCGCCGCCTTCGATCAGCGCGGCAA
>DATJEN010000024.1:0-8294 GCA_035496575.1 Pirellulales bacterium
AAATTGCGCGGAACGCTTACCGCGCTGCCGAAGCCGACTGCACGGTATTGATTTCTGGCGAAACCGGCACCGGAAAGGAACTGTGGGGCCAGCTCATTCACGATCGCGGCCCGCGCGCGGGCAAGCCGTTCATTCCGGTCAATTGCGCGGCGCTGACCGTCACGCTGGCCGAAAGCCAGTTATTCGGACACGAGCGGGGCTCATTTACGGGCGCTGCCGGCCGATCGGCCGGTATCTTCCGCGCTGCCAATGGCGGCACGGTGTTCCTGGATGAAGTCGGCGAAATGCCGCTTGAGCTGCAGCCGAAGCTGCTGCGCGTCTTACAGCAGCGCGAGGTGACTCCGGTCGGCGCTGCTCATCCGGTGCCCATCGATCTGCAGATCATCGCCGCCACCAACCGCGATCTCGAGGTAGAAGTCGCGGAAGGCCGCTTCCGCGAGGATCTCTATTATCGATTGAACATGGTGGAGCTCAAGATTCCGGCGCTCCGCAATCGAGTTGAAGACATTCCGGAACTGGTCGAATTCTTTTCGGCCCGTTTTGCCGCGCGTTACCAGCGTCCGACGTGGAAACCGGACGCCGATGTGCTGAAGCGGTTTTGCGAGTTCCCTTGGCCGGGCAACGTGCGCCAGTTGTCGCACATTATCGAGCAGTCCTATGTGCTCGATTGCGCCCCAGCCATCCCCAGCTTCGAACCGGCAATCTCCGACGATGTGTCCTTGCCCTTTATGAACCTGGCCCGCTTGCGCGAAGCCGCGATCCGGCAAGCGCTCGAGACGACGCGTGGGCACAAGGGGCGCGCGGCCAAGCTTTTGGGCGTGCATGCAAACACGCTCACTCGTTTGCTGGCGCAAATGGACGCCGATGCACCGCCGAGCTTGCGCAAGTGCAGCCGGCCGGGGCGCTGCCGCCCGAGACGGCCTCGCTAAGCCTGTCCCGGTCCTTTGACGAAGCCCTGCTGGCGCCAGCAATGGGCGATTCGTGCAACAAGCGCAGCGATTCTGCGCGCTTGCCGATGCTGCTATCGAGCCTCTTTTCACTTCACCACTCTGGTGAAGTTTCACTGACAGAGTGAAGCCGCTCGCAAGCTGCTTAGCTCTTTTCGTTTGCAGTGAAACTCCGCGCGCGCCTCTCACATTTTGGTGAAACGCGTCACTTCGCGCGCGCGCTCGATCTTCACGTCGCATGAGGCAAACTTTGCCGAGTTTCACGCGAAAACTGTGACGTTTCGGCGGATTTCGTTTGATCAATCCGTTTCGGTATAGCACTTGCCTTACACCAATACGGATCAGTGCAAACGTGGCGCGCACATGGTGAAACCGTGCGCCAGGTTCGCAGCGGAAAAGAAGTAGGCAGTGCTCGCGTCTCGACAGGCGCGGGCGGAGTGATGACCGAGCGGCTGCTTTCGAACGACATCCTATGGCGACGCTGGTGGAACGCGGCGGCAACGCGTGATGCGATCGATTCAGACAGCTCCCTTGAGTTCACTTCCTGACGAATCCTTTCTCGATCGCAAATTAGTTTCATGCCTTATCAAGACTTGAAAAGGCTGACTGCGCGGGGGCAGATCCAACTGCGATTCGCCAAGCGAGCATCGAAGCTCGTCGGCGTCTACCAATGCCTGATCGTCTCGGCCGACGCCAACCGGCGCGAGACGTTCGAACGCGCGGCAGCCGATGCTGGCTGGAAAACGTTTTTATGCGCCGACGCGTCCACAGCGCTGGCCATGGTCAATCGGTCCTACGTGCAACTGGCGATCGTCGACTTCGAGGGTCGCCAGGGCGAGACCTTCCGCCCCATTGTCGAGCAGTTCAAGTTGGCGGGCGGCCTGCTGTTGATCGTGTGCGGCAACGAGGGAGATGTCGAAGAAGAGATTTGGGCCCGCCAGCTCGGGGCGTGGTTGTACCTGCCCGGCGTGGTGGACGACAGCAATTTGTCGCTGTTGTGCGGCGAAGCCCGGCAACTCGTGGCCCGCTTGGCGGAAGCCAAGACCATCGAGCGGGGCGGCCTGCCCACGGCTGAAAACGTGAGTCGATCCAAACGGTAACAGATCCTAGAGACCCCTGACGGGGCCAGTTCACAATCGAGGGACACCCATGAACATGCCCAACAACTACAACCAGGAGCAGGATTTCGAGTATCCGGCATTTGACCGTCGGGACGGAAAAGAGAAAGACTCTTCCCGCACGCGTCGCATGCAGTACTCGCGTTCGAGCCGGCCCGTGGTGAGCCACAACGGCATTCACCGCCGCCGCAACAAGCGCTTTTCCTGGTAAGCGCTCGTAATTAAAATCCGCGTACTTCAGCACCAATCGCGCTGTGCTCGCGCCTACCCTCACCTATGGAATAGGTAGGCCACCCAATTGGGCGCACTCACACCGCGGTTGGTTTTTTGCGCGCCTGTAGCGCGGTTTGCGCAAAAATGGGGGTGCGGTTAGGATCACCTGCAGCCGCGCGAGATTTAGTCGCCCTTGCCGATTTCTTCCACACGCACTTCGGCGGCCCCGCTGGCGCAGCCATCCGCGCCTTCGAAATACACTCGCACATGGTATAAACCGCGTGCATCGTCGGGCACACGCAACTGGGCAGTCGCTTCGCCTCGGTTGACGGCGATTTTGCAATTCGCCACGCGCGGGTCGTTGGCGCGCAAATAGGTGGCGTCGTAATCGTTCATTTCGGTGGCAACAAACTGCGCGCGAAGCGCCGGCCGAAACGTCAGCCGGTCTCGCTTGACCGCAAGCTCCACGGCCGCTTCACCCTCGGCCGGCGACGCAAACGCGACCGAAAGGTTGCCGCCTGGCCGAGCCGGGCCCTCCACCTTCACGGCCAGCTCGCGCGGATAGGCAATTCTCAATAGCGGATCGCCCAGCAGGTTGAACAAATCCAAATGCTCGCGGCGCTCTTCATCGAGCTGGGCGCCTGTTGGGCTGATCGCCTTGGCCATGGCATCGAGCATCGCGCGTTTGCCGCCTGTGCTCGCCTGGGCCAAGCGCCGCTTGGCCAGCAACAAGGCTTCGCCCAGCGTCTGGGTGTGCTCCACGAAACAGCTCTCGAGCAGTTCGACGCCCAGCACGCTCATCCCGTAGGGCAGCGTTACCCGCGATCCACACAAGACGGCGACGGGGCCGCCCGTCGCCTTCAACAGGTCCTCGGCCAGGCAGTCCCGCGGCTGATCGAACGCGCCGCTATAGCACGACAGCAAACAAGCGATGGGCGCTCCGTGGCCGCAAGCTAACCGCGAGGCGTCGCGGCTGGTGAGAATCGAATAGCTTGCGCCGGGCACGAACACGTCGTCCACCGTCCGCAACGCCCCGTGCCCCATGTAGATCCAGAACAAACTGCCTTCATTGAGCCGCTCGATCGTCGCCTGCGAAAAGCGGCGAGGATTCGGGCAATAGGGGCTCTGCCAACTGCCATAAGTCATCGTCGTGGCATATTGGGCCGGAATGCCATCGCCGATCAATGACTTGGCCGCGGCTTCGATGACGGCGTCGGTCACGGCTCCGAAGCCGCCCAATCCCGCCACGAAGTTCACTTGCCGGCGCCATGCGCCAAAATCCACGCACCGCTCGTAGCTGATGATGCGGCGAACGAGCCCCGCCAGTTCGTCGGGCGTATCACACGGCAGCCGGCCGATAGCGACGTCCGGCACCCGGTCGTCGTCCAGATCGGCATAAGGATTGTCGGTCGCGATCTCGGGAGTGGAACCGAACCGCACGTTCACGTGCGCTTTCGTGTACAGCACCGGCACGACACTTTGCTGTGCGTCCAACACGCGGGCATCGGTCCACGCATCACCGACCAGCAAGATGGCCTTCAGCTTCCCGCGCGACGCCACCCGGCGGATTTCGGCGCGCACCGATTGCGGAGTTCCACTGGGCACGATCGCGATGGTATGGCCCTGCTCGCGGCGATAGGCCAGCCAGGGCTCGAGCTCCGCGCGAAAAGCCGCCGGGCAGACGACGACCGTATCTGGGGGCACGCCCGCAGTCGCAGCTATCAAGCCAAGTAGCACCATAAGCTGCATGGAAAAGTCTCCTTCCGGATCGGGGCCGGAAGTGTATCGCGAAATGGTCGTGAGCCTAAGCCCGAATCGAGCCCGACAGGGCGCGTAACCGCTACAAGCGTGCGCCCCGTTAGCTGAAAATCGGCCGCTCAACTATGATAGGAGGGACACTGGCGTCGAGACCGCATCGCGTCACAACCAAGAAAACATGGCTTCCGACGAGCGCCTGCCCCGTTTTGGTCCGCTGCTGTCCGCCTGCGCCACGGCCGTGGCGTGCCTGCTCGCGCATGCCGCCTTGGGCTGGGACGAGCCCGCCAGCGACCCAGCTCCGGCCCTGGTGGCCCAAATCGACGAGGCCCTGGCGGCCCTGGACGATGACGATTTCGCTCGCCGCACCGAAGCGGGCGACCGGCTTCGCGGCTGGGCCGACGATCGCGAGCTGTCGAGCTTCCTCGCCAGGCGATTCGCTCAGGCGCTGCAGTCGGGCTCCGTTTCGATCGAGGTCCGCTCGCACATCGAAGCGTTGGCCAAACACCTGCCGGAGAGCGCCGGCCCGGCCGATGTCTCGCAAGCGAACCCGGCCGAAATCGGCCAGTTGCTCTCGCAGCTCGATGCCGACCAGTCGGCCACAAGAGCGACCGCGCGCGAGCGCTTGAAATCGATGCTGGCCCGTACCGAGCTGATCGCGCCCTTGTGGCTCGAGCTCAAAAACCGGGCCAGCGATCCCGGTCTGACGGCCGCCACTCGCCGCGAGCTCGAACCGCTACTCGACGCGGCGCGACAGGCCTGGCTGAATGCCGCCCCCGCGGCAGTCAAGCTGCCCGATATTTCCGACGACACACTGGAGCGATGGATCGAGCAGTTGTTCAAGCTGGACGAGACCGACGCCTCCGAGCGCTTCCGCCGTCATTTAGTTGAGCGAGAATTGCTGGATGCGATTGCTCGCGACGACACGCGCGAGCGGCTGCTTGCGATTCTCGAGCGCCGCATTTTGGCTGCCGGCGACGCGGCTGACCGCACCACGCTCCAGCAGATCGCCGATTTCGCCAAGCCCGCGCTCGCCGCCGAAGTGTGGGGGCACGAGCTGGGCAACTGGGAACATCGCCAGCACGTGACCGTTCAATACCTGATCGTCGGCTTGCCGCAATTCAATGAAATGGCTCGGCAAGCGACGCACTTCGACCGTATCGACGAGCAAACGGCCCACTGCGTCTCGGGCAATTCGCTGAAGCCCGGCGACTACCCGGTGCGGGTTGCGATTCCGCACCCCGAGCCGCCGCAGGAGGTCATGTTCTACCTGACGAACCTGCCGACCGCGCGCCGCCGGCTGGCTTATGAGTATCACGTCCGCCGCGACGAAGGCACGCGCTTGCGCGAAATCACGGATCGCACGCTCGAATACTTTCTAGACCACGACCAGGTACTCAACGAAACCGAGGTGCTGCTGCTGGCGCAACTCGATCCGGAAAGCGTTTCACGCTTTGTGGGCTCCTATTTTCAGCGCGTCCCCGATCGCAAGCTTGTCACATCCATCAGCGAGTTGGGCACCGAAGCGACCGTACACCGCGCGATCTGCCACATGATTTCGCGCGTCGGCACCAGAACCGCCGTGCCCGCCCTCGAACAACTGGCGCGCTCGGGCAAGCTCGAGCCCACGGTCGAAAGTCCTTACCACATCGCCTGGATCGCGGCGCTGGCGCTGGCACAGCGCGACCCGTGGCCGGGCGTGGACGAGTGGCTGGCAAAGCTGGTTGATTCGAACACGGCGCTGGTGATGCATGCCGATATCCGTCCGGAGCTGGGCGCCAGCGCGGCGGCCTTGCTCGTGGACCGCCATGGGGCCTCGACTCGCCCCTTCGGCCTGGTGACCGCCGGCGAAGCCGCCACCGAGCGGCTGCGCTTCATCGGTTACCGCTTCGAGAACGAGCGCCACCGCGAGGAAGTTAAACGCTGGTGGGCAAAGCAAAAGGCGGCCAACGAGGGGGCCGCCGCGCAGGCGCCCTAGCCCGTTGGCCGGCATGGTTTACCCCACTCAACCGCTCGGCTAGTTGGACCAATATTCTGGCCGAACTACGGGCCGAATCGGCCAAGAAGATTGACATTTAGATCAATCTGGCTTTATACTTCCAAACGGCTAGCACCCTGCTAGGTAGCTCAAGAAGAGCGTGTCGTGGGGGCCCACCTTAGCCTGCCCGCCCTACCGTTCGACGTGGTTCTTAATCGGAGGCGAACCGAGCCATGCTACGCATACCCGGACAACTGGCGAACGACTTTTGCGACCGCGGTCTTGGGCTGTCGCGGCGAGACTTGCTCCGCGTCGGCGGCTCCTCGCTGCTCGGATTGAGCCTCGGCCAGATGTTCGAAGCCAAGGCCCGCGCCAACACGAGCGCCGAAGCGACCACCGGCAGCGGCCCCGGCTGGAACAAGGCGAAAAGCGTGATCATGGTTTACCTGCAGGGCGGGCCCAGTCACCTCGACTTGTGGGATCCCAAGGAAAACGTGCCGGACAACGTCCGCAGCGCCTTTAAGGCGATTCCAACCAAGCTGCCCGGCGTCAACTTCACCGAAGTGATGCCGAAGCTCGCTCAAATCAATGACAAGATGACGATGGTTCGCTCGGTGAGCTATACGCCGGTCGGGCTGTTCAACCACACGGCGGCCATCTATCAGATTCACACGGGATACACGACTGATAAGGTCAGCCCCTCGGGCCAGCTCGAGCCGCCCAGCCCCAAAGATTTCCCGACCTTTGGCTCGAACGTCATCCGCATCAAGCCGCCCACCGTTCCGATGCTGCCCTTCGTGATGCTGCCGCGACCGCTGCAAGAGAGCAATGTCGTGGGAAAGGGCGGCACCGCGGGCTTTTTGGGTCGCGCCTTCGATCCGTACTATCTCTATCCATCCGGCGACGACATGGATATGAACAAGATGGACCGGATCACCGTCGACGACTTGAACCTCCGCCCGGAAGTCACCAGCGCTCGTCTCGAGCGTCGTGCCCGGCTCCGCGACGTCATCAACAAGGGCATGCCTGAAGTCGACAAGGCGGTGGCGAAGTACGATCTGAACGAATACTACGACAAGGCGCTGGGTCTCATCATTTCGGGCCGGGCACGCAATGCCTTCAACCTGAAGCAAGAGTCCGACGCCATGCGTGACCGCTATGGCCGCAATACGTTCGGCCAAAGTTGCTTGCTCGCGCGGCGGCTGATCGAAGCCGGCACGCGGGTCGTCGAGGTGGTGTGGCCCAAGGTCGCCAACTCCGACAACCACTCGTTTGACGTGCACGTCGGCCTGTCGGCCCGCATGCGCAATCAATCCGGCCCCATGCTGGATGCCGGTCTGTCGGCGCTCATTTCCGATCTGGATGAGCGGGGCATGCTGCAGGATACGTTGGTGCTGGCCATCGGCGAGTTTGGCCGCAGCCCGCAACGGGGCGTGAGCACCTCGGGGAACGCCAACCAGGACGACGGCCGCGACCATTGGCCGTATTGCTACACGGCCTGCCTGGCGGGCGGTGGACTCAAGCGTGGATTCGTGTACGGCAAATCCGACGCGACCGCCTCGGCGCCGCTCGAGAATCCCGTGCATCCGATCGAGCTCATCGCGACCATGTACCACGCCATGGGCATCAACCCGGCCACGATCGTCTACAACCACCTGAACCAGCCGCGCGAACTGGTGAAGGCCGAAGCGGTCACCAATTTGTTTGCCTAGGTGCCGGTGCCACTGGCTGTGCCAGTGCTGTTCTTGGCTTTGCACCGGTCGAAAGCCGTCGGCGCGGGCTACTCACCCAATTGAGCGCGCACGCTTGACCAGGCGTGGCGAATGACCTGGTCGGCAGCGGCGCGGATCAGGCTCGAGCTCACGGCCGCGATCAGCCCCTTGCGCTCGACCACTTGAGCGTGCCAGGTCAGACGCGATCCAGTTTCAAACTCGGCCACCTGTAAGTGCGACAGCACGCGCATGGAGAGTCCAATGCCTTGCGCGGCGACGGTCATGGTCGCGGATTCATTTGGCGCAAGCTCCAATAACTGAATCTCGAGCTTCATTGTCCCGCGCAGGAACGAAAAGCCCGGCCGCACCACGCACTTCATCGTCCGCTCGTCCACTTTCTCGGCCGAAACCAGGTCGGGGATCGTGCGGGCCATTGCGTCCAGGTCCGTGAGCTGGACAAAGAGCACGGCCGGCTTCGCTCGAAAAGTCTCTTCGCCACCGAATTCGTCTGCAGAAGCTGACAAGGGTGCTCTCGCGCTTGCGCTTGTTGATGGTTAATGGCCGAAAAAAG
>DATJEN010000025.1:0-18066 GCA_035496575.1 Pirellulales bacterium
AGCGGACAGTCGATCTATGCCGGCCTGGCCTTCTCGCTGCTGAGCTACCTCGTCGCCATTCCTTCGGGCGTCAAAGTCTTCAATTGGACCGCCTCGCTCTACAAGGGATCGATCAGCTTCGAGACCCCCATGCTGTACGCCTTCGGCTTCATCGGACTGTTCACCATCGGCGGGCTGACCGGACTGTTTCTGGCAACCTTGGCCATCGACGTTCACGTGCACGATACCTACTTCGTTGTCGCTCATTTCCACTACATCATGGTCGGCGGAACCGTGATGGCGTACTTGGGCGGAATTCACTTCTGGTGGCCCAAGATGACCGGACGCATGTACCCGGAGGGCTGGGCCCGCTTTTCCGCGATTCTCATTTTCGTGGGCTTCAATCTCACGTTCTTCCCGCAGTTTCTATTGGGCTACCTGGGCATGCCGCGCCGCTACCACGTCTATCCCGAAGAGTTCCAGGTGCTCAACGTCATGTCATCGGCAGGCGCCTCGATCCTGGCGGTTGGTTACTTCTTTCCGCTCACGTATCTGATCTGGTCGCTGCGCTACGGTGCACTGGCTCCGCCCAATCCGTTCGGGCACACCAGCCTGGAATGGAAAACCCCATCGCCGCCACCGACCGAAAACTTCTACGAGACGCCGGTTGTGACCGAGGAGGCGTATTCGTTCCCAGCGACGGATATCAAGCCGAAGGTCGTCAAAGAAGAGGTGCCGGTATGAGCGAGGTCGTTCCCGTGGCTGGCCCCCCAGCGTTGGACCAGCAACACGCGCGCCCGCACGACGGCTGGCTAGCGCATCATTTCGACGACTTGGACCAGCAGCACGCGGCCGCCGAGCTGGGTATGTGGCTGTTTCTCGTGACTGAATTCATGTTCTTCGGCGGCCTGTTCACCGCTTACATGGTCTACCACGGTTGGTACGGGCAAGATTTTGCCACCGGCAGCCACACGATGCACCTGGTGTTGGGCACGATCAACACGGCGGTCCTCTTGACCAGCAGCTTTTCCATGGCGGTTGCGGTTCATGCGGCCGCTCAAGGCCATCGCACCATGCTAATCGCGATGCTGCTGGCCACAATCACGCTGGGGGCCGTGTTCCTGGGCATCAAAGCTTATGAATACCACGCGAAGTTCGTGGAGGGACTCGTACCCTTTATCGCAAACTCACAATTCGAAATGCACGCGAATGTGGGCCTCGAGACATTCCTGAACCTGTACTTTCTGATGACCGGAGTGCATGCCGCGCACATGGTGATCGGCATCGCCATTCTGGGGACGCTGGTGGGCGCGGCTTTGCGCCACCGTTTGCCCATCCAACGTTCGGTGCTGGTCCACAACGTGGGCCTGTACTGGCATTTCGTGGATCTGGTGTGGGTCTATCTGTTCCCCTTCTTCTATCTCGTGACAGGCTGAACGATGGCACATGCCGACAGCTACTCCGCCGAGCCGACCACGCCGCGCGGGGCGCATGCGACCGTGCCGGTGTACCTGGCCGTCTACGCCGCGCTGTTGATCTTGGTGGTGGTCACCGTTGGGATTGCGCAGATAGACCTCGGCGCGTGGAACTTTAAAGCGGCCATCGCTGTGGCCTCCATCAAGGCGCTTCTGATCTTGCTTTACTTCATGCAGGTCCGCTACAGCCCGCCACTGATTCGCATGGTCGCGGCCGCGGCATTTTTCTGGCTCGGCATCCTGCTGTCCTTGACGTTAAGCGACTATTGGACGCGGCAAGAAACTCCCTATTCGGAAGCACCAGAGCTCGTGGTGTGGAAGCAAATCGCTCCCACTGACCTGATCCGCGGTCGAATTGAGGGCGCGCCGCGCTAATCGACGTCGCCGAATACAGCCGGTTGCGCACGTTTTCTTGGCTGTCGATCGTGCAGTTTGCCGCGCACGGGGTAGTCGCGGTGTCCTGACTTCAGAGTGCCCGCCCTCTCTGGCACGTTAGTTGCACCCCAGCGCGGCGCCCCATCTGCGCACGTGATCTGCCTTCTGCAACAAGGAACGGGCAGTACCGCCCGGCCGAGCCATGAAAACCACTCCCCGAACCCACTGCATTCATCAGGCGTTGTTGTTGGTGGCGCTGGGCGGCCTTTGCGGGTTACTCCCCACCGGCGGCTTCGCTCAGGATCCGGCCGCTGCAGCGGACAACCAGGCCGTCGAGGTGCAGACGCGCGGGCCCGTCCACGAGGCGTTTGCCGAGACGATCGCGCTCGATCCGCAACCGGGCATCATCGTGCAAAAGGCTCCGCCCGATCCCATCGAGGAGCTGCCTCCCGACGTGCGGCCCGATGGAGAGAACGTGGAGTGGATTCCAGGCTATTGGGCCTGGGACGATGACCGCACCGACTTCTTGTGGGTGAGCGGTATCTGGCGCGCCCTGCCGCCCGACCGCAGTTGGGTGCCGGGCTATTGGACGCAAATCAACGACACTTCGTACCAGTGGATTTCGGGCTACTGGAACGACGCCACCCACACCGACGTCCAATATCTGTCGGAAGCTCCTCCTCCGACACTCGAAGCCGGACCGAACGTCGACGCGCCCGGCGATAGCTACACCTGGGCTCCGGGCACGTGGGTGTGGCAGACGAATCGCTACGCGTGGCAGCCGGGCTATTGGATCGCTGCGCAGCCGAACTGGATGTGGGTGCCAGCCCATTACGTATACGCGCCGGGTGGCTACGTTTTCGTCAATGGCTATTTCGACTATCCCGTCGACAACCGTGGCGTGCTGTTTGCGCCGGTCTATTTCAACCAGCCGGTGTACACGAACGCGGGGTACTACTATTCACCGGCCGTGGCGGTCAGTTTGGGCGTGTTCTCGAATTATTTGTTCCAGCGGCCGGGCTATCAACATTACTACTTCGGCGATTACTACGCGCCAGGGTATGCCCGCAACGGATTCTCTCCATGGTTCGCCTCTCACAATCGCGGCGGCTACGATCCGATTTATTCCTATCAGCGCTGGCGGCACCGTGACGATCGCGACTGGGAGCATGGCCTGGCGCGCGATTTCGAGCAACGGCGTGACAACGAAAATGCCAGGCCTGCGCATACGTGGAACGACCAGCAACGACGGGGTAGCGGTGATGGGCGCGACGCGAACTCGCTGGTCGGCACGCGGATCGACGACTTTGCCAAGCGGAACGACTCGAACCTCCGTTTCCATCCGATCGATAAACAGGAGCGACAGAAGCTCGCCGGCCGGCAAAAGGATTTCGAGCGCTTCCGAAACGAGCGCCAGCAGATTGAAAAGCAGAAGCCGGGCGGGCCCGACCAGAACGCGGCCGGGCGGGTTAAGTTGCCGCAGACGCCGATTGCCTCGCGAACGGCCGAGCAACTGGGCGTGCGCGACGTGCCCCAGCGGCCAAAGCTGCCGAACGTGGATAGCAATGCGCAGGCCAAGCCGCGCGCGGGTAGTGATCGGCCGGGCCGCGCTCGAATCGGCAGTGATCAACTCGGCAATGACCGTGTCGGCAGTGATCGCATCGGGGGGGCCCCGACAAACCAGCCCGGTCAACCGGGCAAGATCCAGGATCTGAACTCAGGAAGGCGACGAGGCCGCGGACCCGACGTGACGACTGGCCGCACGCCGGGCAACACCGGCATCGTGCCGCCGGGCCAACCAGTGACTGGCAATCAACCGGCGCAAGGCCCCGGTGGCCTCACGCCCAACCAACCCAACAACCGGGAGATTACCAAACCGCCGACCAATCGGTTCGCGCCAAATGCGCCAGGCGCGACACCGCCGAACAGTGTCGATCCGCTTCGCAGGCGAAACTCGTTGCAGCAGGGCAGCCCAAACGCTCGCACGTTTCCGCAGCAGCCAGGTCGCACGTTCTCACCCAATCCGTTGCAGCCCAAAGCCAACCTGGGCCAACAGCCAAACGTTACGCCCGGGCAAACGTATCAAGGACCGACGAGCCCAAATAACTTTTCGCGCAATCGCGCGAACGAGTTACGTGGACTTGGCAATCAGCGGGTCACTCAAGAGAACCAGCGCAATCAAGTCAACCGCTTCGCGCCCCCCGCCGCGACGCCCGGCGGCCCAACGGTTGCGCCCAACAATCCGCCAGGCAACGTCGCGGGACAGCCGCGATTCGGCGGCAATCGGCAGCCCTTCGTCAATCCGAACGCCGGCGCGCCAGGCCAGTTCCGCCAGCCAGCGCCGGGATTGCAGACCGGCGCTCCAGGGGTCACAACGGCTCCGCGCCTCGATGCCACCCAGCAGTTCCGTGCTCGGCCCATTCAACCTGCACAGCCCCCGATCGGCGGCGTGAACCAAACGCCACCACAGATTCAACGGCAGCCGAACATTCCCCAACCCAACGTGCAACAGAATATCCAAGGTCCGCGGCAACGCACTTTCGCGCCGCCGCAAGTGAACCCGCAAGGCCCGCCGGCCGCAAGACCGCAACAGGTGCAGCCGCCCGCGGTAAACCGCCCGCCAGTTCCACCGCCCGGCATTAATCGCGGCCCGGCCAATGACAAAAATCGCAATCGTCGCCCCGATCAACCGGAGCCAGGCAAGCCTGGCTAGGTTGGACGCGCTCGTCGGCGCAGCGCAGCAGCAAGCAACAACATGCCCATGCTGCCCAGCACAAAACTCGATGGCTCAGGCGCCACGCCCAAGAACCCGCTGCCACTCACACCGTTGACGACCGTGCCGTCGGGGAAAGTAATGCTGCCGTCGCCGGCAATGTTCCAGGTGACGATTGAGTTGGGCATGACGAGCCACGAGCCGAGCACGCCATCGCCCTCGTAGGCGTTGAGGTTGTGAAAGGTCGTGCCGGCAAACAGTCCTTGCGTGATCGTTCCGCCGCCAGTCAGGTTCGCCACGAATGTGAAATCGGCTCCTTCTGGGACAAAGTTCTCGGTGCCGGGAAAGTTGACGTACGCCGGCCCGGTCTCCACGATGCGAATCGACGGAGTGATGTGAAGAAAATCAAACAACGGCGAACTCAACAGCAGGGTCACTTCGATATGCCCCTGCTGGAGCACGTTGTCGAGCCCGAACAAATTCACTTGATTCGTATCGAGCGACAACGTAATCGGGCCCGTTTCCAAATTGTCTCCGTAGATTGCGGGCAGCGCGACCGATGGTAGGGTGCCCGTGAATGAGCCGACGGGCATCAGCTTCAGATTCGATTCAAGATCTTCATCCGCCCTGGCCGTAGCCGACATGCCCAACACGGCTAGCAGGCACGCGCCGCACAGTGCTCGCCAGAGCGAGCGCGAACTCACATAAACTTTGTTCATGAGACCTACCTCAAAAGATGTATTCGTCTATGGAAGGAAGCGAATAAGGCGGTGAACTGGCCACTCGAGGACAAGCGAGCTCGAAGATGAGCTCTCTCGTTTGCCAACGCGCGCAAATAAAACGCGCTCAGATTCACCGATGCCGACCACCGCACGCTTAGAAGACGTGCGAATTTAAGAATGAGCTCAGTAGCGGGCCCAATGGTCGGTGGAAGAAGTTAATCCGCGATGGTACGCGCCACGCGGAACCCAATCTCGTCACTAGCAAACTGTGGTTTTTCGAATCGATCCCGAAACGCGCTGCGAATCACTTTGGCGGCCGAATCGAACCCTCCGCCGCGCAAGACGCGGTTTGACGCCGCATTGATGGCCGAAGTGTCCGCCGCATCCTCCTTGCGCGGCCGCTCCCAATAGCTGGTCCATCGGTCGCCGCACCATTCCCACGCGTTGCCATGCATGTCGAACAATCCGAAGTCATTCGGCTTCAGATGCCCGCACGGCCAGGCGTGATCGCCGGCGTTTTGCATGAACACAGCATAATTGCTCAAAAGCTCATCGCAACTTCCAAATGACCGGCTGGTGGTTGAACCGGCCCGGCAACTGAACTCCCACTCGGCTTCGGTTGGCAAGCGAAACCCGCTGCGGGAAAGGTAATCCGCCGATAACTCCAAGCCATCAACGATCTTATCGACGGCCGGATAGCACATCTGGTCCTCGCTCAGGCCCGCCTGCTCGCTCAGCCAGCGGCAATATTGTGCCGCTCGAAACCAGTTGACCATAACGATCGGGCCGTTGTCGTGGGGGCTGTGCTTCTTCGTAAAGGGCGGCATCCGCAGCCCCGTCGCCTGGCTGAAGCGGCGAAACTGCTCGACGCTGACTTCCTTCGTGCTGATCGCAAACCTGCGCCCGATAGTGATGGAGTGCAGTTTCTCGGCGATCGAGCGCCGGTCTTCCGTTGCCGGCGAACCGATGCTCGCCTCGACGCGGCCATCGATCACGGCCAGCGTGTGACCCTCAGGAGCAACCAGCCAGCGAGCGGCGTCTTTGCCGCTTGCAGCGCCCACGGAGCCGGGAGCGAGCGCCGGCAGTTCACTGCCCAGGCTTCGCAAAACCCATTCGCTTGCCGAATGCATGCCAGCATCCGGATCGGTCGAATAGAGCTGCCGGCACGCGTCCGTAATCGTCTGTCGCTGTTCGTTCGCAAGCGCATCCGTGCTGTAGCTGCCCAGCGCGAGAAAAATCGCGCGCCGCGCGGACAATTCGTCTTCGCTCTCGAGCCGCGCGATCAGCACGTTCGGATCGGTTTTCAAGGGCGCGAACAATTCGATCAGATGCGATCGCACGCGCGGCTCGGCGCTGTGCACGAGCAACGGCCACACGCGATCCGCCACGCCTAGCTGCAACAAGCCGATCGCGGCTACCGCGCGACGCCGCGCCAAATGGTCCTTCTCGGCGTCGGAGCTCTTTGCATTCGGCGTCTCGGCCAGTTGCGTCGTAAGCACCTCCGTGATTTCCGCGTTTTCGCGCGGCAGCCGCGGCCGGATCACCAAGAACTGCCACGGCTCCGCCTCGACCAGCAACCTGGCTAACTCGGCGGGCTGGTCGGCGGCATAGCCAACCAGGATGTTGGTCGCGAACGCGCGCACAGACTGAGGCTGCTTTGCATCAACGGCGGTCTCTGTCAGCGCAGGCAACAGGGCCCGGCGAACCGGTCGCAAGGCTGCCACCAACGGCTCGTACGAACTCGGATCGGCGCTGATCGAATCGAGCAGCCGAGTCACCAGAAAACCGGCGTGAGCTTGCCATTTCTCTTGTTGCGCCGAATCGTCGCCGGCCGCATGCGCCAAAACCAGCGCGGCCGCGAACCGCGACTCGGCTGCTTCTTGCGGTGAGTCGAGGACACTCCACAGCCCTGCCTGAAGCTGGCCCTGGTACGGCTTTAGTGCTTCGCGAACCGCCAGCAATTCTGCCAGACCGATCGACAGCACGCGCTTCCGCAGATAGTCCACTTGTTGCGGATCGCCCGGCAACAGCGCGAGGCTCAGCCGCAAGCGATCGTGATCGGTCACGTCGCTCTGGCTGATGCGGCGGCTGAGCTCCGGCGCGATTTCGTCGTACTCAGGCCGCAACTGCTTGATCAATACCGTCAGCGACTCGGGGGCCGCTTTGAGCAGTGCGTCGACCCGCGCGGACACGCGCTCTGCCTGGGCCACTTGCATGCGCCCCAGCGCCCGCTGGGCCACGAGCCACTGCGAGGTCACGCCTACAAAAGCGCCCATGGCCACCACGGCCAGCAAGCCGGCCAAGGCGGCTACCGCCGGGTTGCGGCGACACCAGCGCCACGCTCGCTCGGCACGGCCGATGGGGCGGGCCTCGATCGGAACCCCGTCGAGCCAGCGCTTGAGATCGGCGGACATTTCCCCGGCGGACGCGTAGCGGCGCGAGGGCTCCTTCTCCAGACATTTCAGGCAAATCGTCGACAGGTCCGCCGGCACCGAGGGATTCAAAACGCGAGGCGAAACGGGTTCGGCATTCAGCACCTGCATCAGGATGTCGGTCGCCCGCTGCGCGGTGAACGGGGGACGACCGGTGAGCAGCTCATACAACACCGCGCCCAGCGAATAGACATCCGCGCGGCAATCGATATCCTTTTCGCCGCACGCCTGTTCTGGCGGCATGTAACTGGGAGTGCCAACCACCGCGCCGGTGGCCGTGAGTTGTGTATCCTCGCGCAATCGCTTAGCCACCCCGAAATCGGTCAGATGCGGCACACCCGCAGCGTCCACCAGGATGTTCGAGGGTTTGAGATCGCGGTGCAGAACGCCCTTGCTGTGCGCATATTCGACCGCGTCGGTCACGGCTTTCAGATACTCGACCCCAGAACGAGGCGACGGCAGAGCTTCGCGGATCATTTGCGCGAGGCTTTTGCCCTCGACGAATTGCATCGAGAAGAAATGCCGGCCTGAGACGTGCCCGATTTCGTAGATGCCTACGATGTTCGGATGCTGCAAGTGGGCCGCCGCTTCGGCCTCGCTGCGAAAACGTTGGATGTCGCTCTCGCCGGCCAATTGTCCGGCCAGAATCATCTTCACCGCCACGATGCGGTTCAGACTGCGCTGCCGGGCGCGATAGACAATGCCCATGCCACCGCGCGCGATTTCGGCAATTAATTCGTAATCGGCTAACCCGACCAGTTGCCAAGGAGACGGAGCGGCGCCCGCCGCGTCGAGCGTCCGATCCAGATCGCCCGCCGACAGCTCGGCATCGGCGGGCATGGCGACCGTCGCCAGGTTCGCGTCGTCGCCCGCGAGTGGTTCGGCCGGTTGCGGCGTCAACTCAACGGTCGCCGCAAAGTTCTGATCGGTCGGGCCGCCGTTTCGCGTCGTGTCGGCCGAATGCACATCCACCTCGCCAACTGCCGTAGCGATCGTGGGATTCAGCCCAGCGGATGGGTCATGCGGGTCGGAAGCCATCGATCGCGCCCTCCTCACGGGCGGAGCTAGACGGTCCTGTCAGTTGTCACACGAATGGTCGGAGGGCTTGGCGGGTAGCGAGGGCGACCTGGCCGGCGTTTCGGCTCCGCCCTGCATTCAGCAAAACACTCGGGCGGAATACGCCCGAGGTTCGCTGGCCGAACAGGCAGTCCACGGCTAGCCATCCAGCGTATCATCTGGCGGAGGGGATTTCGATATGCCAGCCTCAACAGGATTTTGATTGAGGGCAGAGCGCGCGAAGAGCTTGCGCAGGCCACCCAGGTGGACCAACCTGCTGGCCGGATTGGCGTATTCGGCAGCCTAAAGACCAGGTCATCCACTCTCGGGGGAGCTGCAGGCGGTCGCGCTGGTACAATGGACGCGATGCGCTCCCCAGCAGCATTCGCTCGTTTTCGAAATCACGCGGTCCTTAACACGGGAAAGCTACCATGGGAAACAAAGATCGACGCAAAGAAAAGAAGAAGCCCAAACAACCAAAAGACACGCCGAAGCCCGCCAACCCAGGAAGGTTCGGTAGTGCCCGACCGGCCAAATAGCGGACCTTGAATCGCGCGCTCGGCAATCTGCGAGAGCGTACGCTCCGCTGGAGGTCCAAAGTCGCTGCGAATCGTCACCGCCGCTGAGTCGCCGAGGACGTCAGCTTTTTTTGCGAACCACCGGCGCCTTTCCGGCGTCTAAGGTTTTTAGCAGGATCGACGCCTCGTCGGTCGCGGTCGACACAGAGAAGAGCACGCCCCACTCAGGTTGGTCCTTCCATGAAGTTCCTACGACCAGGTTCGATCCAAGAATTCATAGCGGAGGGTTATTCCGCGCGCACAGCGGCGTGCGTCCACAACGGAAAGTCGCTGCTGTCCCGACGAAATACCCCGTCGCATCCTTTGCGCTTGTGACGCCTGGCCGTACTACCGCCTGACGGCTGATAGAAGCCCGGTGTCATAAGGACATCGGGTTTTTTTGTTGCCTGAAGTCGAGGTGGTGGCTCGGCGGCAACTCAGAGCTGAAGTCCATGTTGCGAAGAATTCTGAGAACGCTGAGCCGGTTTCTATTCGGTCTGCCGATGGCAAAGCCGCCGTCGGCAGCAACCGTCGCGCGCGCCGTTCATTCGGCGATTGCGGCTGATGCATGTGAAAGGAGGATCACCATGAACGCGGCCTATGAAAAACTATGCGAGCACCTGACCAACCAGAACATCGGCTTCTGGTCGCACAGCGAGGATCTGTCGATCTGCACGGACTTTCGTGGAGAGGTCGGCACCTATCGGGTCTTTGCGCGCGTCGATTCCGATAGCAGCTTGTTCCAGGTTTTTGGTCATTCGCCAATGCGCGTTCCGCCAGGTGCGCGCGCCGCGATCGCCGAAACCGTGATGCGGGCCAACTGTGGCCTGAAGCTGGGCAAGTTCGAAATGGACTTCGACGAGGGGGATTTGCGGTTCCAGGTAGCGCAGATTCTGCTGGAAGACGATCTCGAGGAAGCAACGATCCAGCGATTGATTGGAACGACGATTTCGATGTTGGACATCTACCTGCCGGCCGTGCTGTCGGTGATCTACGGCAACGAGTTGCCGAAGGACGCCGTCAGTCACGCAGAGCCCGGCCGGGCGGTGTCCGGCGAGAACTAGCGCGGTGACGCCTGGGTCACCGCGCTAACTGTCCTCGGGGTGTGCCGGAGCAAGCATCCGACCCTGCGAAGGTCGAGGACCAGGTTCAATTCCTGGCGAGGACTCTAGAATAGACGCTGAAGCATATTCAACAGCCTAATCAGGACCAGGCCACGAAACGTGGCGTGGTCCGCTTCGGAGAAAGAAGAATCACGGCGCGTTTTCCGTCGGTATAGTACGGATCGCCGGTAAGATTCCTTCGCGGCGAACTGCTGTCGCAACGGCCTGCGCCATCAACATAGCCGGTCGCGTCAACGCGTCCCGCGTGCAGCAAATCTTCGATCACGTAGTCGCGGGCTTCGTCAACGTCTGGGTCGACACGGTGAGTCGTCAGGTTCCACGTCTTGGTCGTAAAGCGCACCCCTATGTCGCGGCTAACCTGCCCGACCCACACGCTCTTGCCTTGAAAACACAGCCCTGTGAGCCAAAGCCGCAAGTGAAGGCGGTCATTGATCGACCGCCGGCTGCGCTGCAGAGCAATGTCTTGGCAGCGACCAAACAAATAGAGCGCGCTAACAGGCGAGTAGCGGTACTGCGATCCAAGAAGGAACGCTCGCATTGTTTTCCAACAGGTCGCGAGCGAGATTATCTCGCTCTCGTCCCAGCGCGCGGCGAACGCGCCGATAAGCGACTCGAAGTCGCCCACGACGACTAAATTGACTGGATCGCCCGAGCGCGACTCTTCGGCATTGGCCGTCGCAGCTGGCATTTCGCATAAGCGTTTAACGAGCGTGGGCAAGTCGCACTCGGTGGGTGAAATGTGCGAAGGCAATGCGTCATGATTTCTTCGCAAGAAGTCAACGTCGATGCCCGGCACCGGAACAGAAAAGATAAAGTCATTCTCCGAATCGGTTGTACCGCCTGCTTCAATCTGACCGGTCGCGCTATTCATGAAATCACCAGTCGAGTGAAGCGAGACATGGACGATCTTGGTTCCCGCGTCGAACGAAGTGAATACAAATCCTGCGGAAGTGCCGCCCGGTGGAATCGGGCGAAGATGGAAAGCGATCGATCCGAAAAACTCGTCCATTTGACGATTTGCTCGATAGGCCGTGATCAGTTTGAACGGGACCAGTACAAGCAACGGAAAAAACAGCCAACCAATCAGACCAAAGGCGGAAAGCCGCTTGACGATGGAAAAATGGTTAGAAGCAGCAGCTTCCAGGGGCGTGTAATAGTTCGGATCGATCCGCACCAGTTGCAGTCGAATCAGCTTATCCGAGCGATTGACAATGCTCAGGTGAACCGGCTGGATGCCGCGTCGAGCGAGCGGGACGCCGAACAGCCGGGCAGCTTCAACCGCGTCAAGAACGGCAACGGTAACCTGTGCCCTCGAGTTTTCCTGCGTTTGAGCGCGCGACTCGAACGTTCGGAGGCCTGGCTCCGGACGATAAGGTGTCGTAAGAAGGCGCCACACGATGGCTCGCAAAGCAACTATCACGCAGGGATTGTCGTTCGAGGGCAGCGCCCGGTCCATAGCTCGACACACATTCCTCGGAAAACCTCGCGGGTCGGTTCTTCGATGACATAGTCCGATTTCCCAACGCTCTTCCAATCCGCATGGGCCCAGATACAACTAGGACGTCTCCTGCGGTAAAGTTCTTGTTGCTTGAAGGTGCCACCGTGAAACGCATTCTCGTCATACTCGTGGTCGTGCTCATGGCCTCGTTTGCTCAGGCTGAAGACGCCGTGGAATCCATCAAGAAACTGGAACAGGAGCTTCGGCAGGCGCTGATCAAGGCCGATGTCGATGCGTTATCCCGAATGCTGACGGATGACTTCATTCGCACTCCGCCCACCACACCCGCCACGACCAAGCCGCAATGGCTGGAGGCGATCAAGAGCGGCCGGTTGAAGTATGTGTCGTTCGAGACAATCGAAGCGACATATCGTCCCCATGGCGACGCCGTGCTCGTGAATTCAGTCGCCAAACTGCAAGTGAGTCGTGCTGGCGAAGCCCTGCACCTGCAATTGCGAATTCTGGACGTGTGGGTCAAAGAGCAGGGACGCTGGCTCTTGAGCTCAGTGCAGGGGAATGAAATGCCGCCAAGCGCTGAACAAGCTCAGGCCGACAAGGTCCTTCACGTTCTGCCAACGGAGGATTTCGAAGTCTCCGGTGACGGTAGCGCGGGCGCGTGGAAGAAAACCTCGTGGGAGCCGTTATCCAAGCGCACCAGCGATGGGCATCCTTACGACGCACGCTTCAAAATGCTGTATTCCAAGACAGGGCTGTACGTGTTGATGAATGGCGCGGATCAGAAACTGACCGCGTCGATGCAGGACGACTTCCTGGACTTGTGGACACAGGACGTGTTCGAGTTTTTCTTGTGGCCCGACGAACGGCAGCCGCTGTATTTCGAATACGAAATCTCCCCACTCGACTACGAGTTGCCAATCTTGGTTCCGAACAGTAACGGAAAATTCCTCGGCTGGCGGCCCTGGCATTATGAAGGCGATCGCAAAATACGCAAAGCGACAACCGTTCATGGTGGCGAGAAGAAACCGGGCGCCCAAATCAGCGGCTGGACCGCCGAAGTGTTCGTGCCCTACAAACTACTCGAACCTCTCGCCAACTCTCCACCCAAGCGTGGCACGCGCTGGCGGGCGAACTTCTACCGCGTCGACTACGACGACGGCCGGGAGACCAGTTGGGATTGGGCCCGCGTGGGCGCCAGCTTCCACGAATTTCAAAAGTTCGGCGCACTCATTTTCGACTGATTGCGTTTGACGAGACGACCCGCAAGTCAGTGCGGCCGCTGCTGCAATTCCACGACTTCCGTCT
Source organism: Pirellulales bacterium (assembly GCA_035496575.1). Classification (GTDB taxonomy): domain Bacteria; phylum Planctomycetota; class Planctomycetia; order Pirellulales; family PALSA-1355; genus PALSA-1355. The sequence goes on from DATJEN010000025.1 coordinate 13,195, forward strand.
TGGCATAGCCCGAGCGGATGAACGAACGCTCGTAGAAACACGTGTAACCGTAGGCGGTGTGGACGATCAGGTCGGTGTCGCCGTCGCCGTCGTAGTCGGCCACCACGATCGGCGCTCCGGCGCCATAGGGCGCCTGCGGCAGCGGAATCGGGGTGCCGGGGGCGAAGGGTGATTTGTTGTCGGTCGCGCCGCGATTCTTGAACACGACGACGTGCTCGGCATCGGAGCCGGCCACAACGTCCAGCCGTCCGTCGCCGTCCCAGTCAGCGGCATACGGCACTCCGCGGATCGGCAGCCTTCCCAATTCCAAAGGCGGATCGAACACCGGAATCGGATCGGCCATTGCCTGGCGAAAGTAGCGGACAATGCCCAGCGTGTCGACCACGACCAGGTCGGGACGTGCGTCACCGTCAAAATCGCCGACAGTGTATGTCGCGCGGGCGCCCTGCAGCTTGTCGAAGCCTTCCAGGCCCAAGCCCACTTGCACCGGCTTGCCGTCGGTTTGCATCAGCCTGACGCCCGGCGTGTCAAAATCAGGGTTCTTGTTCGATTCGCGATTACGATGCCACCACACCGTGCCGGCATGGTCGGCGTCCATCAAGTCGATCCGGCCATCAGCGTCCAAATCAAACAGCCGCTGGAACTGCCAATCGTCGCCCACGCCCGATGGATGGCCGATCGTCTGGCCCGGTTTCAACAGCGAGACGGGTGAGGCAAATACGCCGGGGCTGCCCTGGCCGGTGTTCAGATAGATAGTCGCTCCGTTGGCGCCATCGAGCAGTCCGTCGCCGTTCCAATCGAGCATCTGCGACAGCCCCAATGGCACCGAGCCCCAACGGCTGGGCAACGCATTGGAATGAGCTTCGAAACGAGGCTCGCTCTTCGTGCCAATGTTGCGATAGAGATAGATCTGCGTCCCGGCGCTGACGACCAAATCGAACAGACCGTCATCACTCCAATCAACGAGCCGTGGCGACGCAAGCGCCGCATTTGGATACGAACCGCGGCGTGGAAACGCGATTTCGTGCAGTCGGGGCGCTCGCGGACTGCCGTCGTTGCGGAAGTAATGCAAGAAATGTTCGCTCGAAGCCGAGTCGCCGCCGCCGGCCGTCATCGGCATGCCGCCACTGATCAAATCCCAATCGCCATCGCCATCGAGATCGGCCACGGTCGGCGCGGCGGCCCATTGCACGTCGAGCGGCTTGCCATCGGACTCAAGCGGACCGGCGTATCTTAGCTTGGGTTCGCGCCCCTTACCCGCAAGGCTTTCGAAAAGATAGATCCGCCCCGTGACAAACCCGCCAGCCAACAGGTCCAGGTCGCCGTCGTGGTCCCAGTCGACTGTTTCCAGCATGGGATAGTAATCGAGCTTGTAGATTTCGGGACCCTCCGGCACCGGCTCGACCGGCAACACCAGTGGCTTGCCATCCTCCGTCCTCACCAGGCCATGGTACTCGAAGCGTGGCTGCCGCTTGGAGCCGCGATTTCGAAACCACAGTAAGCGGTTCCGCTCGGCGCCGACCAGCAAATCGACCAACCCGTCGCCATCCCAATCGACGGCATGCGGAGCCGAGCCCCAACTGACGTCCAGCGGCTTGCCATCGCTGAAGACGAGCTGGCCATATGGAAAATCTGGCTGGCCGCGCCGTCCGCGATTCGGATAGCACACGACTCCGCCGCGGCTGCACCCCACGACCAGGTCGAATAGACCGTCGTCGTTCAAGTCGGCAACCGACACGCGCGAATGGATGAGCCCTGTTGACGAACTTCCGTGCGGCTCGCAGCGCTGCAAACCGTCGCCCAAAAATCCTCGCGGCGGGCTGTCTCGCGGCTCGCGGTCCTTGGGCATCAAATCGAAATAGATTGCGTACCAGGCTGGCCGCTCGCCCTCGCGGTGCATGAATGCCAGCCGCCCTGCCTTCCAATCGCCGAGACAATCAAAGAAGTAGCCCAACCGAGTGCGGGTCACATAGCGGAGCTCGCCGTCGGTGCTGCTGACGTTGGTCTCGACTTCGGGAAACTCGTAGGGAATCGCGGCGTCGTACCAACGGCAGGGAAGATCGAATTCGCCTTGCCCGAACGCGTTGCGCGTCTCGGCTAGCGGCTCGCCAGTGTGCGGGTCGTGCCGTATAACCTGCACTCCGGAAAGGTCCGCCACGCGGCCGGGGGCCACGCTTGGCAGCAGTTTCTCGAAATCCAGCGCCACCTCGGCCGGTCGCTCATCGCCTGCGCGCGAGTCCGTCTGCGGATCGACGCGGACCACGACCCGCAGTGCTCCCTTGCCGCTCCACATCCAGGCCGACATCGGCCGATCGGCCGCCGCCCGTGGCGCGGAGCACACGATGCCTAACGAAATCACGGCAGCGATGGTCGAAAGCAAAAGCGTCTTCAATTCTCTGGTCACCATCGCGAGCGAATCTCCGCTGGCCGTGATTCTACCGGTCTTCGTCACAAAACGCATGGATTTCCCGGACGTGTTCGCGGTGCGCCTGAGAATCTCCGTGGCCAGAATGTTAGAATCGGGACCATTCTAAAGCCCAGATTCGTTGCCGATTCATCCAAAACGAGAAAGGCCCGCTGATGGCGATTGCGAGTTGCCGAATTGGCATGGCACAAATGCTGGTTGCAGGCGCTCAGCCTGCTGCCAATCTGGATCGAGCCGACGAAGCCATTCGCGCTGCAGCCACCAGAGGGTGCCGACTGATCGTCCTGCCTGAGTGCATGGACCTGGGCTGGACCGATCCCAGCGCTAGACGGCTGGCACAACCAATTCCCGGGCCGCATTCGGAGCGCCTCGCGCAAATCGCCAAACAAACTAGCATGTTTGTCGTTGCCGGACTCGTCGAGCGCGCCGACGACCAGCTTTACAATGCCGCGGTGCTGATTGACCCGCGAGGTCAGATCTTGCTGGTGCATCGCAAAATTAACGAACTGGATATTGCTCACGACTTGTACGCCATAGGGGACCGCCTCGCAGTGGCCCAGACGGAGCTCGGCACTCTGGGTATCAGCATCTGCGCAGATAATTTTCCGAATTCCTTAGCCATCGGCCACGTGTTGGCCAGAATGGGAGCTCAACTGCTCTTGTCGCCGTCGGCCTGGGCAGTCGATGCCGACTACGACAACCTGGCCCAGCCCTATGGCGAGCGGTGGCGCCTAGCCTTTGGCGAACTGGGACGGCTATATGACCTGCCGGTCATCGGTGTGAGCAATGTTGGCTGGCTCACTGACGGCCCGTGGAAGGGCCGAAGAGCAATCGGCTGTTCGCTCGCGACCAACAATCGCGGCGAGATTCTCGCCGCAGGCCCCTTTGGCGAATCGGCCGAGGAGCTGATCGTGGTCGATGTCGAACCGCGACCGCTACGAGCTACGGGAACCCAAATCGCCGACGACCTGACAGCCCGCGGATATGCCGGACCTTAAGCAGAGCAGCAGTAAGGCACAGAGTTGGCAACGGGCAAACCCCAACAAATCTCAAGCCGGGCTGGTTGTGTGGCTGTCGGTCGGGCCTGCAAAATATCGACGGACTTTGAACGAAATGGCTTTGGGCTCCTGGCGGCTTTCTCTGTCGAGGATTCACACATGCATTGGCGACGATTAAGCATACCGTTGACCGTGGCATTGATAGCTGCCGGTTCGCTTCTGCAAGTAGCTCGGTCGGATGAGATTGACGACTACGTCAACACGGAAATGCAGACGCGACACATTCCCGGCGTGTCACTGGCCGTGATCAAAGAGGGAAAAGTAGTCAAAGCGCAAGGCTACGGCCTGGCCAACGTGGAACTCAAAGTGCCTGCTGGCCCCGAGACAGTCTACAAAATTGGTTCCGTCAGCAAGCAATTCATTGCGGCAGGAATCATGCTGCTGGTGCAGGACGGCAAGATCAAGGTGGATGACAAGATCAGCACCTTCCTGCAGGGGACGCCCGAGGCGTGGAAGGACATCACCATCCGGCATTTGCTCACGCACACATCGGGCCTTTCGCGCGAAGCGCCTGGCTTCGCAAGTCTCAAAGTGCAGAGCGAGGCCGAAGTGATCAAAACGGCGTATGACCAGAAGCTGGTCTTCGCGCCGGGAGAGAAATGGCAGTATTGCAATCTCGGCTACTTCGCTCTCGCCGAAATTATGCGCAGGGCGAGCGGCAAACCGTGGGACCAGTTTATGCGGGAGCGCGTGTTCGCCCCGCTCGGCATGGATTCCACACGCGTCACGACGGTGCGCGACATCGTTCCCAACCGGGCGGACGGTTACTACTGGCGCGGCCATCTGGAAAACGACGAGGTGATGCTGGCGGTTCGTCCCAGCGGCGCGTTCCTTTCAAGCGTCCTCGACCTGGCAAAGTGGGAAGCGGCGCTCGACGGTCACACGGTTCTCACTCCGGCCAGTCTCGACGAAATGTGGACGGCCGTGACACTCAGCGATGGCAAGCAGCATCCCTATGGCTATGGCTGGGAGCTCGCCCCGATCGGCGGTCGCAGGGTGGTGCGCCACGGGGGCACCCTAACCGGATTCCGATCAAGCTACTTGCGGCTGGTTGATGACAAGGTATCGGTGATTGTGTTGGCGAATGGTGCCGCTGCCCTGCCCGGCGTGATGGCGATCAAAGTAGCCAGGCACTACGTTCCGGAACTACCGCCCGAGCAGGCGGCCTCGGCCAACTGACGCCGCGCGATCACATCGGGCCGGGACAGGCACGTGATTGCGCCAACGCGATCGCACTTCACTGCGGCGAGGCCTGTGAGTTCACACAGAAAAGATGCCTTTCGCCGCGGATCAAGATGCAGTTTGAGGCCGGGACGGGCGAACCGATGATGGACTCAGCCAGGTCGTTTTCGGACAACAAGTCGAACTTGTCGTTGGCGACACTCGCCA
>DATJEN010000026.1:0-12235 GCA_035496575.1 Pirellulales bacterium
TGGCCGCGCGGAAGGGGCCTTTGTCCCCGGCTAGCTCGGCGAGCCAGCCCGCCAGCGGCGCGGGATTGTTGGGCGGATTGCCGGCCGGAGCCGCTAGGAGGGAATCGAGAGCCGACTGCAGGTCGCGCGCGATCTGGTCCAAGTCATCGCGCGTGGCCGTCCCGCTTTCGACCTTGGCAGCCATGGCAAACCAGGCGGCCAGCGGTGCATTTGGACCCGCATCCGCGCGTTTGGGTCCATGGGTCGTATCCAGGTCCAGAAAATGCCACACGCCGGGTTCGCCATGCGCGTCGCGGTGCGGGTTGCCCTTCCCACTGTCGAGCACGTCATCGACGATCTCGGCCACACTCCAGGTGCGTTTGTCGTCCGCCAGGGAGGCGATCTCGAGCTCGATGTCCGTCAAATCGCACGAATACTCTCCTTTGGGGAATATGGCCAATTGCAAGTAATCACCGGGTTCGAGGGCGACGGATTCGAGCGAGACATTCTTTTCGTCGGGCTCGAAAGCCTGTTTGCCGCCATTGGCGATGGAGCCGCTTGCCAGGGCCAAGGTCGAAGTCGGCTTGCGATGTTCGAGCGTCCAGTCCACGCCGTTGCCGCAAGCCGCATGCGCATCGGTCACGCTGCCACGCACGCGGACTCGGTCGTGACGCGTGCTGCGCCAAGCGATGGCGACGCCCGCCGTGGGACCGGGATGAATGGCGACGCCGCGCGCGGGGATCGTTCCCGGCACGTTGACCGGCTGGTCGTTTGTATTGACGAGCAAGATCGGCTCAGCCCGATCGGTCTTCCAGCCATGCACGCCTTTGGCGGCGTGATCGCGCAGCGGCACGTTCAGCAATCGCATTTCCGCGCTGCTGAGCCCCAGATAATCGATCCACTGCGGCAGCGCGTCGGGTCGCAGGCCCTGCTCGGCGGCGAACTGCGGCGCCGTTTGGGCAGCCTTGTCTTGCGGGCGGTGACGATAATCCCAGGCAGCCAGCAGGTAGCGGCCGGTTTGAGCGACGGAGCTCTTGGCCAACAGCGCAAACTCCTCGTCTCGAACTGTCGCCAGCCGCTTCTCGAGTTCGGTTGCCCGGGCCGCGTGCGCCTCGCTCTTGGTGATCACTTCCTTGGGCACGAGCGGCACCTTGTTGTAAGGCGCCGAGATTTGCGGCACCGCGATGTGCGTGCTGAAAAAAATGCCGGCCAGCGAGTAGTAGTCGGCCGTCGGGATGGGATCGAACTTGTGGTCGTGGCAGCGGGCGCAACCGATGGTCAGCCCCAGCATGGCTCGCGAGACGACGTTGATCTGATCGTCGACCATGTCGGTGTGCATTTTCTGCGTATCGGCATCGCCCGGCCCCCAAGGACCAATGGTGAGCATGCCCGTCGCGATGATGCCGTCGCGATTGACCGTGCCGGGCTCGCGGGCTGGCAGCAGGTCGCCGGCGATCTGGTCGACGACGAACTGATCGTAGGGCAGATCGCGGTTGAACGCGCCTACGACCCAATCGCGGTAGCGGTACGACTCGACGATGTCGTAGGGCTGGCCAATGTCGCGCAGGTCCTTGCAATCGGCATAGCGAACCACGTCCAGCCAGTGCCGGCCCCAACGCTCGCCGTACGCGGGCGAAGCCAGCAGGCGATCGACCACGCGCGCGAAGGCGTCGGGAGAGTCATCCGCCAGGAAGGCTTTCATCTCGGCTGGCGTGGGCGGCAGACCGGTAAGATCGAACGTCGCTCGCCGCAACAGCGCGCGCTTGCCGGCCGGCGGGGCTGGCTTCAAAGCGTGCTCTTCAAGCTGCGCGAGAATGTAACGATCGAGCGTGGACTTCGGCCAGCTCGCGTCACGCAAGTCGCCGGGCAGAACAATCCGCACCGGCTGGAATGACCAGAAGTTGCGTTGCTCGTCGCTGAATTCGACGGGTGCATTTGCGCGAGCCTCGGCCGTTTGCGGTTCGGCTGTTGACCACGGCAGACCGAGCGAGACCCATTTTCGCAGAATCTCGATTTGCTGCTGGCTCAACTTGGCGTCGGGCGGCATCTGCAGCGAGTCGCGATACTCGATCGCCTCGACGAGCAGACTTTCCTGGGCCTTGCCGGCGATCGCCGCCGCGCCGCTATCGCCGCCCGTGAGCACGGCCGCGCGGCTGGTAAGCTTGAGCCCGCCCTTGGGGTTCGCGATGTCGCCATGGCACTTGTGGCAGCGCTCAACGAGCAGCGGGCGCACGCTGGTTTCAAAGAATTCGAGGGCGGCCGCGTCGAAATCCTCTGCCCAGGCTTGCGCCATGGAGGCGAGCAGCACCAGGCAAATCGCGGCCGGTTTTAGAACCCTGGGCATGCACATGACGGGTTCAAGGTGGGGAGGGATGTCCAGCCCCCGATTATCTTACAAACCGTGAGCTCCGGCAATGGTGCGGGCCAGGCAGCCCATTGCGGTGGCACAAGTTGCGACTTGTCGGGGCGAGCACTAGATTTGTGGCAATCGAAGAGAGATCACGACTCCATGGGCTCGCACCCCGATGGCCTCCACTCGCACCAAAGCAAAACAAAACGCGCAAGCAGGCCTGAGCACGCCCTTGTTGCTCTCCTTGTATGAGCGAATGGTATTGATCCGCCGCTTTGAGCTCAAAGCTCAAGAGGTGTATCGCGCGGGCGAGATGCCCGGTTTCATCCACCTGTACATCGGCGAGGAAGCGACCGCCGTGGGCGTGTGCGCGGCGCTCGGTCAGCAGGATTGGATCACCAGCACGCACCGCGGCCATGGACATGCACTGGCCAAAGGCGTGGAGCCGCGCGAGGTGCTGGCCGAGCTGTATGGCAAGTCCGGTGGATGCTGCGGCGGGCGCGGCGGCAGCATGCACCTCTACAAATTCGAACAAGGCTTGTTCGGCACAAATGGGTTTGTGGGCGGCGGCCTGCCGGCCACGGTGGGCTTGGGTTTTAGCGCTCGAACCCGTGGCAGCAAGCAGGTCGCGGTCGCGTTTTTTGGCGATGGCGCAGTGAACCACGGCGCGTTTCACGAATCGCTGAACCTGGCCACGGTGCAGCGGTTGCCGGTCGTGTTCGTATGCGAGAACAACCAGTACGCGACCGCCACCCCGCTCAGCATGGCCACCTTCAATACGGAAGTTGCCAGCAAAGCCGCCGCTTATGGCCTGCCCGGCGTGTCGGTCGACGGTAACGACGTGCTGGCCGTGTATCGCGCGGCCGAGCGCGCCGTCGAACAAGCTCGTGCCGGCGGCGGCCCGACTCTCATCGAAGCCAAGACGTACCGCGTGGTCGGACATCACGAGGGCGATCCGCTCACCGGCACGTACCGCACGCAAGAAGAATTGGATCTGTGGAAGTCTCGCTGTCCGATCGAAGCATTCAGAAAGCAGCTGTTGAGCGCCGGACTCGCGCTCGAGGATGAACTGGCGCAAATCGAGCGCGAGGTCGATGACCGAATGGCCGAGGCGGTCGATTTCTCGCGCAAGTCGCCCCCGCCGGATCCCGCGACCGCTTGCGATCACGTGTGGGCAGAGCCATTGCATCCGCCGATCGCCGAGCGCGCCGATGTCCCGACCGTGACCCAAGGCTGGCTGGAGGCGGTGCGCGACGGAATTGCCGAAGAGATGCGGCGCGATCCGCACATCATCTATCTCGGCGAGGGAACCGGCGAGCGCGGTGGAAGCTTCGGGCACTCAAAAGGTTTGTGGCACGAGTTTGGCGGCGAGCGCATGATTGACACGCCCATTAGCGAGCTGGCTTTCACCGGCGCGGCAGCGGGCGCTTCGGCCAGCGGGTGCCGTGCAATCTCGGATGTCATGTTCGCCGACTTCATGTTCGAAGCGGCCTCCCAAATCATCGAGCAGGCCGCCAAGCTCCGCTACATGAGCTGCGGACAGTTGAGCGTGCCGATGATCGTTCGCGCGGCTTGGGGCACCGTCAAGAACACGGGCCCCCATCACAGTGGCAGCTACCACGCGATCTGGGCTCACTGCCCTGGCCTCGTGGTGGTGATTCCTTCGAACCCGGCCGATGCCAAGGGGCTGATGAAGACGGCGCTGCGCGCCAGTGACCCGGTCATTTTTTTGGAGCCCAAGGCACTTTTCTCCTCTAAGGGTGAAGTGCCCACGGGGGAGCATCTCGTTGCATTCGGGGTCGCGCGCGTGGTACGCGAGGGAACGGACTTGACGATCGTATCCTGCGGATCGCCAGTCGTGCGCTGTCTGGAGGCAATCGCGCGGTTGGCCGACGAGGGCATCTCGTGCGAGCTGATCGATCTGCGCACGATCGTGCCGCTGGACGTGGAGACGATCGTCGCCAGTGTCGAGAAAACCGGCCGCATGCTGGTCGTTGACGAAGGCTTTGCGATGTGCGGATTGGGGGCCGAGATCGCCGCAGTGGCGATGGAGCATGCGTTCGAGAGTTTGTATGGGCCCGTCGGGCGGCTGCACACCGAACCGGTTGGCCACCCCTTCAGTCCGGCGCACGAAAACGCGGTGGTTGTTTCGGTGGAGCGCATCGTGGCGGCCGCCCGCGAGACGCTATCCGGCACTCCCCCCATTCCGCGACGGCCGAAAACCAGTGGCCAGGCCGCGGTGCGCGGCCGAGTCAAATCGGTAACGAGCGATGCGACTCCCCCGCCGGCGGTCAGTATCGCGATGCCAGAGGGTGGCCATCATGTCGCGCTCACCATGCCCAATCAGGATCTCACCATCGCCGAAGGGCGCGTGGTCGCATGGCTCAAAAAGCCGGGCGATCGCCTCGAGCAAGGTGAGCCGGTCGTCGAGATGGAGACCGACAAGGCCGTGCTCACGGTCGAGGCGCCCGCGAGCGGCATCTTGGCGCGGATTGTCGCGGAAGCGGGCGTCGCGGTCCCACTCGGCGGAACGTTGGCCTTGATTCGCCTCGATGATTGACGTGTCCCACGAGATGCCAGCGATCGAGCGTGCGCGCACAGCGATGGACAGCGCACTCCAGCCCGGGCACTTTTTCGCGTCTGCGGGCCAGCTCTCGATTGAGGAGCGCCCGCAAGAGAACTGGCGCTGGGAAGTCCTTCGCGGCCATTTGCTAGATGCCGCGCACACGCGCGAGACTGCCGTGTTCGACGCGTGGCATGTGGCGTTGGACGCTGCCGGACAAGAAAGCACGCCGCTAATCTTGGTGCTGCTCGATGCGCCGGGAGTCAAGCTGCACGTCGTGCGACGGATTCTGGTGCATGCCTTCGAAGCCTATGAAGACTCTCCGGGCGTGATCCTCTCGCGGCCGGTCGAGAAGTGGACCGCCGAGCTCGTCAGCACGATCCGGCTCGAACACGCCACACATGACCATGTCGAGGCCGAGCTGCGGCACGCCCTGTTTTGGGCCATTGTGGGCACGAGCCGACTGCCGATCACGTCGCTTGAATCTCCGCTGCCAGCCTATTCGTTCGGCCAATTGGCCTATTTGCCATCGTTGCGCGGTAAAGAATTCTGGCACGATGCGGCAAAGTTCCTGGAAGCCGCGCTAGGCGCTACGGCGGAGCTGGCGGAACAAGCCAGGGCGCTCGAGGTCGCGCTGCGCGACGAGCGGTGTGAGATCGAACACGTTGCGACAGTTTTGGCGCGCGGGCCAGGGCGGGAGCAGAACGCCGCCGAACAGCCATTTTGGGCAGGGCTCTTTCGCGAGCTGTTTCAGACAGTCGCGCTCTCGCCTTACACGAGTTTTGCCGATCGACTTGTGGCTCTGCTTGCCAGGCTGGGCGAGCAGCCGGCAGCGACAAGCGCCGCAGCCGACGTGTTTGGTTACATGCTGCGCCGCCTGTGCCGGCACCTGACGTCCTTCGACCTCGTGACCTTCCACAATTACGGGGCGAACTATCCGGACGCCTTGTTTCTGGACGCGCTTTTGGCGGGCTGTCTGCGGCTCGTTCGAGCGAATCCCGAGCTGATCGAATCCAAGGACGACGATGCGCCGCTCGTCGCGCGCGTGAAGCGGCTGCGCCGCCGCGGCCTGCGCCAGGGAGCAATTCTGCGGATTCAATACGAAGGACTGCCCGTCCCGGACGCGCCGACTTCGGTCGGTGAAAATGCCCGCGTGCTTCCCGGAACGGCGACGCGCGTGCCAGATGAGCAAATCACGAGTCTGGCCGCTCGGCAGCGCCGGCTGTTCGAGGGCCCGTCCACGCGCGAAGTGCTAGGACCAACCGGCAACAGTTGTATGGCCCAGTGCGTTCGCGATTTGGACGATCCGCGCGAACTGGCGGAATTAGGGCGCGGTTTGTTTCTGGACCGGCCGCTGGGGAGCGCGAAAGAGCCCGGCGAAGTCGATCGCACACCGCTTCTGTCGTACGAAGCCGTAAGTCCGTCCATCATGGCCGGCCGGCTCGCGCTGCTCAGGCGGGCAGGCTGGCTACAGGCAAACGAGGCCGCGCGGCTGCTCGAACTGTCAAAGTTAATTGATTTGCGCGGAATCACGCTACGCGACTTCAGTCCGCGCGAGCGTCCGGGGGTCGTGTCGCTGTCGGATTTGGGGAAAGGGACGGGCGACTTCGTTTTGGAGCGAACAACTCGCGGTTCGCTGATATCGTGGCTGCCGCGGTACGACTGGTCGGTGCTTGGAAGGATCAGTGCGCAAGCTCAAAGTTGGCTTGAGGCCGGCCGCGACTTGATTCTGGTACAACATGCGCCGATGAGCGCTCCGCTGGATCGGCCCACCCTTCGCATTTATGATCGGACCGGCGAATTGCGGGTCGAGCTGGGTTTTTTGGTTGAGCACCACGGCTCAGTACGATACCGCGAACGCCAAGGCCTCGAATTGCCGGAGCGATTGAGCATTTTGATGGTCGCTGGTTTCGACCGCGGGATGAGTCAACTTGCGCCCGGCGAACGGCTGCTGGAATTGCGAGACTAAAGCCATGAGGTACACGTCGATGTTGGCACGATCGATTCTCGCGCTCGTCTGCTGGTGTGCGGCGTGTTGTTCGGCCAGCGCCGCGCCCAAGAACGTGGTGCTGGTCGTGGCGGATGATCTGGGGCTGACGTTGGGATGTTACGGAAATAAAACCATCAAGACCCCGAACATCGACGCGGTGGCGGCCGACGGCGCGCTGTTTACGCATGCCTACTGCACGACGGCCAGTTGCAGTCCCAGCCGCTCGGTGATCCTGACGGGCTTGTACAATCATGCGAACGGCCAATATGGGTTGCTGCACGCGCCTCACCACTTCACAACGCTCGATAACGTGGTGTCGTTGCCGGCCCGGCTGCGTGAGGGGGGCTATCGAACCGCGCGAGTCGGAAAGTTTCACGTGGCTCCGGAGGAGATTTATCCCTTCGAACATGTGGTGAAGGGCGACGCGCGCAACGGCGTCGAAATGGCGGAAGCCTGTCGCGAGCTGATCGCGGAAAAAGGTTCGCGTCCCCTTTTTTTGTACTTCTGTACGGCCGATCCGCATCGTAGCGGGCAGTTTGCAAAAACCGGCGCGAAGCCGAACTTGTTCGGAAACGAGAGCACGCATGCCGGCATCGAGGAACGGACCTACGATCCGGCCGAAGTCACGGTGCCGCCGTTCCTGGTCGACACGCCGGCCTGCAGGGCCGAGCTGGCTCAGTATTACCAGTCGGTCTCGCGCGTCGATCAGGGCGTCGGCCGGTTGATCGACATTCTCAAGCAAACAGGACATTGGGACGACACGCTGCTCCTGTTCGTTTCCGACAACGGCGTGCCATTTCCCGGGGCCAAGACCACGACCTACGATGCCGGACTCAACTTGCCTTGCATCGTGCGCAACCCCTATTGCCGCAAGCGTGGCGTGCGGAGCGATGCCATGATCTCGTGGGCTGATCTTGCGCCGACGATTTTGGAGTTCGCCGGCGTCCAGGCGAACAAAAACAAGCTGCATGGGCGATCGTTCCTGAGCGTGCTTGATCATCCAGCCGAGCCAGGATGGGACGAAGTCTACGCCTCGCACACCTTCCACGAAGTCACGATGTACTACCCGATGCGCGTGGTGCGCACCCGGAAATTCAAACTGATTTGGAACCTGGCCCACCAGTTGCCATTTCCCTTTGCCTCGGACCTGTATCGGTCGAGCACCTGGCAAGACATGCTCGCCCACGGGCCCGGGGCGCGCTATGGCAAGCGAACGGTGTCGCAATACGTCAATCGGCCCCGCTTCGAGCTCTATGACATCGAGCTGGATCCCGACGAGACGAACAACCTGGCCGGCGATACTCGGCATGCAAAAACGCTGAGCGACATGCTCGGCAAGTTGAAAACCTTTCAAGAACGCACGGGCGACCCGTGGTTGCACAAATGGGAATACGAGTGACCTACGCCGCGCGGTGGCTGGGCGAGTTTTGTCGAGAGAGCGCCGCGCTCAGTGACGGCACGAACAACATGCACAGGGCGCTCGTCAGCCCACCCAGGCCGACCAGCAGGTGAAATGCGTTCTGGCTTCCCAGCGGACCTTGCCACTGTTCGTAAAGCACACCGCCCAGCCAGCGCGAAAACATCGTGCCCAGGTTGCCGAGCGCCATCAAGATCGCGAACAAGGTCCCGGCCACGCGCGGCGGACAAATGCGCGCCGCCAAATCCAATTGAATGACCGTGGCGGTGGCGAGCGCGAAGCCCGAAAACGCCACGACCGCGCGGGCCGTGGTTGCATCGCGCAAGACCCAATAGGCTAGCGTCGATGCGACGCTGAGCGCGATCGAGCCGAGCACCAGCCAGCGCGGCGTGAGCCAACGGTAATACCAGGCGTACAGCAGGCAGCCGGCGAGCGCGCCAACGGCATCGATGGATTGCAGGTCGCCGAAGAACTGCTCGCTCAACCCCAGCTCTTCGGTCGTGTACACGTAAAACGTGACGGCCGAGAATGGGTTGAAGTTCAGGCAGAACAAGAACGCGCCGGCAATCAATAGATAAGGCGAGCGAATGGAATCGCGCCACACACGCAGCGTGTCGCGCAGTTCGCCGCGCGTGGCGGAAGCCCGCCGCTCCGAAACAAAACAAAGTGCCAGCAGCAGAGAAACAAGCGCCAGCGCCGCGCACACCAAAAAACTCCATTCCTCGCGCGCACTTTCGCTGATCCATCCGCCCAGTGTGCCGCTGCAGATCGCGGCGGCATACAGCGATCCCCAGCCGATGGCCTGGAAGCGTCCGGTCAGGCCGGCCGGCTGACCCTTTTCAACAATGATTGCGTCGACCACCACGTCCGAGAGCGCGACGCCGAGCGTCGCGGCGAACAAGAGCGCCGCCAGGTTCGCGGTGCCGGCCGCCGGTTCGAGCGCAAACACAAGCGCGAGACTCGCGGAGGTGATGCCTGTGGCGGCGATCAAATAAGTCTTGCGATGATAGCCGGCCAGTGGAAAAAAATCGGACAGGACTCCATAGAGTGGTTTGATCGCCCAAGGAATCCACAACAGAGCGCCCAAGCCCGCGATCTGCGAAGCGGTTTGTCCGGAGCGCTTTAGCCAGGACATGAGCGGCTGGCCCATCAGGCCGTCGGTCGGCTCCGTCGCGCCTTGGGTGAAATACAAGGCGGCGAACAACAGGCTGAGCTGGAAGAGTTTTGCACCCCCCAGCGATCGCGCCGAGCCGGGTGGCTCGCCTTGTTTGTCGGAACTCGCCGGTACGGGGTTTTCGGTCACGAGAAGAAGACGCGCTCGGCCGTGCCTTTCAACAGCCAATCCCGGTCACTCGCGGTGAGAAAGTCGAGCCGGCTACGCACGAGCTCAATGGAGTCGCGGTACGTGTGGCCGTTCTCGACCTGGAAAGGGCAGTCGCTGGCCCACATCAGCCGCTCTCGGCCATAGGCCTCTTTCAGCCGGCGGATCATCGGGGCCAGGTCGGTATAAGGGGCCTTCTTTTTGCCCAGCGCATAAAAGGCCGAGACCTTGACGTACACCTGCGGATGACGCGCCAAGCGACACAGCGCGTCGAGATCGGCCTCGCGCACCACCCCGTCAATGCCGATGCGGGCGAAATGATCGATCACCAGCGTCGTGCGCGGATGCTTTTGGCACATGCGATCCAGCGGCGCGAGCGCCTCGGGGTTCACCAGGGCGCACATCGCGATCTGCTCGTCGGCGCCATAGTCCCATAGCCTTGCCATGTCGTCGCTAAAAAGCCACGGTTCGACCGCCTGCGTTCCAGGATGGATGCGCAGCCCTCGCACGTGCTGCTTTCGCAGCTCGCGCAGAGTCGATCGCACTTGGGCGCCGTGCTCGTCGATGATGGCCACGCCGGAAAACACGCCCGGATGCTGCCGAATCGCGTCGAGCATATAACGGTTGTCGAATCCATAGTAACTCATCTGGATCAAGACGATGCGGCCGACGCCGTTGGGCCGCGCGTGCTCAAACAGCTCGCTGGGCGTGAAGCTGGCCGGGCGCATGTCGGAGCGGCTAAAGCCAGCCGCGAGTGGATAGCGCTCGATGTCGGGCGTCCACACGTGCACGTGCGCGTCAATGAGCTTGCCTGCGCCGGATGTCTCCTTGTCCGGCTCCGCCGAGTTCGCCTGCTGCCAACGGCTGCTGACGCCGACGAAAGCGGCGAGCGTGGCGGCGCGGGCCAACCACTCTCGCCGGTTTAATAGATCGCGCTTGTGTGACTTCTTATCGTTCACCGCCGTACCCGAGCACATTTCCTTCGCCGCTTGCGGCGGTTGTACTCTGTGGGTCTGCTGGTCGCAAGCGGCTGGCTCATTTGCGCGCGCGCCGCGTTCGGCGCTCAGATATCCAATTTCAGCAGATAGTCGTCCAACTCCTGTCGGCTTTTGGTTTCGCTGGACACGAGCTGCTGGATGCGGGTGCGGAGCTTTTCGACGTCGTCCTCTTGCTTGCCGAACTTCTGCACGTAGCGGCGATAGAGATCAGTGTTGCGGTCCAGTTGGCCCATGTTCTGGCGGATACGCTCCTGTTCGGTGGTGATGCCGGCGATTTGCTGCTCGAGCAGCTGACGCTCGGCAGTGATTTGTTGCAAAGCCTGCTTGCGCTTGACGACTTCCTGCAGAGCCGCTTTGACGGCGGGCGAGATTTCCTTCTGGTTCACGTAAAACAGGATCGTTTGGTCGTCCATGTTCGCCAGCACAAGCGACTGGCTCACCTTCTGCTCGTCTTCGACGATCAGCGTGGCCGGCTTGCCGGGCTCAGCCTTGACCGCGAAGCGATACATGTCGCGAGTCTTCTCGGTGGGCTCCTTGGGATTGACGAGCGTCCAGCCGGATTC
Organism: Pirellulales bacterium; assembly: GCA_035496575.1. GTDB lineage: Bacteria > Planctomycetota > Planctomycetia > Pirellulales > PALSA-1355 > PALSA-1355. The sequence continues at coordinate 11,182 of DATJEN010000026.1, forward strand.
GATCGGCACTTCCACCAGCACCGTCTTGGCCTTGCTGTCCGAGTTCTTGACCGTGAACGTGCGGGTGCGGGCGAAGCGGCGGCTGACGAGCATCGTGCCCTTGGCAATCTTGACGCTCAACAACTGCTCGGGGCGCTGCTTGATTTCGGGGGCGACTTCGGTCTTCAGATCGAGCGCGTAGCTGATCAGGCGGTCGGCTTTGGGTGGCAGATCTTCGATCTTGGCATCGCCGGCATAGGCCCCGCCGTCGAACACGGTGATCGGCCCCTGCATCAAGTGCAGGCTCGTGGAGTTAACCAGGCGCAGGCCGTTCAAGGGGTGCTTGGCTTGCACGGCCTGGTTGTAGATGGAAACTTTCTCCCCCTGGACCGTTTCATTGACGATCGGCAGCATGGCCGATTTTTGCCGCGCGAGAGTGACCGGCGTGCCAATCGCGTATTGGAAGAGCTCACCCACTTCGCCTGCGGCGGCCGAGCTCGCCGAATTTGCGAGCGAGGCGTTCAGGGCAAGATTTAAATGCTCCGCGGGCGCGGCCGCGGGCGCAACGCCGTCGGCAGCAATGCGAAATTCATCGCGCTCGCGGTCCTTGCGCTGTGCGCGGGTAGCCTTGGCCATGTCCTGGGCAGGCACCGGCCTCGCTCCGGCGCCAAGTGCGACCTCGCGATCGAGCCGGTCCTGCAGGTCTTGCCCATAGGTTTGCGGACGCAAGGACGAAAACAGATTCAAGCGTTCAACGGGCCGCTGAACGTACAGCGGCTCATACAAATCCATCGTGTACGAAATGGGCCGGCCGCTGACGAGCGTAAGCGTGACGTCATTCCAATCGGTCTCGGTCGTGTTCTCGACGATCGCCCAGCCTTGCAAGAAGGGCGCGTCCTTGTCGGAGAGCACGAGCCGGTAGCTCGTCTTCCAGACCGGTGTGGCTTGCACATAGCCGACCCGCACGGCGCGTTGGCCTTGGCCATGCATGTTCAAGGTGACCGTCTTTTTGTCGCTGTTGTGCCCGCTGGCCAACACCGCCAGCGCTTGCCGCAGTTCGGCGTCCAATTTGTCG
>DATJEN010000027.1:0-14056 GCA_035496575.1 Pirellulales bacterium
TCCCGCGCGCGAGCAACTGGCTTCGCTGGCCGGCGAGCTTAAGCAGCACAAACAGAACACTCCGCCGCCGATCCCTTACGCCATGGCAGCCAGCGATGGCGGTGCGCCGGGAACCAAGTATGCCGGCTTCAACGACGCCGCCATCCACGTGCGCGGACGTTATGACCGGCTGGGCGCCGTCGTGCCGCGCCGCTTCCCGCAGATTTTCGCCGGGCGGGATCAGCCTCCCATTACTGAAGGCAGTGGCCGCCTGCAACTCGCGCGCTGGATCGCCAGCGAAGATCACCCCCTCACCGCGCGTGTCATGGTCAATCGCATCTGGCAGCATCATTTTGGCCATGGGCTGGTGCGCACGCCGGGCAACTTCGGGAAGCTCGGCGAAAAGCCCACTCATCCCGAGCTGCTTGATTACCTGGCAAGCGAGTTCGTCCGCGGTGGCTGGTCCGTGAAGTCGATGCACCGGCTGATGATGCTTTCGGCCACTTATCAGCAGTCGAGTTCCGGCGAACCGCAAACCGTGGCGGCCGACGCCGACAATCGGCTGTGGGGCCGAATGGAGTTGCGGCGACTGGAGGCCGAGTCGATTCGCGACAGCCTGTTGGCCATTTCCGGACGACTCGACCCCAGCTTCGGCGGCCGGCCCACGCGCGAGCTCAATAGCCGGCGGCGCACGCTGTACCTGATGACCGTCCGCTCGGATAAGTCGGGGTTCCCATTCCTGTTCGACATGGCTGACCCGGAAAACATCGTGGATGAGCGCACGGTGTCGACCGTCGCGCCGCAGGCGCTGTTTCTGTTGAACAATAATTTTGCCCTGGAGCAAATCGGGCCCTTGGTCGAGCGGATATTGGGTGAAGCGGGGCCAGGCGAACGAGAGCGCATCGAGCTGGCCTATGAGTTGCTATATGGTCGCCCGCCGCGCGAGGACGAAGCCGCGCTTGCCACAAAATTCCTCGCCGCTATCCAAGCCCGCGGCGACCAGAAGGTCGCAGCCGCTTGGGAGCAGTATTGTCAGGCTCTCTTGTGCGCAAATGAGTTCATTTATGTTCCCTGAGACACGACCGCCAGACTGTGTACGAAAGCGGGCGCGCCCATGAAATCCCAGCCGCAAAGACCCCCTGCCGCGCTGTCGCTTAATCGCCGCCAGTTGCTGGAAAAGGCGACCAACGGCTTCGGAATGTTGGCCCTGGCCGGATTGCTGGCGGACCAGAACCAAGCCAGCGCTGCGCCTGTTGCCGGCGGATTGGGCCCGTCAGCGCCCCTAAACCCACTGGCGGTCAAATCTCCGCACCACACGGCCAGGGCGAAGCGCGTCATTTTTCTGTTCATGCCCGGCGGCCCATCGCACGTCGACCTGTTCGATCCCAAGCCACGGCTCACGAGCGAAAACGGCAAGCCATTGCCGTTCGAAAAGCCGAAGCTCATGCGCACCAAGACCGGCAACCTGTTGGGCACGCCGTTCAAATTCGCCAAGTATGGCCAGGCCGGCACCGATGTCAGCGAGTTGTTTCCGCACGTGGCCTCGAAGGTCGACGATCTGTGCGTGATCCGCTCGATGGTGGCTGACAACATCAACCACAACGGCGCCTGCCTGCAGATGTGCACTGGCGAGCAGGCCTTTTGCCGACCGAGCATGGGCGCTTGGCTGCTGTATGGGCTGGGCAGCGAAAACCAGAACCTGCCAGGCTTCGTGGCGGTCAGCCCCAACCAGCCGGCCCAAGGCGCGCCGCTGTGGGGTTCAAGCTTCCTTCCAGCGGCTTATCAGGGCACGTACGTCTCGGATGTCGACAATCCCATCAACAACCTGAAGAACGCGCGGCTTTCGTCGGCGGCGCAGCGCGAGCAACTCGACCTGGTGCGCCAGCTCAACGAGCTTCATGAGCGCGAACATGCCGGCGAATCGGAATTGGCCGCGCGAATTGCATCGTTTGAGCTCGCCTTTCGCATGCAGGCCGAAGCGCCTGCCGCCTTTGACATCAACCAGGAAACCGAGGCCACGCGCAAGCTGTACGGCTTGGACAGCCCAGTCACGGAGATTTTCGGCAAGCAATGCCTGCTAGCCCGTCGGCTGGTCGAGCGTGGCGTGCGCTTCGTGCAATTGTTTCACACCCGAAGTTCCAAAGCCTCGGCCTGCCAACTGTGGGACCAACATGGCGGCCTCAAGCAAGGGCTGATCGACAACACGGCGGCCACGGACCTGCCCATTGCCGGATTGCTCACCGACCTGAAATCGCGTGGCTTGCTCGAGGACACGCTCGTGGTGTGGGGCGGCGAATTTGGCCGCACCCCCACCGCGGAAGGTTCCGATGGCCGCGAGCATCATCCGTTTGGCTTCACGATGTGGCTGGCCGGCGGCGGAATTCGCCCCGGCATCGTGCACGGTGAGACCGATGAATACGGCTGGCACGCCATCCGCGATAAAGTCCACGTGCACGATCTGCACGCGACGATGCTTCACTTGTTGGGACTCGATCACAAAAGGCTTACCTATCGCTACAGCGGGCGCGACTATCGCCTCACCGACGTGTATGGTGAAATCGTGCAGGGCATCTTGGCCTGAGCGCGCGACCGCGCTTCTATTAACAACTTCCTGGCGGAACTTGCACTCCATGAAGATCATTCGCTACCAGGACTCGGCGGGCAAAAGCCATTTCGCCGCCGAAGCGACCGACGGCACCGCCAGGCGTATCCAGGGGGACATCTTCGGTGCGTATGAGGTCACGCCCGAGCGGGCGCAGATCTCCAAACTGCTTGCGTCCGTTGCGCCAACGGCCATCTTGTGCATTGGCCTCAACTATCGACGCCACGCGGCGGAAGGCAACTCGCCCATTCCCCGCTGGCCCGTGTTATTCATGAAGACGCCCACGGCGGTACAAAACCCGGGCGACCCGATTCTGCTGCCCACGCGTCTGAAGAGTAATCAGGTCGATTACGAATGCGAGCTGGCCGTCGTCATCGGCAAGGAAGCCAAGAACGTGTCGCGCGATCGGGCTCTCGATTACGTGCTGGGTTACACCTGCGCAAACGACGTCAGCGCTCGCGATTGGCAAAAGGAAATGGGTGGCAGCCAATGGTGCCGTGGAAAGACGTTCGACACCTTCTGTCCGCTGGGCCCGCGGTTGGTCACGGCCGATGAGATCACCCAGCCCAACCAGTTGGCCATCAAAACCGTGCTCAATGGCCAGGTCATGCAGGATTGGAACACCAACGACATGATCTTTGATGTTCCCACCCTGATCGAGTTCCTCAGCGGTAGTACCAGCTTGCCGGCCGGAACGGTGATCCTGACCGGCACGCCGCACGGTGTCGGCATGGCCCGCAATCCGCCCGTGTGGCTGAAGGCGGGCGACGAGATCACGATTGAAATCGAAAAAATCGGTTCGCTGACCAACCCGGTGCGTGACGAAGAATAGCCGGATCCGCGGGCCATCACCCCCGTCGGCTCCCCGCGGAGGGCAACGGGGCGCGGGGCTACCTCCCCACCGTTTTGGGTTGTATGTTAATAGTCGGCCTCTCGGGCAAACCCAGGCCCGCAGGCGCTTTTCTGTTCGCACGGCCGCGCCCTTGCAAGGCGTGTTTGCCCGCGAATCCCGCCCCCCAGCGGAGCACGAAACCGACATGCACGAATTCCCGCGCTCGATGGTGGTGCCGCGCGTGTTTCTGCGCAAATGCCGCCAAAAGCCGTCCGAGCAGAAAGTGGCCGATTCGACCGGCATGGAGCTGACGCGCAGCAGCGTGCTCATGCGGTCGCTCATTTCCCGCCGACTGCTGCTGAAGTCGCTCAAAGCCGACGAGCGTTTCGTGGGCATTTTGATTCCGCCATCCGTTGGCGGAGTTTTGGCCAACATTGCGGCCACGCTCTGTGGCCGCGTGGCGGTCAATCTGAACTACACGGTGACCTCGGACATCCTGAACTACTGCATCGCGCAGTGCGGCATCAAGCACGTGCTGACCAGCCGCAAGTTCATGGAAAGGTTTGATTTCAAACTCGATGCCGAGCTCATCTACCTGGAGGACCTCCGCGAGCAAGTCACGCTGATCGACAAGCTTGCCGGGGCCTTCGCCGCCTACCTCGTGCCGATCACGATCCTCGAGCGCTGGCTGGGACTGCACAAGCTCAAGCCTGACGATCTCTTCACCATCATCTATACCTCGGGCTCGACTGGAAAACCCAAGGGAGTGATGCTCTCGTTCGACAACATTGGCACGAACATCTCCGCGATCGAAGTAGCCCTGATGCTGGACGGGCACGACACGGTGTGCGGCATCTTGCCATTGTTCCACTCCATGGGCTTTACGATCGGCATGTGGGCTCCGCTCGCCTCGGACGTCAAAGGCGCGTACCACTTCAGCCCTCTAGATGCCAAGGTGATCGGCAAGCTGTGCCAGGATTACAAGATTACGATTATGGTGTCGACGCCCACGTTCCTGCGGTCGTACTTGCGGCGCTGCACGCCTGAAGAATTCGCCAGCATGGAGCTGGTGGTGACGGGCGCCGAAAAGTTGCCCAACGACCTGCTGGCCGCGTTCGAAGAGCGTTTCAAGGTCCGCCCCATGGAGGGTTATGGCACGACCGAGCTGTCGCCCGTGGTCTCGGTCAACGTGCCGCCCAACCGCACCCTGGATGGCACAACCAAACGCGCCAAGGTGGGCACGGTGGGCCAGCCGGTCCAATTGGTCAAGGCTAAGATCATCCACCACGAAACCGGCGCCGAGCTGGGCATCGACCAATCTGGCTTGCTTCTCATCAAAGGCCCCAACGTGATGCAGGGCTATTACAAAATGCCCGAACAAACCGCCAAGGTCATGCGCGACGGCTGGTATCTGACGGGCGACATGGGCATGATCGATGCCGATGGGTTTATCCACATCACGGGGCGCGTCAGCCGGTTTTCCAAGATCGGCGGTGAAATGGTGCCGCATATCCACATCGAAGAGCACTTGCAGCGCATTCTGACCGACGACGAAGAGAAGCTAGTCGTGGCGGTAACCGCCGTGCCGGACGAGCGGAAAGGTGAGCGACTGATCGTGTTCTATCTGCCCAGCGACAAGTCCGTCGACCAGATCACGAAGGAGCTCGTGGCGGCCGGCTTGCCGAACCTGTGGATCCCTTCGCCCGACAGCTTCTTTCAGGTCGACGCGATTCCCGTGTTGGGGACCGGCAAACTCGATCTGCAAGCGCTCAAGGAGCTGGCCAAGACTCGGGCCGGGTCCGAAAGCGGCAAAGCTCAGCGCACCGCAACCTCGTAGCCGGCGGTTAAGCAAAAATTACCGCGTCCGCGGCATGAGCCGCGGGTCCATGGGCAGTCCAATGGCCGCGGCGGCCGACGCGTGCACGGTTTCGCGCTCGTGCGCTTTGTCTCCCACTCCGACGAGCAGCTCCGTGAAGCGGTCGCGCACATCCGGCTCGACTTTCAAAAGACGATCGGCCAGGCGGCACATGCCGGCGGGATTCACTTCGGCCGTCCGCGACACCGTGCCCAAGAAAGCCGCCGTCTCGACAAAGTTATAGTCCGCTGCCCGGTGCACCAGGACTTGTAGCGTCTTGGCGAGCAGCTCCACTCCGGCATGTTCGATCTGGATAAACGTGTCCATGCGGCTGGTCACGTAATAGCGCCCGTCCGTTTCTTGCATGTAGCCCGACTTCAGCACCAGCACGCAACGGGCTTCAACGGGCCGACTGAACAGTGGACCGTTATAGGAACCCTCGGCATAGATCACGTGCGTATCGTGACTGGCGTAGCAAAATCGCACTTCGCAGAGCGTGCCGGCGTTATCCTGGGCCCGAAACGTGTCCGGCCCGGTTCGCTCGAGCGCCACGTTGCTGATCTTCATGACCTCCCAGATGTTGACGACCACTTCGGGATGTCGCACCAGGAAGATATAGAGATCGGGATCACACGGCACGACCTTGACGGGCAAACGTCGATACAAGCTGGCCGAGCTCAGCGTGGCGCGCACTTTATCACGCACGTCGGGCGGCAGCTTGTCGAAGGGCAGCGAGCGAATCGCTTCGTCGCGCGCCACCCGGCTGGACGTCGCCTGGTTCGGGGCCGCGGCATGCAATCGCGCCGTAGCGAACCCAAGCAGGGTCAAGGCAACCAGGCCGCCTAGGTGCAGGTGCTGGACTCCGAACATTCCGCTTCGCCGTATCTGGTTAAGCAGGCGCGCGCAGGCGTACCCGATTGCTGCTCGCCGTGGCATATTCCCCCCTGTAGGCAAACCCCGTGTTCCGCACCCGGGCAGCGCTCGCTTGTAGCGCACGCCCTCGAGCGCGATTGCCCTGGCCGGTGGTACCGGTGTTAGAAGTTTTTCGGCTCGCGGAAGCCGCCGGGGAGAGTCAAAGTTTGCGGGCGCGCGCGTGCAGTGTCAGCTAGCAGCGCGCAGGAAGCCGCGTCGAGAAATTCGAACGAAAAGAAAGGGGCAGGCTCCCGGCAGAAAGAGCTTCGCCGCGGCGACAGCCGGGAGCTAGCGGCGCACACTATCTATCAGCGTTACGCGTTGCACGCTGATGTGCTCGCGGCGCAAGTCGGTCATGAAGCCGCGTTGGCCGTTCACGCCAACTTGCCGGTCCACATAGGGCCGCAAATTGACCCCGGGCGCCGGCGTCAGAAAGGAAACCACTGTGTTGCTTCCATCGACCAGCGCATATTGCGGCGCCCCGGGCCGCTGCGAGACGACCGGGGCGATTCGCCCTACGCCGTCGTAGCGCGGATCGATTGCCCGCACAGGCATGCTGGCCAGTGCGCCGTCTTCTGGCGCGCGGCTGGCATCGTGCCGCTGCTTGATATCCTCGAAGCGTGCGAGCTTGTCGATCACGATCCGCGCTTGTCCGCGCTCGGCGGCCGACTGTGCATGGCTGAGCACGGCCTCGGCGCGCTGCTTCAGGTCGGCAAACGACCAGGCACTGGTCTCTTCCACCACCATGGCCGAAAGCTCCAGATCGATCTTGGCCAATTCGGCTGCTCTGCCGGATTCGGTGGCAAGATTGGCTTTTTGTGCCGGCGACTGGTTCGCCGCGCTCGCCAGCCGCACGTCGCGCGTGCGCCGCTGGGACTCGGCCAGCGGCTGTTCGTCTTCGGGCTCGCCATAATCCGCGTCTGGACCGGCGCCATCTTCGCGCTCCACGAACTTCGCGAACAGCCAGCGAAATTCACCCGCCGGCGGGGCGACTTTGCGCCACGGCGAATCCTCGGCGGCCGGCGCCACCAATTCAACTTTTTCTCCCTTATCGAGCCGCACCTGGATCACGTCGCGGGCATCGCTAAACGCGCTTCCCACGCGCGCGACCGCGCGCTCGCCGTTGATCACCGCCGTGCGTTCGTCGATCACGTCCAAATGCCGGGCCGAAACCCAGCTATAGCTGTTGCGCGGTGGACGAATGGCGTACCAGCCGCCTGGGTCATGACGGTAGATCTCGACCTTCATGCCTTTTTGCAGTTTGTCGGTGGGATAATAGTTGCGTCCTGGCCCGCTGCGAACATAGACGTCGTTCGAATTCACGTACGCCGTGTACGGAAACTCGACGGCCCGCGCTCGCCCAGCGGCACACGCGCCCAGCATGATCGCCATGATCGCCAAAACAAAATATCGCGCCATCCTGAAGAGCTCCCGAACCGGCGATGGCCCGGAAATGAGAAGTGAAGAGAAAATCAGGCGGCGGACTTGTAGCGGTTCGCGGCCGGTGCTTCAAGCCCGAGTTGGGCGGGAACTGCTAGCAGCGCGATGCTTCTCCATCACCACCACGTTGCCGCAAGCGTTGTATTCGACGCGCGACATGTAGTTGCGCATGAGCATGATGCCGCGGCCGTTGGGCACCTCGAGGCGGGAGGGGTCTGTGCAGTCGGGCACCGCCTCGGGATCGAAGCCGGGGCCCTGGTCGGCGACGCGTATCCACAGGCCATCGGCCGTCGAACGGCACTCCACGTCGACCTGTTTGTTGCAATCCAGGCAATTGCCGTGCTTGATGGCGTTTACGACGGCTTCTTCCAGCGCGAGCCGAATACCGAACAGCTCGCGGGGCGTCCAAGTCTCGGTCGACAGCTTGGCCAACAACTCATCGAGCACTCGATGACCCGCGGCCAGCTCGCTTGGGATCGTGTGTGCGATGGTCCAAGGCGAGAATTCTTTTGACATGGCTGACCACAGGCGTGGACGGCAGCGAGAGAGCGGGCTTCGACCGGAATGGCGGTTGTGCTCGATGCGTCGCGGATTCTCGCTTGCCCTGGACGAACTGCCGCGCTACCGTGCGGCCTGACCGAAGCTTGCCCTGCGCAGCCGTTAAAAGCTTGCCAGCGCGTCGGCTTCGTCGTCCTTGATATCAAACAGCTTATTCAGCTTAGTGATTGCGAATACCTCGTAGATTTCTGGACGGATGTTGCTGAGCTTCAGTTTTCCGCCATGCGCTTTGACGCGCTTTTCCAACGTGATCAACTTGCCCAACGCGGCGCTCGAAAGAAACTCGACCGAAGAAAAGTTGAGCAGCAAACTTTTGTGGTTCTCGTCTTCGACCAATTGAAACAGCTCTTGGCCCAGCTCCTGGATGTTGGCTTCATCCAGAATCTTGCGGTCGACGAAACGCACGACCGAGACGTCGCCCACCTGCGAAAGCTGTACTCGACGGTGAACCGCCATCAAAAAGCTCCTCTCGTTGAGCGCTCACCAGCGGCGGATCGTAGCTGCCAGCTCGACACGCCGACGGCTAAACCCGCAGCGCGCTTGCTAACCGCCGCTTTAGTGGCAAGTTCTTCATGATAGTAGGGCCGGCACTAGTGTCAAGCGAAACGCTCCGCCCTAAACCCAGACGGCGCTTGGGAAAACGGCCGGTTGCTCCCACGGGCGCCTCAAAGAAGCGAACATGAGCGCCGAAGCGTCGCCCCAACCAGTTGCTTAGCCGCGGGCCAGCCGCGAGCCGAGCGCCACTGCCAGCGGATCGTCCTGCGGGCCGCAAAAGCCGACGTGATAATGCCGCCGCCAGCCCTCGGCATATTCAAAGCGGCCCGACAGCTGGCCCAATTCGCGCATCAGCTCTTTCATCGTGTCCAGGTACGAGTCAAACCCTTGGCTGACGTCGAGCCACTCCTTCTGGCTCTGATGGCAGGCAAGCATGGCGGTCTTGCGCTCCATGACCGCTGCCACGTCGACAAACAAACTGGGCCGCACCAACTCGCCAAACTCGTCTCGATTGCCATGCGGCTGCGCGTGGTACACCGTGACCGCCTGGGCAATCGGAGCCCGCTCGGGCACGGTCGGATAGTTGGGCATGCCGCGCGCGAAAGCGGCCGTCAGGGCCAGTCGGCAGGCATTCATGTGGTCTTCCATGTAATCCGCCGGAGAATGCACAAGCAGAATCTCGGGCGCGACCTCACGCATCACGGCAGCCAGACGGGTAAGCGTGTCGTGGTCGTAGAAAATCTCCAGATCGTTCACCAGGCTGGGGTGAAACTCGGCACCGATGCTCTCGGCCGCGGCCATCGCTTCGCGCTCGCGAATTCGCGCGGTGTTCGCCGCGCTGTGCTCGTCTGAACCGCAACACCCGTTGGCGATGTTCATGTAGTGCAATTCATAGCCTGCCTCGCCCAGCAAGATCAGCGTGCCGGCCATAACGAACTCGATGTCATCCGGGTGCGCGGCGACGGCGAAGGCCCGCTTACGCTGATTCATCGGAGCGCCTGCATTCGGTGGGGATGGTCAATGCATTTCCGCCTGGCAGGATCCGATCCCGCCACGGAAAAAGTTGAACTGCACGTTGGGATGCTCGGCCAGCAGCGACATCGGCACCGCGGTATCGACCATTCGCTCTGAGATCATCATCGCGGTCAATCGCATGCCAAAGGGATTGTCGTGAAAACCCGCCTGCCAGATGGAGACTTTTTCCGCCTTCCAAGTCTCGCGCGGCCCAACGCTAATGGCATGAGTCGGCACGCCGCTGACCACGCCTCCGCCCGACGTGCGCGCGTTTTGGATGATCGTCATGGGGTGCAACTCGACCAACCGCGTGCCGAGCTTGCGATAGTCGCTGGCCGGCGGCGGCTGCTTGTCGTGTGGGGCCACGCGACGCGGAGGATCGTTAAAAGCCCAGTGCTTGACTTCCCCCTGCCCTCCCTGCATGACGGCGCAGCGCACGCGGTCGAAGCTGGCCGAGTATTCAGCCAGGTCGCCGATTGGGAAGTGCAGGTTCGATTCTGGCATGCGCAGTTCGGGGCGGATCCGATTGAAACACAGCTCGCGATCGGCGCGGGCGAAGCTCAGAGCAAAGTCCTCGCCTACTGGTTTGCCGTCCAGGGCCCATTCGTCCATGCCCCAAAAATGCGCATGCCGCAGATCGAGCTCCAGTTCGTTCACAAGCCGCGCGACAAGCGGCAATTGTTCGGTCGGCCCGATCGGTCCACAGATACCGACAGGCTCGTCGGGCGTGGCCTGGCGCCAAGCGGAGATATATTCCAGCGCTTCGGCCAGGTAGAAGTCCTCGAGCGTGTCGTAGAACTGCACTGAAAAACCGGCGCGCGCAAGGCCCAACAAGTCGTCGGCCGAAAGCTGTGCCGCGTCCTCCAGAATGTGCGCGTCCAACGTCGTGTAGTCCCACCAGTCGGGCGCGACTTTGCTGAGCGGCCGCAAGAGAATCTTCCTTTCGCTGCATCTTCGGGCGGGCAGAAAACACCGAGACTCGCTCGGCGCGCCGGGCCAGTGTACCAAATCCGCGCGCGAAGGGATGCGAAAGCCCAGTTCGTCCGGCGGCATCAGGCGGGCCAGGCCCGATCGATGATAGCGCGCATTTCCAACCCAGCCGGCAGCGTGCCAAAGGCGCGCCCACCTTCGGGCGTGAGTCGTGAAGCGCAAAAGGCATCGGCAAGCGCGGCAGGCGAAAATCGCACGACCAGCGATCCCTCGAGCGCCAGCGCCAATCGCTCTACCAGGGTCCGCGACTGCCAGGCATCTTTGAGCAAGGCCGGCAGTTGTCCCTTCAGTCGGGCGACAAATTGGTCGAAGCGCGGCTGGGATCCACAGCCGCGCTCGATTTCTTCAACGAGCACCTCGAGCGTGCCTGGCTCCGTTTCAATAGCGCGACGCACGTCCAAGCAGATCACATTGCCCGATCCTTCCCAAATCGAATTGAGCGGCGATTCGCGAAAGAGCCGAGGCATCATCGAATCTTCCACGAAGCCATTGCCGCCCAGGCATTCGAGCGCCTCGCCGGCAAACACGGCAGCCCGCTTGCACACCCAATACTTGGCGACCGCTGTCGCGATGCGGCGAAAGCGGGCTTCGGATTCCTCGGCCCGGTCGTAGGCGCGCGCGAGCCGCATGGCCAACAGCGTGGCGGCTTCGGCTTCAACGCACAGATCGGCCAGCACATTTTGCATCGCGGGCTGATCGATCAGCAGGTGGCCGAACGCCGAGCGATGCCGGGTATGGTGAATGGCTTGGGCGAGCGCCTGCCGCATGAGCGCCGCCGAGCCCAGCGTGCAATCAAGCCGGGTGTGGTTCACCATCTCGACGATGGTCCGCACGCCGCGGCCTTCCTCACCGATCAGTCGGGCCAGCGCGCCATCAAACTCCACTTCGCTGGACGCGTTTGAGCGATTGCCCAACTTGTTCTTCAGCCGTTGCAGGTAGAAGTTGTTGAGCTTTCCATCTGGCGTCCAACGCGGCAGCAGAAAACACGACAGGCCGCCGGGCGCTTGGGCGAGCACCAGGAACGCGTCACTCATCGGCGCCGAACAAAACCACTTGTGCCCTGTGATGCGATAGTTGGCGCCTCCTCCGCCTACGTCGCACGCCACTGCGCGTGTCGTGTTGGCGCGCACGTCCGAGCCGCCCTGCTTTTCGGTCATGGCCATGCCGATGAGCACGGATGATTTCTGTTCGGCCGGAACGAACCGCTGATCGTATTGAGTACCGGCCAGCAGCGGCTGCCAGCGCGAGAGCACGTCCGGTTCCCGCCGCAACGTGGGAACCGCGGCATACGTCATCGAGATTGGACAACTGTGGCCAGGCTCGTTTTGTCCAACCAGGAAGAATAGCGCCGCTCGGGCCACGTGGGCGCCCTCGCGCGGCTCACGCCAAGGCGAGTTGTGCAATCCATATTCGACGGCCAGCCGCATCAGGGCATGGTACGAAGGGTGATAGTGCACCTGGTCCACGCGCCGCCCGCGCGCGTCGTGCGTGTGCAGCACCGGTGGATTGTTGTTGGCCTCAAAGCCCCACTCGATCACGTCGCCACTGCCGAGTGTTTCTCCCAGTTTGCGGGCCGTTGGAATCACCCAACTGGCGCCCTCCCGCTCGACGGCTTCGTTGAGCGCGCGGTCTCGCGAGAACAGATTGTAGTCAACGAGCGCCGGAGCCTGGTTGGTGACGTCGTGAGTTGGCATAGGTCGGTGAGCTGGGGCACCACGGTTTGGTTCCCTTCATGATCCGTCTTGGCGAGCGCCAGAACAAGACAGGCCCGCACAAGCTATTCAGCGGGGGCGGACCCGCCGCGGGGCATTATGGAAGGCCTGTGCGGCCGGCCAGGCTCGCCACGGCGGCGGTCAGCTCGCTGGGATTGACGGGCTTCATCAGATGCATTTGAAAGCCCGCCAGCAAGGCGCGTTGCCGATCTTCGAAGCGCGCGAAAGCCGTCAGCGCGACGGCCGGAAGCGCGCGGCCGCTCTTACCCTTGCCGCGAATCTCTCGGATCAGGTCGTATCCATCGCGGGTCGGCATGCCGATGTCGCTCACCAGCAAGTGAGGCCCGAACCGGTCGATCTTGGCAATCGCCCCCTCGGCCGAATCGGCGACTTCTACTTCCGCTCCGCATTCAACCAAAACTCGTTTGAGCAGATTCCGCGAGTCAAGGTCGTCATCGACCACCAGCACGCGCAATCCAGACAAATCCGCGCTTGCGCAAGGGAGACTGGTCTTCCCGTTCGATTCACCATTCAATTCTTCGCTGCGCGGTTCGATCGCGCTTGTCGGTCTGATGGGGAGCTGCACGATGAAGGTGGCGCCTTTCCCCTGCCCGGCGCTTTCCACTCGAACGCTGCCGCCGTGCATGTCGGCAAGCTGTCGCACGATGGCCAATCCCAGGCCCAACCCGCCATGTGCCCGGGTTGTCGAGGCGTCCGCCTGCCGGAAGCGATCGAACACATAGGGTAGAAACTCGGGCGCGATGCCGATCCCGTTATCCGTCACCTGGATTTCAACGTTCGAATCGATGCGCGCGAGCCCAACCGTCAGCTTTCCGTCTTTAGGTGTGAACTTGATGGCATTCGTGAGCAGGTTCCAAACGATCTGTTGCAAGCGCGCGGGATCGCCCCACACGGCTGCCAGGCTAGAGTCGATCTTGCGCACCAGGCGGATGTTCTTGGCGGTGGCCGAGTGCATCACTGCCGCAATCGCGGCCTCGATGATGTCGGGCAGGTTCACTTGCTGGACTTGCAGACGCAATTTGCCCGATACGATGCGCGACACGTCAAGCAGGTCGTCGACCAGTTGGGTTTGCACGTGGGCATTGCGCTCGATGACCTCGAGGCCCTGTGTCGTTTCGTCGTCGCTCATCTTGCCGGTGCGCAAAAGCTGGCACCAACCGACGATGGCATTGAGCGGCGTGCGGAGCTCGTGCGACAGGCTGGCCAGAAACTCGTCCTTGATGCGATTGGCGGCTTCAGCTTCGGCCCGTGCCAGCCGCTCTGCTCTGAGCAGCTCTGTCCGTTGATCTAGCAATTGGCGGACCTCGTACTGTCTTCGCCGCGAACGCAGGGCGGCTTGCGCAACGCTGACCAACGTGCTCGCGCCAAAGGGCCGCTCGAGCAACGAGGCGTTCTCATATGCAAAGATTTGCGCGACCTTCTGGTTGCGGCTCGTGTCGCCCCCGCTGCTGGTCAGGACGATCAGCGGAAAGTCCGACCAGGGAGGTTGTTTGTGAAGGCACTCGAACAAGCGCTTAACCGTCTCACCGCCGAGCGCCTCTTGCGCAATGATGAGAGCCCCAGCTCCAACATCGAGCTGCGCGCAGACGTCGTCGATTGTGGCGCACTGCTGGGACGCGATGTCCGCGGCCGAGAGAATACGGCAC
>DATJEN010000028.1:0-7488 GCA_035496575.1 Pirellulales bacterium
CGCTAGCCATCTCGCACGCCAGTATCGTGGTGCCGTTCGTAATGGGCGCGGCGCTCGCGCTGTGGCTTTATCCCTTGCTTGCGCCCAGCGGTATTTCGTTCACCGCGTTTTCTCTGTTCCTCGCGATTTCGATGTCAATCACGGCCTTCCCGGTGCTGGCTCGAATTTTGACGGATCGCGGCATGCACAAGACGAGCCTGGGGTCGATCGCGCTGGCTTGCGCGGCCACCGACGATGTCACGGCCTGGTGCTTGCTGGCCCTGGTGGTGGGCGTCGTTCAGTCGAATGTCGAGCAGGCGATGTTCGTCACCGCCGCCACGGTGGCGTACATCGGCATCATGATGCTTGTGGCGCGTCCACTCCTCAAACGGGCACTCGCTTCCTATCGAGTCCAGGGACTAAGCCGTCTGGCATTTGGACTGGTGCTCGCCGGAATGCTGTTGTCGGCGCTGGCCACTGAGGCAATCGGCATTCACGCCATCTTCGGAGCATTTCTGTTCGGAGCCTGTCTGCCGCGCGAGCAGGCGATCGTCGCGCAATTGGTGGAACGCATCGAAGGACTGGTCAGCACCCTATTGCTGCCCGCCTTCTTCGCCTTCGTGGGCATGCGCACGCAGATTGGTTTACTCGACCAGTGGAGCCACTGGGCGATTTGCCTGGTCATCATTGCCGTGGCCACGGCCGGCAAATTCGGCGGCACCTTGGTTGCTGCCCGGCTGGGGGGATTGTCGTGGCGCCCCGCCGCCAGCCTGGGTATCCTGATGAACACCCGCGGACTAATGGAGCTGATCGTGCTGGGGATCGGCCTCGATCTGGGCGTTATCTCGCCCGAGCTGTTCGCGATGATGGTGATCATGGCGGTCGTCACCACGCTGGCGACAGCGCCGATCTTGAGCGCCCTTAGCGCCCAGCAGGCCGCGGCGGCTGCATGAATCGATAGGCGTCGCCCAGTTGCCGCCGCGTCATCGCGATGATCTCCTGCGTATGGCCGCCCAGGTGAACCAAAGTTTGCACGACAATTCGCAACACGGTTGCTTCAACATCGCCGCGCAGCATCTGATAGTGGCGAACCTCGAGTAACTGTTCGCCCGCAAGCGCGGAGAGCGAATGATCGGCCAGCTCGATTGAGCGAGCCAGCCGCTCGCGAAGTTCCGCTTTGGCGATAGGCCCGCGCTCGGCGAACTCGCGATCCCGGTCGCGGTCGAACGGCTGGCCACCGATGACCGAACCGATCCGCTGTCCGATGTTGCCGGCCAAATGCAAAAGCAAATTCGCGATGCTGTTCGTAGCTTCGTTGGGCCGCCACCACAACTGCTGGTCCGTGAGTTGCTCGACGCAATGTTCGATCTTGCGATGGCAATCGGCCATCTCGCGCCGCGCTTCGCGAAGGAACTCGGTACCAAGCTGCTGGGAGTTCGCCATGGTCAATTTCAGGAGGAGCTTTTCGCGAGGGCCGCAGTTGCGGCGGAAGTCACGGCACTGGCCGGGGCCGCCAAACGCACGATAAGCTCTTCGAGCACGAGGCGGCTTCTGGCGGGCGACGAGCTTGTGCCCTTGAGCGCCAGGTCGGCTTCGAGCAGCCAGCGGTAGAGCTGTTCGGCGCGAGCGCGCCCTAAATGCCTGAGTTGCTGCTCCGCTTTCGAGAGCACGAATGGTTTCACGCCGGCCTCTTCCAGTGCGCGGCGTAGATTGATTGGCCGCCGTGAGCGCTCGGCCTGGTCCACGATGCGAGCCGCGGCTGCGAAGCGCCTCAAGCTGGCCGCGATCTGTGCCAGTAGCGCGATGGGCACTTCTCCCGCCAGCAACAGACGATCGAGCTGCACGAGCGCCTGACGCGGTTGGCCCGCCAGCGCTGCGTCGAGCATTTCCCATGCGGTCTGCACGCGCCAGCCGCCGACGGCTTCGTTCACCAGCTCGCGCGTAATGCGCCCTCCCTGCCCCGCCATGGCGGCGAGCTTGGCCAGCTCCTGGTCGATCAGTCCCAGCTCAGGCTCCGTGCGCTCGGCCAATAGTTCCGCGGCAACCGGCTCGATCTCCACGCCATACGATTCCCGCGCCCGTGCAAAGAGCCATTTGAGCAGACGCGCGGGCGATGGAAACTTGCATTCGATTTGCAGCCCATTCTCGGCGAGCGCTTTGTAGAGCCGCGTCGTGCTTGGCCAGGTTTTCACATCCAAGACCAGCACGGCGGACGACCGCTGATGACCGACGTAGTGCTCGAGAGCCGGTCGATTGTTGCTGACGAATTCGTCCGCCTCGTCGATGAGCACCAGGTGCCGACCGCCGCCGAACAACGCGCGCGTGGCGAGCGCGTCGGTTACGTCGCGCATGTCGCTCTCAGGCCCATTGAACGTTGAAACCGAAAAGTCGGCGTCCGCGCCAGAAAGCACCTGGCTCTTGAGCGCGGCCAGAACCTGACGCTTCAATAACGGCTCATCCCCAAACAGGACCCAGAAACCCGGCGCCGCGTGCTTGCCGGGATTCGCCAGATAGTCGAGAGCCTCGAGCGGTTTCGCCATGCGCCCAATGTACCCGTTTCAATCAGGGTCGAAAGCGGCTGCGTTGCGGGCTCAGGCTTCAGCGCAGATAGCCCGCGTGCCCCAGCTCTCCAGAACCGACCTGTTCCCGCCCGCAGTCCGCGATTAAAATCGAGTTCGGCGCGCGTGTTTTTGGTCTGCGACGCAATTCTAGTGCTGCTTGGAAGTTAAGCGATGCTCCGCTATTGGACGGCTGGTGAATCTCACGGCAAAGCGCTCTTGGCGCTGGTCGATGGTTTTCCGGCCGGCGTGGAAGTGGAAACCGACTCGATCGACGTCGAGCTGCGCCGCCGCCAAGGCGGTTATGGCCGCGGCGGACGGCAGCGCATCGAAACCGACCGCGTCGAGATCCTCAGCGGCATTTGGCACAACACCACCTTGGGCAGCCCCATCGCCCTGCAGGTAGTCAACAAAGACGCCAAGCTCGAGCGCATGGAAGATCTGGCACGGCCTCGGCCAGGGCATGGCGATCTGACCGGCGCGATCAAGTACTTGGGATCGATCCGCGGCGTGCTCGAGCGCGCGAGCGCCCGCGAAACGGCGGTGCGGGTCGCCGCCGGCGCGCTCGCCAAGCAGTTGCTGCGGCCGTTTGGGATTACGGCGTTCGGCTATGTCGTCGAACTCGGCGGGATGGCGCTTGAGCCCCGGCCAGGCACACTCGACGAGCAGCGTGCGATTCGCGACGCGAGCGAAATCTATAGCCTGAGTCCCGATCGCGATGAGAGCGTTAAAGCCCTGATTGACGCCAAAGGCAAAGAAGGCGACACGCTGGGAGGAGTGATCGAAGTGCGCGTCGAGGGGTTGCCCTTCGGTCTGGGCACCCATGCCCAATGGGACCGCAAGCTGGACGGACGACTGGCGCAAGCCGTCATGGCGGTGCAAGCCATCAAGGGTGTGGAGATCGGTTTAGGATTCGAAGCTGCTCGGCGGCCCGGTTCGCAAGTGCACGACGCCATTCATTTCGATCCGGCCCAGAAGGACTCGTCCCAGCTTGGGTATGTCCGACCCACGAACAATGCCGGAGGCCTGGAGGCGGGCATGACCAATGGCCAGCCGCTTGTGATTCGGGCAGCGAAGAAGCCGATCAGCACGTTGCGCAAGCCGCTGGACTCCATCAATCTCGATACCAAGCAGCCCGACCCGGCCAGCTATGAACGTAGCGACGTGTGCGCGGTGCCGGCGGCGAGCGTGATTCTGGAAAACGTGGTGGCTTTCGAGATCGCCGCTGCGCTCGTCGATAAATTCGGCGGCGACAGCCTGCAAGAAATGCAAGCCCGCTGGAAGCTGTTTCAAGACATGGCCCGCGCACGCTAAAAGGTCCGGAACCTTTTTGCGATAAGAATGGCGCGAAAAGTGACTTCAGGAACGTATTGGGGAGACCGAGAGCAAGGATGTTCTCGCTGCACGAAACCACCAGGCGGATGATCTGCCGGGCAGCCTTTGTGGCGCTGTGCTTGGGCCCGACCGTCGCGGTGTTGGGCGCCGCCGCGATCGTGCGACATGCGTCCTTCACGCGCGGCCACGAGCGCGCCATCTCGGCCCAGCTTGGGCTGGCCGCGCACATTTCGCGCGCGAGCACTCCCCGGCCCGGTGTCACGCTCTACGAGGGATTTGAACTCGCGGACCCCGAAACCTTGCAGCCGCTTGCGCGCCTGCCGTTTGTCGAAGTCGAGACGAACGCGGCCGCGGTCATCGTCCGCCTGCCGCATCCAGGAGTTCTCAATGGAGCTCGCCTCGAGCGCTTGTGGCGATTGGCGCGGCAATCGCTTGCGCTCGAGCGACCAGGTACCACCCTGCGGCTGGCCGCCCAGAATCTGACCATACATTTGCCCGCCGGCGATCAGAGCGTCACCGATGTCAACGCCGAAATTGAATCTAGCGAAGCGGAGTCGCGCTTGAGCGCGTCGTTCCGCCATGCATCGTCCGACCCAGCGACCAGCCACGCCGCGCTGCTCACGATTGCCTGCCCGCGCCAGTCGCCGCACGCGGCAAGTGCGATCGACTTTTCGACCGGCTCCGATTTCCTGCCGTGCTCGATGGCCGCGGGCCTGTGGCCTTCCGTTGCCAGCTTAGGCAGCGCGAGCGAATTCCACGGCCGCATCTCGGGCTTCGTCGACGACCATAGCTGGCGGATGCGCGTAACCGGCGAGCTCAAGCGCATCGATCTCGATCGGCTCGTCAGCACGCAGTTTCCCCACCAGCTTTCCGGCCAGGGACAGCTCACGCTCGACCACTTGAGCGTGGAAAATGGCCGCCTGGCGAGCGCGGCGGGTGTGATCTCCGCCGGGCCCGGCCGGATCAGCCCCACGCTCATCGCCGCAGTCGAACAGCACCTGCAATTCGGCGCCGGCCAGGATCTGCCCGAGCAACAAGCCAGCGACTTGGGCTACACGAAATTGAAAGCCGCATTCGCGATCAACTCGCAAGGGCTCATGATTCGTGGCGAGCTGCCGGGGCACGCTCACGCCGTGCTGCTCGGCGAACGACAGGCGGAGCTGCTGCGCGAGCCCGAGGTGCTCGTTCAGCCAGCCGTCCATCTGGTGCGGGCACTCGTGCCGCAGTCAGAAGTTCAAGTACCAGCCACGCGTGAAACGTCGGCGTTGGTCAATCTCTTGCCGGTTCCATCGATCATGCCGGCCGCGGGCGGAAAAGAGACGAGCGAGGCCCGCTCGCTGCGCGTCGGTAACAAACGACGGTAGCGCCAGCCGTGCGGTGGATCAAGCACCCTGAGCCCGCGTGCTCCACCAGTTGTGCTTGGGCACGAGCGCGAGGCCCACGACGGCCAACTGCGTGACGATAAAGATGCCCAGGGCCATGAGCACTCCTTCGGTGAATCCATAGGAGTGCAAACCGACGCCGAGCTCGTTCACCCCGAACCACGACCAGGCGGTCATGATGTTGCCGCCGATGGCCAAGGCAGCCAGACCGCGGTCTTTCACGATGCCGCCCCAGCGTGCGTGCAGCACCAAGGCGTTCCAGAGCACGATCATGAGCGCGCCGTTTTCCTTGGGGTCCCAGCCCCAGAAGCGGCCCCACGAATCGTCGGCCCATAGTCCGCCCAACACGGTGCCCACGAAGCTGAAGAACATGGCGAAGCACAGCGTGCCATAAATCATTCGCGCCAGATCCTTGCCCACGGCCGGGCTCAAGCTGGGCGTGAGCACGCCGCGAATGACATACATCAAGCCCAACAGCCCGGCGATGAAGGTGGTGGTGTAACCCAGCGATTCGCACACCACGTGCGTGGCCAGCCAGAATTGGGTGTCCAGCACCGCCTGCAAGACACCGAGCGTGTCGCCGTCGGTGAGCCCTGCCAGGAAGTTCGCGATCAATAGCGTGGTGAACCCAGCCACCGCCGCGATCACGTTGCCGATGCCCAAGCGGTAAACGGACTCGAGCACGATGCCCAACAACACACCGCCCCAGCCGATGAACACGGCCGATGAATAGAGGTTGGTTACCGGGGGACGTCCGGAGATATAGATGCGGGACACGAGCGCGAAGGTGTGTATGCTCAAAGCCAATACGATCAGCCAGAAGGCCGCGCGATTGAGCGGCCCGCTCCAGCCCAGCCATCCGCAGGCGACCAGCACGAAGGCCACCACGTATAGCACGAGCGCACAATAGAACGGTTCAAAGCGGTTGAAGAATGCCTCGTATTGCACCTTATCGTGGTTCAGCTCCGCCGGCGAATGCTCGGCCAGATAGTTTTGATAGCTCGCCACGGCGCCGTTGAATTCCTCGGCATTACCCGCCGCATAGGCGTTCAGAATCTTTTCGAATCCAACCGTGGCTGGATTGACCGACTTGCCGTGCGCTTGGTTGGTGATGTTGTTGAACCAGCTTTTGGCAAACGTTTCCCACTGAGCTTCCGGCGAATCGGGCGGAACGGCCAGCGGAGGCTGCAAGCGCGCCAGCGCATCGAGCTGCATGAAGAAAGCCCGCGCCGCTTGCTCCGCGTTTTCTTTAGTTGGCTTGGGCACGTCGAACGCAAACTTCATCATCATTACTTGGCGCAACTTCTTGGCCAGCTCGATCAGGCGCTTTTGATAGGTGGTCATGTGCGCCGGTTCGAGCGCCGCGGCCAAATCGGCCTGCCGCTCGAGTTCGCCCAAATGCTTCGAAAACTCATCGAGAGAATAGCGAAAGCCCTGTCGCCGCTCGAGGTTCAACGTCTTGAGCACCTCGATGTTTTCGATCCGAAAAACCCGCGCGGTGCGCGCGCCGGGCTGGTCGGTGATAACGTCTAAAAACCACTTGCTGGCCGAGATGGGCTTTCCCTTGTCGTCGGTCGCGCTTTGCTTGCCCGACAAGTAGCGCAGCATGTTGCGGGCCATCGTGTCGATCGGCTTGGCGCGACCTTCATAGACGACCGGCAGCCCACCGAACTCATCGATCTGCATTTCGCTGATGGGAGCGCGTCGCGGCAGCGCGGCCGACGCGACCCAAGCTCCGCACAACAGCACCACCGCGACAGGAAACCAGGTTGCGAAGGCGCTTCGCCGTGGCCGCGAGCGATCGCTCGCACGGGCCCGCCGCACGCGGCGCGACTCAACCTCGGGCTCGAGCGGCAGTTCGTTTCGACGCCGCAGAAAACGGAACAGAGTGCCCGAGAATTGCGCGAGCATGCCCGTGCCAACCAGCATGCACGCGACGTATGGGATCATCCAACCCGTGTTGGTGACCACCTGCAGCGTGGTGATTTCGCGGCCCTTTTCATCCACGTTGTACTGGCTTTGATAGAACGTTTCATCGCCGTAGCGCAGCGGGTTGTTCATCCAGATCTTCACTTCGCGATCGACGCCCTGGCTCTTATCGGCGAGGTGGATGTCTGACGAATAGTTCTTGGGCGTTTTGGTGCCCAAGTAATTGTCGGCGCGCACGTCATCGAGCCGCACGGTGTACGGCTTGTAGTTGCGCTTGAAGCGCAGCGCGACATCGTAGGTTTTGT
>DATJEN010000029.1:0-17970 GCA_035496575.1 Pirellulales bacterium
TTTCCTGTATGGCGATGTTAGCGCTTCCGCCACACTCGGCACCGGCAATCTCAAGCGGAATCGCGACGTGCATTGACGCAGCCCTTTACGCTCTGCGCTTGTGCCAGCCCCACGCAACCAGGCCGATCAAACCGAGCGCGCCAAGAACCACGGTCGATGGCTCAGGAATGACCGTAATCGATCCGTTGTGAATCGTTAACGGGCCTTCCGAGCTGGGGATCTGGGTGTCACCGTTAAGCGTATCTTTGAGTTTGAGCGTCGTGGAATAGCCGGGACCAAATCCAGTCGTATCGAATGTCAGGATTGCCAACACCGAGGTGCCCACAGGGATTGATACGGTACCTGAGACATCTAAGAACCCAATGTTTACGAACGACGGGGGAACACTACCATCGGCCGGCGGGTTGTGGTTGAATTCAAAAAGCGTTCCCGGGCCGGTGGCATCGCCGGTCATCAATGGCGTAATATCAACGCCTCCTATGAGAGGCCCGCCGTCGCCCAACTGCGCATTGAAACTCAAAGCCTGGGTCGAATCGAGAGCATCGGACACTAGGTAAACGGCAAATGACTGGCCGGCCCGGTCGGGAAAGAGAGGAATTTGGCCGACGTTGATCACCATGGCTCCTCGAGCCGTGCCGGCCAGCAGCGCAAGCGCTGAAGCGAAGACGATCAAAAACCGCATTAGCGTTCCTCCCCACTGGTCGACTCGAGTTGCGTAAGCGGGTCAGTATAACCCAATTCGCGACTTTCACAGCCCGATCGGTTATCCTGAGCCGGGAATTTCGCTCGCGGCGCACACCCGGCGTGTCTTCACGAGCGCTCAAGCAAACACATCACTCACCTCCCCCATCGGAGGCCACCATGCCCATTCGCAATCTTGCCGAGCTGGCCGAAGCATCCGCCGAACGCATAGGCGAGCACGTCGTCTACGAAATGGATGGCGAGCGCTATGCGAACTTCCAACTGCTCGACCTCGCGCGGCGCTTGCAAACCGGTTTGGCTGAGCTGGGGCTGGCACGCGGCGCCCGGGCGGCCGTGGTGATGATGAACCATCCGCTCATCTATCCGCTGTTCCAAGGCATCTTTCGCACCGGCGCAACCGGCGTGCCGATCATGCCGCAATGCGCTCCGGCCGAAGTGCGCTACGTTCTAAGCGACATTCAGGCCGAGCTCGTCATTACCGACGTCGATCGTCTGCTCAGCGTGCGCGAAGCCGTAATTGGATTAGCTCACGTGCGCGCGATTCTCGTGCAAGGCGGATCGGAAAATCGCCAGGCGAATCCGCCCGAGTTGCGGCTCGAAGACCTGCTCTCCGGCGCGCCCGGCTCGCTGGCCGCCAACATCGATGGCCAGGATGTCGCCGTCATGTTGTATTCGTCGGGCACAACGGGCCGCGCCAAAGGCGTGTTGCTCTCGCACGCCAACCTGTTGGCCAGCTCCGAGGCCGTGAGCGAGGCCAGCATGCTCGACAGTTGGCAAGGTCCGCGCGTGACGTTGAGCGCCATGCCCATCGCGCACATCTTTGGTGTGGCGATCATGAACGACCTGCTCCGCATTCCGGCGCATCTGGCCGGCAAATCGCGGCTGATCCAGATGCGGTGGTTCGAGCCCGAGCGGTTCATGACCTTGATTCAGCAGCATCACTGCACGACCACGGCCGCAGTGCCCACCATGCTGGCGTTCCTGCTCAACTATCCCAAGGCCGCCGAGTTCGATTTGGGCTCGCTGGTCGAGATCATCTGCGGCGGCGCGCCGCTGCCTGTCGAGTTGGCGCAGGCCTTCATGCGCAAGTACCCGCGATGTCGCATTCGCGAGGTCTATGGACTGACCGAAGCCAGCGGGCTGGGCACCGCCAACCGCCGCACCGAGCCCTTTCGACCGGGTTCGGCCGGCCGCGCCTATATCAATCTCGAGCTGCGTATCTTCGATGACGACGATCGCCCACTGGCGGCTGGCGAGCGCGGGGAAATCTGCATTCGCGGCCCCGTGGTCATGCACGGGTACCACAACTGTCCCCAGGAAACCCAGCAGATCCTGCGGAATGGTTGGCTGCACACCGGCGACATTGGCTGCTTGGACGACGACGGCTATTTGTACGTCGTCGATCGCAAGAAGGACATGATCATTCGCGGCGGCGAAAACATCTATCCCGCCGAGCTCGAAGCCGTGCTGCACGAACACCCTGCCATTGCCGAGGCCGCCGTGGTCGGAGTGCCCGACGCGGTGTACGGCGAAAATGTCGTGGCGTTCGTGGTCACCAAGGCGGGCGCGAGCGTGTGTGAAACCGAGGTCATCGAGCACGTGTGCTGCAAGGTCGCGCGCTTCAAAGCACCCTCGCAAGTGAACTTCTTGACGTCGCTGCCCAAGAGCAATATCGGAAAAATCCTGCGCCGCGTGCTGCGTGACCAGGCGTGCCAGCCCGAGCGCGGCTAGCGCAGCACGGCGCGGGGAATCTCGACCACCCGCGAGCGCAGATACTCGCCCAGGCTTTTTGCCTGCGGGTCGAAGCGGGTTGACGACGCCACGCCTTCGCCCAGCAATCCAACTACCACGAAATTGAGCGCGAACAAATTCGGAAACTCGTAACGGCGCACTTCGAGCTTCGCGGCTTCCGGCATGAGCGCCTTCAATCGTTCGCTCGTAAGATATCCCTCCAGCCACGCATAGCCCGCCGCAGTGTCGGCCCAGATGCCAACGTTGCCATTGCCCCCCTTGTCGCCCGAGCGCGCCGCAAAGGCCGCGCCCAGCGGCGCCAGCACCAGTTCGCCCGTCGCCGCGGTGGGAATTTCCACCCGCGCGGGCGCAACAGGCTCTGCGAGCGATTCGCCCTTCGCGCGCGGGGCGTCAACTCGCGATCCGTTCTCCAACACGACCACCTGCCGAGGAACATCAACGGGCACCAGCGTCGGCCAATACACGCCAAACGGGTGCGCATCCGAGGGCGGTGTCGTGCAAAAGAAGCCCGGATAGCTGGCCAAAGCCATTTCGATGACCGGGCTCGAAAACGCGCGGCCGGCGCGCTTCTCGTCATGGCTCTTCGCGGTCACCTTCAATAACGCAGATGCTTCTTGATTCGTGCCGGCGTCGGTCTTGTCGGTGCGGGCGAGATCGAATTCCAACGAATCGAGTCCCGCCACATCGAGCTTGGCGCGCAAGGTGCGCTCCACGAGCGCGGCCTTCGCGTCGATATCCAATCCGGTGAGCACGAAGGTCATCTGGTTGCGGTAGCCACCCAGATAATTCAGACATACTTTGATCCGGTCCGGGGCCGGTTCGCCGCGCACGCCGGAGATGCGCACGCGGTCCTTTGCCTCTTGTGCGAGCCGAATCGTATCGAACCGCGCCACCACATCCGGATTGATGTACCGCGGACCATCAATCTCATAGAGCAGTTGTGCCATCACGGTGCCGACCGTGACCGCGCCCCCGCTGTCTTCATGCTTCGTGATAATGCTCGAGCCGTCCGCGTGCATTTCGGCGATGGGGAAGCCGGGATGCTCGAGCCCCTCGATCTCTTTGAAGAACGCGTAGTTGCCGCCGGTGCACTGGGCCCCGCATTCGACGACGTGGCCCGCGACCACCGCGCCGGCCAGGCGATCCCAATCCTCGAGTCTCCAATCGAAATGCCACGCGGCTGGCCCGACCACGACCGATGCATCGGTCACGCGTGGGCAAACCACGATGTCGGCGCCCTGCCGCAAGGCTTCGACAATTCCCCACGCGCCCAAATAAGCATTCGCGCTGAGCGGCCTGGCGCGCAGCTCCTTGAGCGGCTGTCCGGTTTCCAAGTGCGCAAGCGGCTCACCCCGTTCCAACAGGGTGCCGAGCTGGGGCATCAAATCGTCCCCCTCGATGTGCAGCACCTTGGCCGTAAGCCCCAGCCGGTCGACGAGCTCGCGCAAGGCGGTTGCCAGCCCCGCCGGATTGAGTCCGCCGGCGTTCGTCACGATCTTGATGCCTCGCTGGAGCGCTTCGCCCAGCACGTCCTCCATCTGCCGCAGGAAAGTCACAGCATACCCGCGCCCAGGATTCTTCTGCCGGTCCTTCCACAGAATCATCATCGTGAGCTCGGCCAGATAATCGCCTGTCAGAAAATCGATGGGTCCGCCCGTCACCATCTCTCGGGCGGCGGACAGGCGATCTCCGTAAAAGCCGGAGCAGTTGGCGATGCGCAGCGGCTTTGCATTCTGTTCAGGCACGGGAGGCTCCGCTGGTTTTTCCTTCGCCGACGTCGATCACGACCAAAAGCGCCCCTTGATCCACCTGCGCGCCGGCGGCCACGCGCACGTCAGCCACCTGGCCCGCGTGCGGAGCGGTGATCCGGTGAAAAACTTTCATCGAATCGAGCACCAGCAGTACGTCGCCGGCCGCGACCGAGTCGCCCGGGGCGACGCGAACCTCGTGCACCACGCCCGGCAGCGGCGCGACGAGCGAACCGGCCGTCAATTGCTGCCCAGGCACGGGAAATCGCGGCAACTCCACGAACTCCGACGCGCCGAGCGGGCTGTCCACGTAAAACGTGTTCTCGACATGCATCACGTGATAGGTCCGCTCAACGCCCGCAACGCGTAGCCGAATCGAGTTCGAGTCGATCACCTCGCACGATGCTTGCGCGAGCGGCTCGCGATCAATTTGGATGTTCAGCCCGCCGCGTTCGAATTGATATTCGACTTTGATCTCCGTGCCGCGCGTGGCCAATTGCACACTCTGCATTTGCGAAGGGTTGTTCCGCCAGCCGCTGGGAATGTGCGGAAGCACCTCGGCCTTGCGGCGGCGCTCGGCTTGCGCAAAGAGCACGGCCGCCGCCGCGTGCAGTCGCTCGGCCGCGGCATCGGCCACGGGCTTCGCCAGCGTCGCCACGTCGTTGCGGGTCAAAAAATCCGTGTCCGTGCGGCCGGCCAGAAACTCCGCGTGCGAAAGCACGCCGACCAGCAGATCGCGATTGGTCCGCAGCCCGTGGATTCTGGCGCGGGCCAGCGCCTGCGCAAGTCGCCGCGCGGCTTCCTCGCGCGTGGGCGCATGAATGATCACTTTGGCCAACATCGGGTCGTAATACGGCGAGACGAGCGAGCCACTTGCGACAGCCGAGTCCACCCGCAGCCCGCTCATGCACTCCATCGAAAAGGTATGCAGTCTGCCTGCCGACGACCGATAATCTTCAACGGGATCTTCGGCGTACAGTCGTGCTTCGATGGCGTGCCCTTGCGATTGGATGGCGTGCACGGCATCTGGCAGGGGCTCGCCGCGCGCGATCCCGATCTGCAATCGCACCAGGTCGAGCCCCGTGACGCACTCGGTAACGGGATGTTCCACTTGCAGCCGTGTGTTGACCTCGAGAAAGTAGAACTTGCCGTCCGGCGCGAACAGAAACTCCACCGTGCCGGCATTCACATATCCCACGGAACGCGCCGCCCGAACGGCAGCCTCGAGCAGGGCGCGGCGCGACTCGGTGGTCAGCGCGGGCGAGGGCGACTCTTCAATAATCTTTTGGTGCCGCCGCTGGATGGAGCACTCTCGCTCGAACAAGTGTGCCACGTTGCCGTGCTCGTCGCCCACGATCTGCACTTCCACGTGCCGCGAGCCGCTCAGGTAGGGCTCGATGAATAGGGCCGGATCGCCGAAAGCGGCTTGCGCCTCGGATCGGGCAAGCTCGACCAGGTCGCCCAGCTCCGCGGCTTGCGAGACAATTCTCATTCCTCGGCCGCCGCCGCCGGCCGAAGCCTTGATGACCACCGGCCAGCCGAGCGGTTCCAGTTCGCGAACGAGCTGCGCCGAGTTTTGTTTTTCGACGCGTACGCTGGCCAACAGCGGCACTTCGGCCATCCGCATCCGCTCTTTGGCTTCGATCTTCGATCCCAGTAGCGCGATCGTTTCCGGCTTGGGGCCGATGAACACCAGCCCCGCGTCCTGGCAAGCTTGCGCGAACGGGGCATTCTCCGACAGAAACCCGTACCCAGGATGAACCGCGTCCGCGCCGCTGACGCGCGCCGCCTCGACGATTGTATCGCCGCGAAGATAGGACTCGCCGGGTCGCGGGCCGCCGATGGGCACGGCTTCGTCCGCTTCGCGCACGAACAGCTCCTTGTGGTCGGCATCGGAATAAACCGCGACCGTGTGGATGCCCATTTCGCGGCAGGTGCGCATGATGCGGCGCGCAATCTCGCCCCGGTTGGCGATTAGCACCTTGTTGATGGGGCGAAGGCTCATCGCAGCTCACATCCGGAATACGCCAAAACGCTCCGCGCCGGCTACTTCGGCGGACAGCGCGGCCGACAGCGCGATCCCCAGCACCGTGCGCGAGTCGCGCGGATCGATGATTCCATCGTCGAACACCTGGCCGCTAGTGAACGTGGCCAGTGATTCCTTTTCGATCTGTTCTTCCACGGCGCGGCGAAACTGTTCGTCTTGCGCTTCGTCAAAAGGCTTTCCGCCGGCCTGGGCCGCGGCGCGGCGCACGATCGACAGCACGCCGGCCAATTGTTGCGGCCCCATGACCGCCGTCTTGCTGTTGGGCCAGATGAACAGGAACCGCGGGCGATAGGCGTACCCGCACATGCCATAATTCCCCGCCCCATACGAGCCGCCAATTTGCAAGGTCAGGTGCGGCACCTTGCTATTCGACACGGCGTTGATCATGTGGGCGCCGTGTTTGATGATGCCGGCTTGCTCGTATTGCTTGCCGACCATGTAGCCGGTCACGTTTTGGATGAACAACAGCGGCACCGGGCGCTGGTTGGCCAGTTGAATGAACTGCGCCGCCTTTTGGGCTTCGCTCGAAAACAGCACGCCTTGCTGATTGGCAAGAATGCCGATCTCGTAGCCGTGCAGCGAGGCCCAGCCGGTGAGCAGGTTCGCCCCGTAGGCCGGCTTGAATTCATGAAATTGCGAGCCATCGACGATGCGCGCGATGATCTCGCGCATGTCGACCGGAATTTTGAGGTCCGCCGGAGCCAGTCCCAGCAAATCCTCCGCGTCGTAAAGCGGCTCTTCGAAATCGGGATTTGGCGGCGGGCCCAGCTTCTTCCAGCCCAGGTTGGCCACGATCTCGCGGCCGATCCGCAGGGCATCCAGCTCGTCCTCGGCCAGATAATCGGACAATCCCGAGATCCGCGAGTGCATCTCGGCCCCGCCCAGCTCCTCGTCGTTCGATTCTTCTCCGGTGGCCATCTTCACCAGCGGTGGCCCACCCAGAAAAACCTTGGCCCGATTGCGCACGAACACCGTGTAGTCGCACATGGCGGGCGTATACGCGCCGCCGGCCGTCGAGTTGCCAAACACCAGCGCGATGGTCGGGATACCGGCGGCCGACAACTGCGTCAAATGCCGGAAGCTCGCGCCGCCGGGCAGGAAGATTTCCGATTGCCGAGGCAGGTCCGCTCCGCCGGACTCGGTGAGCGAAATGTGCGGCAGGCGGTTGTGCATCGAGATATCAAAGCCGCGCATTCCCTTGCGCATGGTGTAGGGATTGACGGCGCCGCCGCGGACCGTGGGATCGTTGCCGCTGATGTAGCACTCGACTCCCGCGACCACGCCAATTCCGGCCGCCGTCGATGCCCCCACCTCATATTCCGTTCCCGCCGCCGCCAACGGCGACAGCTCGAGGAAGGGGGAATCGCGATCGATCAAAAGCTCGATGCGTTCCCGCACCAGCAGTTTGCCGCGCTCATGGTGGCGCGCCACGAGCTTGGGACCTCCGCCGGCGCGTGCCGCCGCCAGCAGGGTTTTGATTTCAGCCAGCCGCTCGAGCACCGCCGCGCGATTGGCTTCGAAATGGGGCGAGCGCGTGTCGAGATTCGATGGAAGGGTCTGTCGCCGCACCGCTCGCGACTCCTGGCAACGTGATTAGCTGCCCCGCTTGGGAGCGATTCCTTCCATCTTGGCCAGGATGCCAAGCATCACCTCGTCCGCGCCCGCGCCGATGGACATCAGCCGCGAATCGCGGTAATAGCGTGCCATCGGATACTCTTCCATGTAACCCATGCCGCCGTGGAATTGCAGGCAGGTGTCGCCCACCTGGCGAACCAGCCGGCCGGCCTTCAGCTTGGCCATCGATGCCTCGCGCGTGTAATCTTCGCCGCGGTCCATCAGCCGCCCACAGTGGTAGCACATCTGCCTGAGGAACTCGACTTCGGTCAACAGCTCGGTGAGCTTGAAGTAGATCCATTGGTTTTCGATGAGCGGCTTGCCGAACGTCTCGCGCCCGCGGCAATACTCGATGGTCATGCGGATGATTTTTTCCGCGCCGGCCGCCGCGCCCAGCGCGCTAATCAGCCGCTCGTTCTGGAACTGCTGCATCTGGTAGATGAAGCCCTGCCCTTCTTCGCCAATCCGATTGCGGACCGGCACGCGCGCGTTCTCGAAAACCAGCTCGGCCGTGTCGCTGGCCCAATTGCCCATCTTCTTGAGCTTCTTGGCCACCGAAAAACCAGGCGTGTTGCTAGGGACGATAATGAGCGACATCCCCTTGTACGTGTTGCCAGGCGTGGTGCGGCACAAGACGCACAGCCAATCGGCTTGCACGCCGTTGGTGATATACATCTTGCTGCCGTTGATGACATAGTCGTCGCCGACACGATCCGCGCGCGTGCGGATCGAGGCCACGTCCGAGCCCGCGCCGGGCTCCGTCACGGCGATCGAGCACACGGCGTCGCCGCGAATAGCCGGCTCCAGGAATTGTTTCTTGAGCTCGTGCGAGCCGTACTGGTTCAAGGCGGGCGTCGCCATGTCGGTTTGCACGCCCATCGCCATCGGGATGGCGCCGCCGCGGCACCGCGCCAGCTCCTCGGCCATCGCCATGTTGTACCAGTAGTCGGCCCCGGCGCCGCCGTACTCCTCGGGGTAAGACAACCCGAGCAACCCCAGGTCGCCGGCTTTTTTGAACAGCTCGTGGGCCGGAAACAGCTCGTCCTCTTCCCACTGGTCGACGTGCGGATTGATTTCCGTGTCGACGAACCGCCGCACGGTTTCGCGGAACAGTTGATGCGCCTTGGTAAACCCCGTGCCTGGAACGACCGCCTCGCCGACCGATTCGCGTACTTCGGTAGCCATTCGTGTGAACCTTTTCGAAAGCACCTGCCTGGAATCCCGCCGCGAGCGATTCTATCTGAGCCGCCCGCGCGTTGCCAGAGAACGGCCGGCGACTTTGCAGCCGCTGCGGGCATGGCATACGATTGCTGCTCGTCGGAGCCATTCGGCACATTCCCACTTCACGTGCAGGCCTAGCGGGGAGATGACCCTTGAGCGAGTCAGAATTGGTGCGAGTGGAGCTCGATTCGCGCGGCGTCGGGCGGCTGACCCTCAACCGGCCCGAGGCCAAAAACGCCATGTCGCAGGACCTCATGCGCGCCCTGCGGACCGCTGCCCGCGAGCTGGCTGCGGACAGCAGCGTGCGAGCCATCGTGCTCACCGGCGCGGGCGACGTGTTTAGCGCCGGCGGCGATCTCAAAGGCATGCAGCGGCAGGCGAACAACACGCGCGAAGGACGGCTGGCGGATGCGACCGAGTTCGCTCAGGTGCTGGCCGAACTCAACGAACTGCCCAAGATTTTGATTGGCCGCATCAATGGCTCGGCGTTCGGAGGTGGGCTCGGACTGATTTCGATTTGCGATATCGCCGTCGGGCTGGCGAGCTCGTCTTTCCGTTTGACTGAAGTGACGCTCGGATTGATTCCGGCCACGATCTCGCCCTATGTCGTGGCGAAGATCGGCGCGCCCGCCGCGCGGCGCGTCATGCTCAATGCAACCAGGCTCGATGGCGCGGCGGCTGCGCGCATCGGTCTTCTCAACGAGGTGGTCCATTCGGCCGACGAGCTCGATCGCGCGATCGAGCGCGAGGTCGACGCGGCGCTGGCTTGCGCGCCTGGGGCGATTGCCAGCGCAAAAGAACTCATTCGCTTCGTCAGCGCGCACGGCCACGAAGAGAACCTGGCTTACACGGCTACCGCGCTTGCCGATAGCTGGGAGACCGCTGAAATTCGTGAAGGCATCGAGGCGTTCTTCAACAAGCGCAAGCCGGCTTGGCAATCTTGAGCGACTGGCGGTCGCCATTTTTCAAGCGCGGCGATGCCCTCCCCCCTGCCCTGTTTTCTTGCAGCCAGCACGCGCAGCATTGCTGAATTGCTGCGCAGCCTTCGCGCAGGATCAAGCCTTTGCGCGCCCATGTGATGGCGGCGCTCGCGTTCCATGAGGAATTCGTGTCGTCTCTTGGCAAGGCGGCACGTTCCTTGCAACGATGCACGCGCCAGTTCGCAACGGCGATTCTTTCCAAGATTGTGCTTGAACTTTCCAACGGGCAAATAAGGAATTCTGATGCAACGAGGATTCTTGATCGACATGGATGGCGTGATCTATCGCGGCGGAGAGCTCATTGCCGGCGCCGCCGAATTCATTGGTCAACTGCAAGCAGCGCAGGTGCCCTTCACTTTCCTGACGAACAACAGCCAGCGCACCCGCCGTGACGTCGTGACGCGCCTCATGCGCATGGGCATCGACGTCGAAGAGCGGCATGTCTTCACCTGCGCCATCGCAACCGCGCGGTTTTTGGCTCAACAGCTTCCCAACGGAACCGCCTACGTGATTGGCGAAGGCGGACTGCTGCAGGCGCTGCACGCCAATGGCTACGCGATCGTCGACCACGATCCCGATTACGTCGTGGTCGGTGAAGGCCGCGCGTTCACCTTCGAAATGCTCGAGGCGGCCACGCGCATGATCCTCTCCGGCGCCAAGCTCATCGCCACCAACCTCGATCCCAACTGCCCCACGCAACATGGCACGCGCCCCGGCTGCGGCGCGATCGTGGCCATGCTCGAAACGGCGACCGGCCTGGCTGCCTTCAGCGTCGGCAAACCCAGTCCCGTCATGATGCGCATGGCCCGCAAGGAGCTGGGACTGGCCACCGCAGAGACCACCATCATCGGCGATACCATGGAAACCGACATCCTGGGCGGAGTTCAGATGGGCTATCGCACGGTGCTCGTCCTGTCAGGCGGAACGCGCCGCGAAGATCTGGCCCGCTATGCGTACCGGCCCGACATCGTGGTGGATTCGATTGCCGACCTGTGCGGCCTCGACCCCGAGCTGATTGGCGAGTTGAGCCTGGCGGAGTGACGCTTCGTGCGTTTCGTATCAGTAGTTGAATTCCAAGCCGCGCTCGCGCAGGTCGGAGACAAGCTGGCGCGTGGTCGTATACAGCACGGCGTCGAAACCGGCCTGACGCGCCGCGGCCACGTGCCCTGCAATGTCGTCCGTGAAGAAAATCTCGCTGGGGGCTACGCCGGCAAGTCGGGCTGCCCCCGTAAAAATCTTGGGCGACGGTTTGCACGCGCCGAGTTCATAACTCAGCGCATGAACCTCGAAAGCTTGCTTGATGAGCCCGTATCGCCCGTCAAAGCAATACTCCCAGTGGCCGCGACAGGTGTTCGACAAAATGCCCATCCGATAGCCGGCCGAGTCGAGCGCGCTAATCACGGGAAAGATCGACGCGTTGGGCGTGAAGATGGCGCTGCCGGCCAAAACAAACTTCGCGTAGTCGGGCCGCGTGCCGGTTTCGCGGCAGAAAGTTTCAAAAAATTCGTCGTCGCTGATCTCGCCCGCCTCGTACCGCAGCTCCAGCCCGCTTTCGAACACGACCTTCCAGACGCGCTCGGCGGGCAGCCCGGCCACTTCGCCGATCTGGCGACAGGCGAGCTGGTGATCGAACTTCAACAGCACATTGCCCAGATCGAAATACAGGAACTTTGGTGTTTGCATTACACGCGACGAACGATTGAAAACGCGGCGCAGCGGCTGGCGATGCCGCGCGCGCCTCACAGCGCTTTGACGCGGAGGCTGCGGTACCAGGCCTCGCTCGGCCCTCCGCCATGGATCTGCAGGCCGATCAGGCCGCGCGGCTCGATGCCGGGTTCTTTTTCGGTGTAGTCGACCGTCTGCTGGCCGTTGATCCACAACTGAATGTGCGGACCTTCGCAACGAATGCGGTACTCGTTCCAATCGTCGTGCTTAAGCGCGGCGCGGATCACCTCCTTGTCGGCCGCGGCCATCACCTTGTTGCGCCGCGATTCGTCGTACAGCGAGCCCCACCAGCCATCGCCCAGGTCGGCCTGGTAGCCGCGCACCTCATGATGATTGGGAATGCGCCGGCTGCGGAACTGGATGCCGCCGTTCGCCCCGCGCCCCACGAGCTTGAATTCCGCGCGCAATTCAAAATCCCCGTACTCATCGCGCGTGCACAGGAACTCATTTCGGGCAACTGGCTTGTCGAGCGAGCCGCCCACGATCGCGCCATCGACGACGCGAAACACGTCCTGATTGCCTTCCCAACCCTTCAGCGTCTTGCCGTCGAACAAAGCTACAAAACCCGGCTCATCGGCGGCATGCGCGCACGCGGCGGCCAACGAGAACAGCAGTGCAACGGCCAACAAGTTCTTCATGTTCAAACTGTCCTCAAAATTCGAAAAGGCCGCGCTCAGCATAGCCCGCCCCCGCCTGGCTTGCCAGCCGCGCCGGGACTACCCCGCCGCTGCCCGGCGCCTTAAGATTCGAGCGCGGTACTTTATCAACCTCAAACAACCTCAGAAAAGTTTAGGGCGACTCGCATGAGCACGTTTGAAATTCTCAAAAAGAGTTACGAATTCAATCGCGGCCGCACGTTGGCGACGCTGGATGAAATTGACAAGCTCCCTGATCCTCAAGCGGCGCTAGCTTTTCGGCTTGGACCTGGGCGGGCCCACATTGCCTGGCAGTTCATGCACATCGGCGTCACGGAAGAGATCTTTGCCACCGAGCGGCTTGCGCCCCAGCGCAAACCGCAATGGACAGAGCTGTGGCCACGCTTCCGTGGCGGCAGCAAGGCCGACGATAACGTTCCCACCAGCGCGCAAATCCGCGAGGTGCTGTCCGGCGCGCGTGCCCGCATGCTGGAAACCTTGGCGAACTACGGCGACGACCGGCTGGTGGAAATCCCTCCGCCGCTGGCCGATCGCAAGTTAACTGTCCGCGACGTCTTTAACATCATTTCTTGGCACGAGGGCCATCACCAGGGCCAGGCGCACGCCATGCTCAACTCGTTTCGCGCGACGCGGCAGTGAGCACTGCGCCGGTCGCAGCACTGCGGCTTGCATTGACTTTGGCCCGCTTTCGCGTGTAAAGTGCCGTATCACCCCGCCACAAGTGGCACTTTCATGTTTCGCCGCCGTCCGCATCGATTCGTCACGCTGCTCCTGCTTAGCACCTATGCCGCAAGCAATGTGCTGACCGGGTGGCTGCACGATCATCCTGCGCGCGACCATCATGCCAGCGCTTGCTGCGCGCACGCTCACGTCGCCAGCGCACACCATGCAGCCGACGAGCATGAACATGCAGGCGATTGCGAACATCGCGCCCAGATCGTTGTCGCCAGCGCAGGCGATTCCCACGACGACGACTGCACGATTTGCCGCTTCGTCGGCCAGCGAGTTCTGCCCGCCGTCACCTGCACTCCTGCGGGCGTGGAGGCGGTCGCGCCCCACGTTGCCGTAGCCATCCCCGCCGAGCCGCTCGTTCGAGTCGCTCGCCTCACGCACTCGCGGGCTCCCCCAGCCGCGTTCTAAAGCTGGCCGATCTCGCCATCCGGCGAACCTATGCGCGCTAATTGCTTGCGCGCGAGTCTCGGTCAGCACTCCTGCGCGTCGTTGACTTGCCGGCTGCATGCGCAGCCAGGTCCTGAGAGTGGGGTGATATTCATGAATTCCAAAAGCACGCTCGCGCGCCCGCGCGCCGCGTTCACGCTCGTCGAGCTATTGGTCGTGATCGCCGTGATTGGACTGCTGGTCGCGCTGTTGCTGCCCGCCGTTCAATCCGCGCGTGAGACGGCCCGCCGCGCCCAGTGCGCGAACAACCTGCGGCAGATCGGCATCGCGATGCTGAACTTCCACGATTCGAAAAAAAGTTTTCCGTCCGCATACGTTTCGCACGCCGGCGGCGAGATGGGCCCACCCAGCGAAGAAACTGGCGACGCCGGGCCGGGCTGGACGTGCTTGTTCGAAATCCTGCCGTATCTCGAATCGTCCGCTTATCGCGACGCCTTTGACCTGACGCGGCCCTGCTGGTCGCCCGGCAACGCCACGCCGGCCCTGCAGACGATCAGCACCTACCTGTGCCCCTCGGTGTCGGACGAGTCAAGGCACTACCAGGTTCGCAACGAAGCGGGGGTGCTGGCCGATTTTGCGCGCGGGCATTATGTCGCAAACGCGGGCCGCCCCGAGGTGTGGGAAAA
Organism: Pirellulales bacterium; assembly: GCA_035496575.1. GTDB lineage: Bacteria > Planctomycetota > Planctomycetia > Pirellulales > PALSA-1355 > PALSA-1355. The sequence goes on from DATJEN010000029.1 coordinate 14,251, forward strand.
CTCCGCGCCCAACCTGGCGACCATCGCCGACGGCCCACTGTTTCGCAATAGCCGCATCAGGATCAAAGACATCACCGATGGCACGAGCCACACGGTCTTCATGGGCGAGCAAACGCCGCTGCACAGCGACTCGACGTGGGTCGGCATCGTGCCTGGCTCGATGACATTCCCCAGCCGCAACTTCCCCGCCATCAGCCCTGACGCGGCCGCTCCGCAGATCAATGTTCACAGCGGACCCGGCGGCAGCGACGAGGGCATCGTGATTATCCACCCGCCTAACAGCCCATTGGGCTTCGTCGACGAGATGTATAGCGAGCACACGGGCGGCTGCAATGTGCTTTTCGGCGACGGCAGTGTGCGCTTCATCGACGAAATGATCAATCAACTCACTTGGGCGGCGATGGCCACTCGCGCCGGCGGCGAGACGATTGAAGACGCGCCGTGAAGAGCGGCTCATTCGTTCGAGTCGAAACGACTCGGGTCCGATTCAGGCGAAACCGGATTCGCAATCGCTCCGGCGTGCGGATCGTTCGTGCCGCACTCGACGTCCGCGAACTGGGCCATCAGCTCTTCGAGGTGCCGACCGGTTGCCGTATGAATGACGACTGAGCGGCCGCGTCCGGCCGACTGCACCTTGCGCACGCCATGGCCAAACCCTTTCAGCCGCTTGCGCGTCTGCGAGGCCGGCAGCTCGACATACAACTTGTCGCCGCTCGGTTCGGCCATGTGTTGCCTCGCCGATAGGGCCAACGGCCCCTCTACGCCAATTTATACAACCGCACGGCGTTCTCGCGCAAAAACTTCCGCTTCGCTTCCGGTTTCAAATCGAGCGCGCGTGCCTGCTCGGCGCATTTCTCCAGCGCCAGCATCGGAAAATTCGTGCCGAACAGCACCTTGTCCGAGCCGTACGTGTTCATGAAGTGAACCAACTGCGGCGGATAGTACTTGGGCAAGTAGGCGCTCGTGTCGATATAGACGTGCTCGTGCTTCCAGGCCAAGGCAATCATCTCGTCCGTCCAGGGATAGCCGATGTGCCCGCCCAAAATCTTGAGCTCGGGGAACGTGAGCGCGACCTCGTCGATGTAGGGTATGGGCCGGCCCGGCTCCGAAGGCATCAGCGGGCCCGTATGTCCCACTTGCGTGCAAAACGGGATGTCGAGCTCGATGCACTTCACATACAGCGGATAGTAAAGCTTGTCGTTCGGCGGGCGGTTCCACAGCCACGGAATCACGCGCAGCGCCTTGAAGCCCAGCTCGCGCACGGCCCGATCGAGCTCGCGCACGGCCTCGACTGGTTTTTCCAAGTTGACGCTGGCCACGCCGACAAACCGGTCGGGAAACGCCGTCACGAACTCCGCGATCCGCTCGTTGCTGGTGATCGCGTTGCCGGGCCGGGCCCAGGTGGTCATGCACACGCGCTCGATGCCGGCCGCGTTCATCATGTCGACCATCTCGGCCGCGCTCACGCCTGTTTCCAGGATGTGCGAAGCGCCCGATTGACGGAACAGCCGCGCGATTTCCGGCACCGCCTGAAACAGCTCTTTGATGGCCGGGTTGGCCCAGGCATCGATGATGCGGATGTTGTCGTCGCTCATAAGCATTCGCTTCGGCAGGGCCCAGGGGTGCTTACGCGCCTTCCAGTCCTTCGCGGGCGTCGCGCTGGCCGCGCTGGATATCCAAAGGCGCGATGATGAGCCAGCCGACCACAAAGAATAACAGCAAGCTGAGGATGGCCCAGTTGGCGCTGCCGGTGCGCTTCAGGATCTCGGTGAACATGATCGGCCCGAGCATGCTGAAGGCCTTGCCGGAGAGGTTGAAGAAACCAAAGAATTCACCGGTGCGCGACTCGGGCGTCATCAGCCCCATGATGGTGCGGCTGACCGATTGCGTTCCGCCCATCACCAGCGCGGTCACCGCGGCCATGATCCAGAACTGCCACACTTCGCGGATCATAAAACCGCTGATCAGCACCAGCACCCACACGGACAGGCACAGGTGCAGCGCGTTCTTCTGGCCGATCTTGTTGGCAAACCAACCCAAAAAAATGGCGCCCGGCAGCGCGACGAATTGAATCATCAAAAACACGGGAATCAGGGCCTGGTCGTCCATCTGGAACTGGTTTTTGGCGTACACCGAAGCTTGTGAAATCACCGTCATCACGCCGTCGTTGAAAATCAAAAAGCCGATCAGGAAGATCGCCAGCATGCGGTAGTGCCGAATGTGTCCGAGCGTGCGCTTGACGTCTTGCAGGCCGGCAACGGCCGTGGCAACCATCGATGCGCGATTCACTCGCGGCTGGGCCTTGTCGCGCACCAGCAGCAAGATCGGCAAACTGAACACGGCCCACCAGATGCCCATGGCGAGCAAACACAATCGCGGCAGAAGGTAGTTTTCGGCCGACAGGCCCCAGCTTTCGCCGAACTTGATGATGACCAGCGACAGCACGAGCATCAGCCCGCCGCCGACATATCCGGCGCCGTATCCCCAGGCCGAGACTTCGCTCATGCGCCGGTCGTCGGCGATCTCCGGCAGAAATGCGTTGTAAAAGCTCTGCACGAGCTCGTAGTTCAAATTCGCGATCAAAAACATCGCCACGAACCACCACGGGTGGTCGGGCGTGCCAAAAAACATGAGCGCCGAAGCCGTCGATCCCAGCAAAGTTGTCAGGAACAGCCAACCGCGCTTGTTGGCCTGCGCGTCGGCGATCGCGCCCAGGATCGGCGAAAGGATGGCGGAGCACAGCGTGGTGATGCCGATGCCCCAGCCCCAAGCCGTCAGCCCCGCGTCGCCTGGCAGCACCGCGCCCTGCAAGTACAACACGAGCACCGTGATATAAACGGTCGAGTACGCGCTATTGGCCCAGTCGTACATGCACCAGGCGAAGATTTCGCGCGGCTGATTCTTGGCGGAGGCGGGCAGCTCGTTGTTGGGGCGAGCGCCGGCGCCCCCTTCGGAGCTCCCGACCGCAGTTCGTTCGAAGGTTCCCACGCCAGCCTTCCCTTTGCTTCCGGGGCACAATGTCGGCCACCTTATACCACGGCCACCCGCGCCCTGCCATCAGGCTGTTCGACGCCCGCCGGCGAGTCTTGGTCACGGGGAAACAGGGAGTAGAGGTTGGGGATTAGGGTTTCGTTTGCAACGAGCGCACATGCTGCGTTCGCTCACCGCGCGCAAAAAAACGTCCGCGCTTTCGCACGGACGTTGTTGATTTGCATCCCGTTCTTCGTCCCTGATCTCTGGTCCCTGACCCCTTCTTCCTAACCCCTACTCTCCTACGTCCCAAACTCCGGCCGCCGCCTTTGCAGTTGGCTTTGCAGCCGCTGCACGATCGAGCTGTGCATCTGGCTGACGCGGCTCTCGGAGAGATCGAGCGTGGCGCCGATCTCCTTCATCGTCAGCTCTTCATAGTAATACAGAATGATGATCAGCCGTTCGTTGCGGTTGAGCCCCTTGGTCACCAGCCGCATCAAATCGTGCTTCTGAATGCGGCGGGTCGGGTCTTCGCCCTTTTTATCCTCCAGGATGTCGATCTCGCGCACATCCTTGTAGCTGTCGGTCTCGTACCACTTCTTGTTCAAACTGATCAGGTTGACCGCGTTGGCTTCCAGGATCATCTTCTCGAGCTCGGGCACGGAGATTGCCATGTGCTCCGACAGTTCGACTTCGGTGGGAGCCCGGCCGAGCTTGGCCTCCAGTGTTTTGAGGCCTTCGTTGAGCTTG
>DATJEN010000030.1:0-26483 GCA_035496575.1 Pirellulales bacterium
GGCGATGGGCATCGACGCGACGAGAGCCAGGCCGGTGAGGATTTGCTGAACCTCCTCCGGATTGTGCCATAGCCGCAGCGATTGTTGCAGAACGCCGATGAAGGCAACTGGCACGAGAACGTTCGCTGCGATGCCACTTGCCAAGAGAACTGAGCTACGCCGAATGTTTCCCAACTGGTGAATGTCAACGCCGAGCCAGGCGTTCAGCAAAAGAACATTCAGCAAAACAAGAGACAAGGAAACAGGCAGCGACTGGCTGCCGAGCGAGACCGTACCGAATGAAAAATCCTTGAGCCATATGCCGAATCGCGGCGCGACGCCTGCCACGAGGTATGTGGCCAGGACGATCAGCAAGAAACGACGGTGGACGAGGTTTGCAGCGGCGGCCACCCGGTTTGGCCGATCGTTCACCATTGAGTACCTCATTTCCTCATTAAGTACCCCGGCGATGGAATCTTACGCGCGTGGCGTCGTGGGACCAACTTGCTTGAACTGGAAGGTCGGTGCCTGGAGCTGTCTAACGCTTCCGCAACACCGGAAGCTCAAGCGGAAGCGCGACCTGCATTGAGGTGGGAGGCACGCTGCTACAATGCGGGCATGAGCGAACTGTTTGCAGTCCGACCATCATGTCCGAAATGCGGTTCGCAGAACATTCTGCCGATCGTGTATGGCTTACCGTCACCTGATCTCTTGGAACAAGCGACACGGGGAGAGGTGGTGTTGGGCGGCTGCATTCTGAACAGCACGTCCCCCCGTCACAGTTGTCGTTCGTGCTGCCACCAATTTTGATGGTGCGGCCGCCCTCACGCTGCGAAGTTGCTAAGAACTCCTCGGCTTCTCGTCACTCTGCGAGCGCGTGCTGAGCGCCAGTGCTTCTTTCTCGTGTTCCGCGCAGTAGAGAATGCGCGCAGCTTCAGGGGAGAAGGCCATGCCGCGCGGGGCTGGCGGCATGTGGACGCCAATAGCCGCCTTCCCGCAGATCGCACAAAGCGGGAGTTTTGGACCACGATTGGAAGACAAAGGCATGAGAGCAGCCTAACAAGTGCGATGGCTGCCCCACAATCAGAGCCCTGCTCGTCGCCCGCCCCGTGCGCGCGAAAAACCCGCGAACAACTCCATCTCGAGGCTCATTGCCAATGCGGCTTGCCTACTTTTCGATCAAGCAGGTTAACGTCCGCCAGTCGTCCAAACAGCTCAGCCTCCCGCGTGAACAGCTCGTCGCTGAGGATCATGAAACGGTCCATTCGTTCGCTCGGCGGCAGGTCCGTCCTTCGCATTTCCGAGCGACGCGCTTCGCGTATGGCTAGGATTTGCGCAAGGAGCGCTTCCTCTTGGTACTTGTCCGCCATGACATTGCCTCCGCAAGGGTGCCCCCACCCAGTGCAGAAGCAACTTGCGAGCCTCAAAAACAAGAACTTGGAGGAAGCAACTTCGCTGCTGTCGCGCTTCGTAATGTTTGTCAACGTATCCGAAGCGCACAAAAAAGCCCGCTCCCGGACTAGGTAGACGGAAGCGGGCTCGGCAGCCCCCCAAGGCTGCCGATTGCGGGGGGCCAGTCAGCCTTCTGGGGAAACTAAACTGGTGCCCGCTTGCGCGCGTCCATGCTTCTCGCCGCATCTTCAAATGGCGTGCCAAAGGGGCAGCGCTTTTTCAGTCGATGAGCCGGTGCCAGATTCCCATCCAGTAGGGCAAAAGAATCGCGCCGCCGTCATCGCGGCTGCGACCTTCGCTTCCACCATCCAGCACGTAGGGGTCACCGTTCCAGCGCATGACGTGCCGCTCTGAGGGCGGCAGGACAGGCCGGCCCTGCGGCCGGCGAAAGCGATTCATGCCCGAGATCGTCACATCCTGGCGATCGCCGTTGGTGACCGTCCAGGTGATCGTGTCTTCCGGCACGTCGCGGAACCAAGCCAGGCACTCATCGCGGTCGTATTCGTCCGGCGCAACGAGCGCTCCGGTCGGGCGCTTGGACGGATCAGGCCAGTCGCTGGCCTGTAGCGCGGCGCCATAAATCAAATTGAACAGCGAGCTGTGTTCCGGCTGTTCGATGAGCCACGAACGGCGAATGCTCGCCAGATAGACCTTGCGCAATTCGGGGTCGCGCTCCAGCACGAGCAGCGGGTAGTACGACAAAAACGCGAGCTCGTCGTCGCTGTGGTTCACTCGATTCTCAGGCCAGGTTTGCTTCTGTCCCACCGTGTTGATGTGGTAGCTGTGCTGTTCGATCAGTTCCTTGATTTTTTGGGTGTAGCGCGGCTTGCCGACGATGTGCTCCGCGACTTTCAGGTGCGAGAGGATCTCCAATGAATTGAGCCCGCGATCGCCGAAGCGGCGCAGGTCGTGGTTCAATTTCTCCGGCGCCCAGATGCCCCAGGTCGTGGGAACGCCGGGCGGACCGACGTAGTACAAGCCGTGATCGAGAATGTGGTCGGTGATGCGCTCGACGTAGGGACGGATCTCGGCTCGCTCGCGTTCGTCCGCGGCAACGTCGTAGTAAATCTGGTAGGCGAAGTAATGTCCCACGACTTCATCGCTCGAGGTGTCGCCTTTCCACCACCAGCGTTTGTCGGCGGAGCGGTGCCACTCGCCGCGATACTTGGTCGGGTCGTCTTTGCTCGGCACCACGCTGCGCGCCACAAAGCCCGGAATGCCGGAGACGCGCTCGAGAAACATGAGCGCTTCGAGCGAGCGGCGCGCGTTGCGCTTGGCTTCTTCGTCGTGAGTCGCGCCGTAGCGGAAGGCTTGGGCCGCAATGTAGATGCTGGTCCACAGACCGTCGTTGTCGTTCGAGCCTTGGACGCGGGCCGTGGAGAGGTCGCCCGCTTGCTTCAAGCTGATCGCGGTGACCATGCCCTCGCGCAAGTGGTGTTTTTGCAGCATCGCGTCGATGTGGGCCATCTTGGCGGAGAGGGTCGTTTCGCGCGCGGCGAGCTTTGCGATGCCGGCATTGGTTTCGACGAATACATCGCCGGCGCTCGTGACGGCCAGGTTTCGGACTTCGTCGGAGGGCAGCCATCGCCGGGAATGAAAAACTCGCCAGCGCTCGCCGCCCGGCGCGAGCAGCATCAGGCCGTGCGTTGAGCCGGCCCAAATGGCGCCGTCCTGCGTTTTCACTGCCGTCGTGATGTCGTTAAAGGGGAGGACCGGCTTGCCTGCGCGAAGCTGGTCGAGCTCGGCTGCGGACAAGCGATGACCGGCGGTTTCTGGGAGCGAGCGCGCCTCGGCGGGGACCGGCGCCCAGGTTCGATAGGGCTCGTCGGAAGCGGCCCACAGGGTCAATAGCGGCAGCAGGGCAGTGAGCGTGGAAGTCATGGGATAGTGCGGGGCGGGTGCGAAGGGGAGGGCTACTGGGTCGCTCAAAACTACTCGCCGGCCGCGGGAATCGCAAGGTGCGCAGCAACATTGCCCACCGCGGGGCGAGCGGAGCAGGGGTTGCGATTTTGTTGAAATCGAGTTGACGCCACGGGCCCGAAATGAATAATGAACGAAACAATTCAGTATTCATTTAGCGAGGGCTTCGTCATGATTCAGGCCACCGCCGAACGTCGCTCCGTCGCTTCGACCGCCCAAAAAACCTGGCCGCTCGTTGAGGGACATCGCTGGTGGGGCTGCATGGGTGACGTGCAACGCCGGCCCATGGAGCTCTACCACAACGCCTGGCGCGAGCACGGCGACTACGTGCGATTGCGTGCGCTGCCCGGCATCTATTTCTATCTGCTCGCGCATCCCGACGCGATTGAGTATGTCTTGCAGCACAACCACAAGAACTATCGCAAGCCCGATAGTTTCAATCACTCGATCGACTTGCTGACCGGGCAAGGCGTGATCAACAGCGAAGGAGAGCTGTGGCGGCGGCAGCGGCGGCTGATGCAGCCGGCATTCTTGAAAGCGTCGGTCAATCGCCTGGCGCCTTTCATGAGTGAAGCCATCGCGGGATTTATCGCCGAGTGGAGTGCGCACCCGGACGGCACATCACTGGACGTGCTTCCGGAGATGATGCGGCTGGCTCTCAAAATAGCGAGTACGACGCTGATGGGCACCGACATCAGCAACGACGCGGACGCGATTGGGCGTGCGTACCGGCTGGCCTTCGAGTACGTGAGCTTGAAGATGAATGCGCGCTTGATGTTTCAGCCACTGTGGCTGCCCACGCACCGCAATCGAGAGTTTCGCCGCGCCAAGCGTCTGCTCGATCGGGTCGTGCTCGAGCTGATTGCAGCTCGCCGCGGCGGAGAACCGAAGAACGACGTGCTCGATCGGCTGTTGGCTGCCCGCGATGAAGAAACGGGCCAGAGCATGAGCGACGAGCAAATCAAGGATGAAGCGATCACGCTGCTCACCGCTGGGCACGAGACGATAGGCGCGTCTTTGGCGTGGGCCTTGTACTTGCTGTCGATCCATCCCGAAATTCAGGAAGCCTTTTGCGAACAAGCGCGCCGCCAGCTTGGCAACCGGGTTCCCACGGTCGAGGACCTGCCGCAAATCCCGCTGGCGACCGCCGTGTTCGAGGAGACGATGCGGCTCTATCCGCCGGCGTGGGGCATGCCGCGCGAGACAATCGAACCGGATGTGATCAACGGCTACCCGATACCCGCCAAGGCCACCCTCATTACGAGCCAGTTCATCATTCACCGCCATCCGGATTTTTGGGCCGAGCCAGACAAGTTCGACCCGGATCGATTTTTGCCGGAGCAGGCGGCGGAGCGGCACCGCTACGCGTATTTCCCGTTTGGCGGAGGCCCGCGCATCTGCATCGGCAATCACATGGCGATGCTCGAGGGTCCCATGGTGCTGGCGGCGCTGGCGTCACGTTTTCGCTTCACGCTGGTCGATGGACAGCGAATCGAAGCCGACCCGACGTTCACCTTACGGCCGAAGTATGGCGTGCAAGTCGTGCTGCGGAAGCGCAGCACTTGAGGCCGCGGCCACCAATTCTGGAACACCTTTCAATGAACAAGACTGAACGCATCATCGCCGCTGCGCGCAAGCGTTTCGATCATTACGGCGTCAGCAAAACCACGATGCAAGAGATCGCGACCGACGCGGGCGTCGCGGTCGGCACGGTGTATTTGTATTTCGCCAACAAGGACGCGCTGATCGTGGCCTGCGCCGAAGATTTCGTGGAACATCATCGGCAAGTGGCAGGCGCGATCCTGGCGGACGAATCGCCGGCGGACGCGAAGCTAAAAAGCTATGTGCTTGCGCGGTTTCGCCTGGCGGCCCAAATGCGCACAAGCTCTCGCCACGCGGCCGAAATCGCGCGGGCCGTCCTGCGCGTCAAGCCTGACCGCATCCAGGAAGAAGGGCTCATGATGTGGCAGTACGTCGCGGAGATCCTCAGGCTCGGAAATGAACAGCACGTGTTTCGCGTTGCCAATCCGGAACACGACGCCAAGGTGTTTCTGTATTCGATCGCGTGCTTCTTCCCCAATGCGCTTACGAACCCGCCCATCGAGCTGGAGGAAGCCGATCTCGTCATGGTGGTGGACTGGTTTATAAGCGTGTGGCGCAGCGCGGACGCTCGGCACGAAGCCGGAAAAGCGAAAGCGCGAGTCCGCGGCAAGCCGATTTCAAGCCGGTAAATAGCTGGTGGGCCGCGCCGCCCGCTTGATTCAAATCCAGCAGCGGCATTTTTTAAGACTCTCAACTCAAGTTTGGGTCTTGGAGCGATCCTGTTTTTGGCTATACTCGAAACTTAGCCGGTTCGGGCGGACCGCATAGCTCCACTATCGAGGTCCGCCATGACTACGCTCTCGATCCGTCCACCGGGTCTGCTTGCGCGAGTTCGGAAGCAAGCTTTCCAACTCAATGTTCTGGCCATTCTGGCCCTGATTGGCTGGTGGGGACATAAGAACCACTGGCAGTTTTCTCACGAGCCCGAGCGGGTAACCGCGATTGAGCGCACGGTGGCTCGACCGGAAACAGCGCCGGCGGCCAGTCCATCGCCGCAGAAAGTCGAGTCGCCGCTTTTGAGCTGCATTCGGTTCGAATCCGAGCGGCAGGTGGCCGACCTGGGAATTACGGTGTTGGGCGCGACTTGCCGTCCGCTCGCGCGCGAGGTGACCGCGCCGGGAACCGTCACCTATGATCCCGCGCGCCATGCGCAACTGTCGGTACGCGTCAGCGGGACCGTGTGGCGGATCGAAAAGCATCTGGGCGAGCCCGTGCGGGCTGGCGAGGTTTTGGCGATTATCGACGCGCCGGCGGTTGGCCAGGCCAAGGCCGAATTCTTGCACTCGATCGCGGACGTGCAGCTCAGCAAAAAGGTGTACGAACCGTTGCAGTCGTTCGCCAATGGCGAGGTGCCGCGCAAGCAGATACGGGCCGCCGAGACCGAGCTGCGCAAAGCCAAGGTCGACATGTTCAATGCGCACCAGGCACTGGTCAGCTTAGGACTGCCGATCGACTTGGGTAAATGCGAACAGGCGCCCGAGGAAGAGCTGGAGCGCCATCTCAAGTTTCTGGGACTGCCGGCGAGCATCGCCGACACGCTCGATCCGGCATCGACGAGCGCCAGCCTGCTTCCGATCCACGCGCCGTTTGACGGTTTGGTGATCGGACGGGACTTGTCCGTTGGCGAGGTTGTTTCCCCTTCGCAGACCTATTTCGAGGTGGCCGACGTGAGCAAGATGTGGATCTTGCTCAATGTACGCGAAGCCGACAGCGATAGTCTTGAGCTTGGTCAGAAGGTCGCTTTCAGCGCGGGCACCGCGAAGATCGAAGGCGCGATTTCCTGGATGAGCACCGCCGTCGATCCCAAGACGCGCACGGTCGAAGTACGCTGTTCGGTCGACAACCCGGAGGTGCTCAAGGAGGATGGCCAACAAACCGGAAAGCGCCTGCTGCGGGCCAACTTGTTTGGGCTGGGCCGCATCGAGTTATCGCACAATCCCGTGGCTCTGGCGGTGCCCACTCAGGCCGTGCAATGGGATGGCAGCGATCACGTGGTGTTCGTGCGGATGGGCGCGAACACGTTTGAGCCGCGGCGCGTGCATGTCGGCATTACCACCGACGAGTACACGGAAGTGCTCGATCATTTGAACATCGACGATCCGGTTGTCGTTCGCGGCAGCCACATTCTCAAGGCCGAACTTGGCCGTTCGCTCGCTGCCAGCCCTCCGTGAGCTGTCGACTGCGAAACCGAAGTTTTCGAAGTCGAACCCGCCGCTCTCACTCGCCTAACACATAACCATGGCCGCTCGCATTATCACCTGGTCGCTTAACAACCGCTGGCTGGTGATCGCGATCGCGCTGTTGGTTGCGGGTGTGGGCATCTTTTCTGGAAAGTCGCTGAATTTCGACGCGTTCCCCGACACCACGCCGGTGCAGGTGCAGGTGAACACGCCGGCGCCGGCACTGGTGCCCGAAGAAATCGAGCGGCTGATCACGTTCCCGGTAGAGCTGGCTATCAGCGGCATCGCGGGATTGGAAGAAGTTCGATCCGTGTCGCAGTTTGGCGCGTCGGCCGTGATCGCGACCTTTCAGGATGGCACGAACATCTATCTGGCGCGGCAACAAATTGCCGAGCGACTGAACCGAGTGGAAGTGCCTGAAGGCATTGAGCGGCCCACCATGGGGCCGGTCGCGACGGGCCTGGGCGAGGTATTCCACTACACCCTTTCCAGCTCGACGCGCGACATGACCGAGTTGCGCACGCTGCACGATTGGGTCGTGAAGCCCAAGATGCGCTCGGTCAGCGGCGTGGCCGAGGTGAACTCTTGGGGCGGGCTGGAGAAAGAATACCAACTGCGCATCGATCCCGTGCGGCTGCTGCGGCACGGAATTGAGTTTGAGGCGGTGGTGGATGCCGTGCGGCACAACAACCTGAACGTCGGTGGCGGTAACATCAACGAGAACCAGACCGGCGAAATGTTGTTGGTGCAGGGGGTCGGCCGCACTTCGACGATCGAGCAGATCGAAAACATCGTCGTTACCGCGATCGAGGGAGTTTCGATCCGCGTCCGCGACGTGGCCGACGTCACGATCGGGCACCAATTGCGCAAAGGCGCCGTGACCGCCAACGCCCAGGGTGAGGTAGTGCTCGGGCTGGGTTTCATGTTGATGGGCGAGAACAGCTATGCGGTCACGCATCGCCTGAAGGATCGCCTTAAGCAGGTGGAAGCCACGCTGCCCAACGACGTGAACGTGACCACGGTTTACGACCGCACGCGGCTGGTCGATCAGGTGATCGCAACGGTTCGCAGCAATTTGTTCGACGGGGCCTTATTGGTCACGGCCATCGTGTTCATCTTCCTGGGCAACCTGCGCGCTGGCTTGATCGTGGCCCTGACGATTCCGCTCTCTATGCTGTGCGCGTTTTCCGGCATGCTGCAGATGGGAATCGCGGGCACCTTGTTGAGTCTGGGCGCGATCGATTTTGGCATCGTGGTCGATAGCTCGCTGGTGGTAATCGAAAGCATCTTGCGCCGCATCGCTCACGCCGGCCATTCCGACCGGGAGCTCGTCCGCGAGGCCACCATCGAAGTCCGACAGCCCACCACCTTCGGGCAACTGATCATCATGATCGTGTACCTGCCGATCTTGAGTTTGCAGGGCGTGGAAGGGCGCATGTTCCGCCCGATGGCCTGGACTGTGATCTTCGTGCTGATCGGATCGCTGATTCTGTCGCTGACACTGATGCCTGTGCTGGCGAGCCTGTTGTTACCGCGCAAGATCGACGAGACCGATCCGTTGCTGGTGCGCCTGGCCAAGCGGCTTTATGAGCCCGTGTTGCGGCAGGCGGTGCGTTTCCGCATTGCTGTCCTGTTGGTTGCAGCGGGAGGGCTGGCCTTGGCGGTCGTGCTGGCGCTGGGCCTGGGCACCGAGTTCGTGCCCCGGCTTTCCGAAGGCGACGTGGTGGTGGGCATCCTTCGGCCCGCCGGCACGCACTTGAATGAAACGATCGCCATCAACAGCCGCATGGAAAAAATGCTGCTCGAGGCCTTTCCGGACGAAATCTCGCACGTATGGAGCCGCATGGGCGCGCCGGAGGTTGCCACGGATGCCGGCGACGTGATGGTTTCGGAAATCTTTGTTTCGCTTAAAGCGCGCAGCCACTGGTCCAAAGCCTCGGAACAGAGCGAGTTGCTCGGCTTGATGCAGGACGTGGTGGGGCACTTGCCTGGGCAAACGGTATGGCTTACCCAGCCCATCGAGCAGCGCATCAACGAGATGGTCTCGGGCGTGCGGGCAGACGTCGCGCTCAAGTTGTTTGGCGACGACATCGACCAGTTGGTTGCCACCGGACGGCAATTGGAAAAAGCGCTGGGCTCGGTGCCGGGCTGCGTGGACCTGGCGACGGAACAAATCAAGGGTCAGCCGATTTTGCAAGTCAAAGTCGATCAGGAGAGTATCGCCCGCTATGGCGTGTCGGCCCGCAGTGTGCTGGACCTCGTCGAGACGGTCAGCGGCAAGCACCTGGGCGAAGTCGTCGAGGGGCAGCTTCGCTTTCCGCTCACCGCCCGCCTGCCGGAAAACTTGCGGCACAGTCCGCAGGCGATCGCCGACATCGAACTGTTGGCGGCGAACAACGAGCGGCTGCCACTTTCGCTGTTGGCCGACGTGCGAAAGGTGGAAGGGCCCAAGATGATTTCACGCGAGTGGAGCAAACGCCGGCTGACCGTGCAATGCAACGTGCGCGGGCGGGACGTCGGCAGCTTCATCACCGAAGCACAGGAGAAAGTGGCCGCCGCGGTCAGCGTGCCAACGGGCTTCAGCATTCAGTGGGGTGGCCAGTTCGAAAACATGCAGCGGGCGCAGAAGCGGCTGATGATCGTGGTGCCCTTGGCGCTCGGTCTGATTGTGGTGCTGCTTTATATTACCTACCGAAACGTGATTGATACCGCCTGCGTATTCACGAGTGTGCCGCTGGCCTGCGTGGGAGGCATCGGACTGTTGTGGGTTCGCGAGATGCCGATTTCGATTTCGGCCGCGGTCGGTTTCATCACCCTGTCGGGGGTATCGGTGCTGAACAGCATGGTTTTCGTATCGGCCTTTCGCGATTTGCTGCGCGATGGATCGACTGCGGACGCGGCGATCGCAACCGCGGCCATGACGCGGCTGCGAACCGTGATGATGACGGCGCTCGTTGCCAGCGTGGGCTTTGCGCCGATGGCGCTTAGCCATGGCATGGGAGCCGAGGTGCAACGGCCCTTGGCGACTGTCGTGATCGGTGGCGTTATCAGCAGCACGGCCATGACGCTGTTCGTGATGCCGGCTCTGTATAGCCTGCTGGCCCGGCGCGGAAAGAGCAAGGACTTGCAGGCTGCGCGCGTAAGCGGTTAAATCGGCGCTGCAGAGCCCATCCAATATCCTCATTTCGAGGAGCTTTTATGCACAGGCTAATCAGCGCGCCAACCCGCATCGAGGCGGCGGGCAATCCGCCAAAAACGATCGAAGAGTTCATCGGCCGCGTGAATTCGCACACCGGCGAAGTCAGCATCGCCCGCATGCGCAGCCCCTCCGGCTGGAGCGAACCGGGCCAGCGACCGGAGTTCAACGAATACTCGCTTGTGCTGCGCGGGGTGTTGCACGCGAAGTTCGCTGACGGCGAATTGGACGTGCGTGATGGGCAGACGCTCGAGGTATCCGCGGGCGAATGGGTGCAATACAGCACGCCTGGCCCTGAGGGAGCCGAGTACATTGCCGTGTGCGTGCCCGCCTTCTCGCCGCAGAGAGTGCACCGGGATACTTAATCGTTCCCGAGTCGAGCTCGCGCGCAGCCTCGGTCAGCCGCGCTTATTGGTTCTCGATGCGCACGCCAGAGTTCTTGAGCGCCGTGAGCTGTTCGTTCTTGGCCGCATCCGAGAGCGGATTGCCGGCCAGATAAAGCCGCAGGAAGGGGGCGAAGGTCTTGCGGCCCTCGGCGTCGGCTTTGGCAGCGCTCACGAGCGCGCCTAGGTCGGCGATCTTGTTGCGCTCGATGATGAGCATGCTCTGCGGCGGGTGCTGCGTGGCAGGGGCAAGATCTTCAATCGCGTTATCGCTCAACTTCAAGACCGAGCACCGCGACAGGTTTGCGATCGGCTTGATGTTCGCGATTTTGTTTTTGGCCAGATCCAACGACGACAGGCCCGCCAGACCGGCCAACGGAGCGAGCTCCTCGATTTGGTTTTCAGCCAGGTACAAGGCCGAGAGTTTGGTCATGGCGCTCAGCGGCTGCAGGGCCTTGATTTGATTACCCGACAGGTTCAGGTATTGCAGCTTGTTCAAATCCATCAAGGGCGTGAGATCGGCGATCTTGTTGTTCGCCAAGCTGAGCGACTGCAATCCGACCAGTCCACGCAGCGGGCCAAGATCGCCGATTTCGTTTTCCGACAGATCGATGAGCAGGATGTTCGTGCACTTCTCGATGCCTGAGAGGTTTTGAATCTTGCGGCCGCGAGCTTCGAGCGTCGAGATCTTGCGCAGGTCCTCGTCGGTCAGTTCGTCCATGTTGGTCCGCTTTTCGTAGACCATGGTCCGCAGCGCGGTTTCCAGGTTTTTGTCGGGGAAGGTGACGGCATAAGCAGCGGGAAGCGACCAGCCGGCCAGTAGGGCAAGAGCGGCAAGGCACAGCGACGAGAAGCGAATCATGGAAGATTTCCTTGCGAGCATGATGACTTTACGATTGTTTGAGGCGGGATCGATGCGGAACGTCTATTTTAATTGCCGGACACGCGCGACCAAGGGGCTGAGGGGCATCCAAGGGGCGCGAAAAAGTTGCCAGGGGGTCGCCACGGCGGTATTTTGGCCGAGAAAGCGACGCTGCCGCCCACAGACAGGGTAGCGAACGACCGAGACCCATCACAAGGGACGCGCCATGCCACAAGCAGCCAGCCGCACCTCTCTCCTCTCGACGCTATTGAGGGCCGCCTTGCTGGTCGGACTCGCCGCGGGCGTTTGCCAAGTGGCCCACGCAGCCGAGCCCGCGCCCATGTGGAAGAGCCTCTTCGATGGCAAGTCGCTCGCCGGTTGGAAGAAGAGCGGATTTGGCGGCGATGGCGACGTGGAAGTGAAGGACGCCCGCATCATTTTGTCGGCGGGCAGTCCGCTGACCGGCCTTACCTGCACGACGGAAGTTCCGAAAAAGAACTATGAGATTTCGCTCGATGCCATGCGCGTCAATGGCAGCGACTTCTTCTGTGGACTGACCTTTCCGGTCGGCGAGTCGCCATGCAGCTTCATCGTCGGTGGCTGGGGTGGTGGCGTGGTGGGATTGTCGAGCATCGACGGCAGCGACGCATCGGAAAACGAAACGACGCAATACCAAGAGTTCGAAAGCGGTCGCTGGTACGCCATTCGGGTCCGCGTGACCAACGACAAGATTCAGGCGTGGATCGATAAAACGAAAATGGCCGACGTGGAGCTGAAGGACAAGAAGATTTCGATCCGCATCGAGGTGGAGGTTTCGCGGCCGCTGGGAATCGCGTCGTTTGCCACTACGGCGGCCCTGCGAAACATTCGCATCCGCACGCTCTCGCCCGCCGAGCTTCATTAATCCTGTCGGCACGGCAATGTTTTTGACTGCCCTGCCCCTCGTGCTGTTTCGCACGATGTTGGAAGCCGCTGCGCGGCACGCAGGTTGCAGCCGCTAGTCTCTCTGGCAGCGGGCCATCCGGTGCTCATTTCTCTCGGGAAATCGGGACCCCAGAGGCGCCGGCCCGGCTGGAAGTTCATTTGCATGCTAGGCTTGGGCGAGGCCCGCTGTAGGATCGAATCGGGAGGGCAGAGGTATGTTACACGGAACAAAGAGACACGTCCGGCTCAAGCTGGAAGAACTCGAACCGCGCTCGCTCTTAGCCACGTTGACCGGCGCGAGCCCAGACGTGACTGGCAACGGAGCGCTCTCTGGCGGTGGATTTCCAGTCGATGCCGCGGCGGTTGCCGCCAATGCAACAATCGGTTTTCCTGTCGGGAACGTTAACATCAATCTGGCCGCGCTGGGTGTTGCGCAAACACCAGGCGCCGCGTTTTCAACAGGGTTGAGCGGACCATTTACGGGTGGTCTCAATTCCAGCGCCCCGGATGCAACGAGCGGGTTGGGCCAAATCACAATTTCGACAGGCGCAAATACTCCCGGCATGGGGAGCTTTGCAACTTCGACGTTGGGATTCGCGTCGGAGAACGGCGGCCGCAGCGGCGGTTAGTCGCTGGGCAGGATATCCAGCTTTTCGGCGAGCCGTTTCAAAAACGGCTGCTGATCGGGATGAATCACGCGCGCCGCTTCCGCCAAAGGAAGAAACTCGGCGCGGTCCACCTCCCATGACGCGCAGCGCGGCGTCTGCCCGACCGCTTCACCGGCGAAGGCATGCACGCGCTTGCGGCTCTTGGTGTAGTCGATGAAGCCAAGCTCGACGAGCGCGCCGGCCTCCACGCCGGCTTCCTCTCGCGTCTCGCGGCGCGCCGCCTCTTCGAGTGACTCGCCCTCATCCACGAGGCCCTTGGGGATGCTCCACGGTGCTTTGCGATTGTAGTTGCCCGAGGGGTGCACGAGCAGGACTTCGAGCTGTCCGTCGTTCCAGCGATAGAGCAGAGTTCCGGCGGCTTGTTTCATGCTGAGGTTGTGACTTCGGCGGGTGTGTTGCAGGGCTTCACGACGCGCATGGGCCCAAAAATGGAGTGTTCCGCCGCGAAGCGAGTTTGGAAGTCTCGCGCCGCTGGCTCATTCTCAAAGAGTGCAAACACGGTTGGCCCCCAGGAGCTCTGGCCGACGCCGCGCACTCCCATGCCGCGAATCGTGTCGACGAGCTCGGCGATGCGTGGACTTGCATAGGGTCCCCGTTGCCGGACGGCGAAACCCAGTCCGCTGACATGATTGAACCAGGTGAGCGCCTCGCTGAACGCGCCGAAATTGTGCTCGTCGAGCGCGGGCAGCAAGCGTTTGAACACCAGTGTCCAGAGCTCTTCCGCTCTTTCGCGCGGGACCGGCGGGAGCTCGCGAAAAGCTTGTTGTTCGCTTTCGCCGAATAGGCCGCGCTCACCTGGCGGACAAACGAGGCCGAAGCACCACCGGACTGGCAACTCGCGACGCGCGGCGAGCTGGCCCAAAGGTTCGTCCGAGATCTTGCCTCGTTCGACGATGAGTCCGCCCTCGAGGAACCCATAGCTGCCAACCGAAGAGCGCGCGGCCCGGCCGGCCCAGCCAACTAGGTCCTTGGGAGCGGAATAGGCGCGGCCCAGCCAGGCGCTCAGGCCGGCGGCCAACGACATGAGTAACTGAGTGCCGGTTCCCAGCCCCATGTGCTCGCCCGGCGCCGAGCGCACATGGATTTTGCAGTCAGGATCCTGGTTGAGACCGAGTCGCTCGCAGATCCCCGGCATCGCTGCGTAGATGCGCGGGGCGAGCGGTCCTGTCGCCGCGAATTGGTGTGCGTGCTTGAACGTGAGTTCGAGTGCGCCCGGGTCGATCATCGCTCCCGCGCCGCCGAATTGCGGAAAGTCGCTGGAACCGAACGATACCATGCCGAAGTGCAGCCGGCTTGCCGCACTGACATGGACCGTAGCCTTGGGCATGGTGGCTCTAGCTTTTGTGATGGACTTACGGGAGGTCGCGGGCCGATGGCAGGTGAGGCGCGCCCGCATATTGTTGCTCAATGTAGCCGCGCAAAAACGTGAAGGCGCGCTTCTCGGCGGGCCCACCGGTTTTTTCGACCAACGGGGCGAGCTGTTCCAACTGAGCAAACACTTGGTCTGCCGCCAAGAACTGGGTGCGCGTCGCGAGAATCGCGGCCTCAAGCACCGCATGCTTGGCACGATTGAAGCCAAAGAAGTCTCGCAGCCGGCCGCTGGCGGTCACGGAGCAAGCGATTTCGGTGCGCTCGCGCGAATCGTCGAGTTTGTCGACTTGAAATGCATACCAGCGGCAGGCGTGGGCCAGCACTTTGCCTTGCACCCCAGGCACGTCGACGAGCTCGACATGCTGGGCCGGCGCGGCGACCGCCGTGTGCGCGATCAGCTCGACGTCATCCGTCACGTGCAATATTCCGTGGCGAGTGCGCTTGAGGTTTTGGTAGGTCGTCGAGGTCGTGTAGGGCTTCAGCAGCAATTGCCGCATGTCGGGATCGACGGCCGGACCCATCGGCGAAATGTTCACCGAGCCGTCCGCATTCTCGGTCGTTACGATCCCTTCCAAGATCATGGGACTCGCTTCCTGGTGGGGCGCTAAAACGTGACCGGCGCGGTCGGCAGGGGCGCCAGCGGGGCGGGCTCGACGTGTTCTTCGCTCAGCTTGGCTGGGTCGACCTCAAGCTTGATCCCCGCTCGAGCGAGAAAGGCGGCAATCAATGGATAGCCCCACTCGGTGAGAATCGATTCCGGATGAAATTGCAGCCCCACAACGCAATGCTCGCGGTGCTCGAGGGCCATAATCGTGCCATCGAGCGTCCAGGCGGTCACGTCCAGGCAGTCGGGCAGCGACTCCCGCTCCACCACCAGCGAGTGGTAACGGCAAGCGAGCATCGGGCTGGACAGGTTCTGAAAAAGCCCGTGCTCGTGATGAAAGATTTGCCAACTGCGTCCGTGGACGGGTTCGGTGGCGCGAATCACGCGCCCGCCAAACGCCTCTCCAATGGCCTGATGCCCCAGACAAATGCCGAGGATCGGGATGTGGTCACCCAAGCGGCGGACGACGTCGAGCGAGCAGCCTGCCTGCCGTGGCGTGCAGGGGCCTGGTGAAATCACGATGGCGCTGGGATTCAGTGATGCCAATTCGTCGGCAGTGGTGGCATCGTTGCGCAACACGCGCGTGGTCTGGCGGAGTCGCTGAAAGTAGCGCGCCAGGTTGTAAACGAAGCTATCGTAGTTATCGAGTAAAACGATCATGCTTGAAGAGGTGACTAGCGGCAGCGTGGAGATACCAACTCTATTCTGACTGCGCGCTCAAGAGAATGCACGGAGCAGTCCCGTGGCTTTGTGCCAGGTTTCCTCGTATTCTCGCTCGGGAACCGATTGGGCGACGATCCCGCCGCCGACCGGCGCTTGCCACCAACCGTGCGACGCGGTGATCGTGCGGATCAGAATGTTCGTGTCCATCGAGCCGTCGAAGCCGATATAGCCCAACGCCCCGCAGTAAGCGCCGCGCGCGGTGGGTTCGAGTTCCGCGATGATTTCCATGGCGCGGACCTTGGGCGCGCCGGTGATCGACCCGCCAGGGAACGAGGCGCGCAACAGGTCGAACGCCGTTTGGCCCGGCGACAGGCTTCCGCAAACGGCCGACACAAGGTGCTGCACGAATTCGTACGTCTCCAGGCCGCAGAGCTGCGTCACTTGCACGCTGTCGGGCAGACACACGCGCGAGAGGTCGTTCCGCAACAGGTCGACAATCATGACGTTCTCGGCCCGATCTTTTTGGTTTTGCAGGAGCTCATCGCCGGCGAACAAATCGGCCTCGGGCCGGGCAATGCGGGCGCGGGTGCCCTTGATGGGGCGGGCCTCGACGTCACCGTGCGCCACACGAAGAAAGCGTTCTGGCGACGCGCTTAGAATTTGCGCCGTGCCGAGATCGAAATATCCAGCAAATGTGGCTGGATTGCGACGGCGCAACTGTTGGTAAAGCGTGGCCGAGTCTTGTTGGGCCTCGAGCAGCAGCCGCTGGGCAATGTTCACCTGGAAGATGTCGCCCGCGCCGATGTATTCGATCGCGCGCTCGACGGCGGCGAGGTACTTTTCGCGCGAGAAGTTGCTGGCGAGTCCGGCAGGCCCGGGCACTGCATAGCGTGGCGCGAGCTGGTTGGCACTGATTCGGTCGGGGCTGTGGGCGGGTCGAGGGGCGATCTCGGCGCTCAGCCATGCCTTGAATTCGCCCAGGCGTTGTCGGGCGCGGTGGCGGCGGCGAGCGGGATCAAGCTCCGGAAAACCTTGCGAGATGATCCAAGCCCGGCTTGCTTCGTGATCGACGGCCAGGACAACGTCGTACAAGCCGACGGCGAGTGCCGGAATTCTGAATTCGTCGTAGCTCGGCAGCGGAACGCGTTCGAGCGAGCGGCCCAGGTCGTAGCTCAACAGCCCGGCCGCACCGCCTTGAAAGAGGGGCAGACCTGGGATGGACTGCCCTTGGAATGGCGCGATGCATTTCGTCAGCACCGCCAGGGCATCGGAGGCGTCCGCCGGAACGTGCAGATAATCAAACGGGTCGGCAGCCAGAAAAGAATAGCGACCGAGCGTCGAATGCCGCCTGGCACTGTCCAGAAACAAACAATGCGGCAACTGGGCCAGTCGCACGAAGGCTTGCTCCAGATCGATGCCGGGCTGAATGGCTTCGACCACGGCGCCCTGTGCCGTTTCAATTGGATTGCCAATCGTTGCGAAGTCCAAAGCGTCGCACGCCAGATTGCCGCGTTCGTTGCTCATCGGCTAACTGTCCGAGCCCGTCGATTTGTCGCGCGGCAAACGCTGGTGGTTCTCGGGCCTGGTGAGAAAGCCCCAATCGAGCGCTTCGTCCTGGCGATATTCTTTGCCGAGCGTGAGCGCGGTGATCGCCTTGGCGAACTCGTATCCCAAGTAGAATGCGTGATTGGGATCGATCGGCCGCTGCGACTGGCGCTGGCATTCCGCAAAAAGGGCATACGGATCGGTTTCGCTCGCGCGCACGCCGGCGGAAATCGCGTGCAGCCGGCCCTCCTCGGCAAACAAGCGGAAGTTTGGGTCTTTGACCTCTCCGGCCAGCCGCTCGAGCGCTTGGGGTCCAAAGGGCGTGACCTGCGGATCGCGCAACATCACGAGCCGCGGCTCGACGTGCTTGGGCAACGTGTGTTGCGTTTGGGCATGATAGGCCAACCGTCGGGCGAGGTCGCATTCGCGCACGCTGCTCTTGGCCCAATTGATGACCTGAGTCGTGAGCACGTGGCGGATGCCAAGCTCTTGGCAGAAGCCCAGCAGCAAAACATTGATGGGGGCTGAATCGGCATCGGTCAGTTCGGTCAGATTGCCAATGCCCATCAGCATCTCGGCGTCGGGGTATCGCCGCCGCGTGTCGAGATAGCGCCCCAGGCTGGCGGCAAATCCAAATCCAATCGGTTCCAGGATGGGATCGACCAGCAGCGGGACGCCGCGCTCGGCCAGAAAGTCGATGGTCTCGTGCATGCCGGCCAGGGTGCGGGGGTCATCCGGCACGACCACGACTCGCGCCTTCCACTCGAGCGCGCGGTGCCGGTTTTCGGAATTCACCGACAGCACGAGCTCGGCGCCCGCGGCGACGGCCAGTTCGACTTCGCGCGGATTCATGCTGTCGATCGCGACGCGGTGCCCGGCGGACACCAACTGGCGAACGGCCTGCCCGGCGGCGTCCCACGTGCTGCCGGGAGTGCAGCCGACGTCGATCAGGTCGGCGCCATCTTCACGCAGTCGAGCCGCCTCGCGCAAAAGTTCGTCGAGCGTTAATTGCGGCGCGTGATTGATCTCGGCCAGGATTTGGATGTCATACGATCCATACTCTTTGTCAACGGGAGCTGCGCTTAGATACTCACCCAACCGCCGCAGGTCGCGAGGGCCGCGCTCGACGGTTACGCCCACGGCCTGCTGCACTTCGGCCAGCTCGCCTTGGCAATAGCCAGGCAAGATGACGCGCGTCGTGCCGGGCGGCACGCGCACGCGCGGCGCGACCCACTCGGTCGTCATCAGCGCGGCCACCGTGATGCCGAGCACGTCGACCGAATAATCAAATCCCAGCTGGCCAGAAATGCGCTCAAGCACCTCGCGCAAGGAGAACTCGGCCAGACGTCCGGTTACGAAGTGAATGTGCTCGCGCATGGCATGTGGGGCAGGCGGAATCAAAACAGTTTGGTGCCGCCGCCGACTTTCACGATTTCGGCATTCACGAACTTCGCGGCCGGGGACGCCAAGAAGCGAACCACGCCGGCCACGTCCTGTGGCGTGCCCCAGCGGCCAACGAGCGACTCCGAGGCGGCGCGCTCGTGCCATTTGGACGAGGCTCCCTCGGCCCACTTG
Organism: Pirellulales bacterium; assembly: GCA_035496575.1. Classification (GTDB taxonomy): domain Bacteria; phylum Planctomycetota; class Planctomycetia; order Pirellulales; family PALSA-1355; genus PALSA-1355. The sequence continues at coordinate 18,925 of DATJEN010000030.1, forward strand.
GTCTTGATCCAGCCCGGGGCCACGCAGTTGACACGCACTTCAGGCGCGAGCGAGCAAGCCAGGCTGCGCGTAAAGGCCATTACCGCGCCCTTGGTTGCGGCGAACATTTCTCCACTGTCCCCCGCCATTCCTGTCTCCGCCCGGTCCCAACCCATGTTGATGATCGTGCCTGAGCCGCGGGCTTTCATGCGCCCCCCGACGTTGTGCGAGAGCAGCATGGTGGCCCGCACGTCGACAGCCCATAGGGCTTCGAGTTTGCGCTCGTAGGGCCAGCGCGCGGCATCTTCGGTCAGGACGTCGGCGCCCGCGTTGTTGACCCAAATGTCGACTCCCCCGCGCCAGTTCCAGGCCCGTTCAACCAATGGCGCAAGCTCGCCGGGCTCGGCCAGGTTGCAGAGCTGCACTTGGGCTTCGACGCCTTGTGCTTTGGCCAGATCGGCCGTTTGCGTAGCCCCGGCCTGGTTGGCGCGGGTGTGAACGACCACGTGTGCCCCGGCGGTGGCCAGTTCGAGCGCGATGGCCTGGCCGATTCCGCTTGCGGCGCCGGTGACGACGGCGGTGAGACCGGCCAGGTCAAAGGGGGTATTTTGGGGCATGAAAACCTTGCTGCGACGGCACTTGCGAGCTGGCCGGTCGCTACGTTCGTTTTAGCTAGCGCCTTGGGCAGGAGCAAGGCAGCGGGCGGGGAGGATTTTGGCCCAGAACGGACCGCCACTTGCCATTTGCGAAACGTATTATTTGAGGGACACAGGGGGTGGCCCGCTTCCTCGGGAGGTGGCTTGGAACAGGATGGCGACAAACCTATTAGAACGCCTCGGGTCTTCGGCCTTCGCCTTCCGCGGCTATAACACGACGAATCTCGGCCGGAGCCCCGAACTGTTGGCCCATCCCGCCTACGGCCCCGTGCTGGCGCGTTATTTGAACGAGGCGAGCGCGGTTTGCAGCGATGTCATGAAGCGCCCCATCGACCTGGTTGCCCGGGTGCGCGAGCGTCGCGAAACCACGATCGAGAGCTATGCGGAAGCCATCGCGATGATCGTCGCGGTGGAGCTGGCCCACGTCCAGTTGCTGGAAGAGTTTTTCGACATCCGCATGAGCCGGGCCAGGATGGTGTACGGCTATAGCCTGGGCGAGCTGACGGCCGTGGTCGCGGCCGGCGTGTTCGAGATGCAAGACGGACTGCGGCTGCCGCTCGAGGTGGCTGACGATTGCGTGGCCCTGGCGCACGATGCCACGATGGGCGTGCTCTTCTCGCGCGGTCCGCTCTTGAACTTTGACGAAGTGCGGCGGTTGTGTTTGCGGATCAATGCTGAAGGGCGCGGAGTGATCGGCATCTCGGCGTTTCTGGCGCCGAACACGGTGCTGCTGATGGGACAGGGCGAGACGATCGACCGCTTCGCCAAGGAAATGCACGACGTGTTTCCGGCCCGCGTGTACCTGCGGAAGAATCACGAGAAATGGCCGCCGGTGCACACGCCCATCGTGTGGCAGCGAAATATTCCCAATCGCGTGGCGCAGTTGGCCCATACGCTCAAGGGTGGATTCACGAAGCCCAAGCCGCCGGTCTTTTCGCTGGTGACGGGCAAGGCCAGCTACACGGACTTCAACGCCCGCGAAATCCTGGTCGATTGGATCGATCAGCCACAGAGGCTATGGGATGCTGTTTACGAGACATTGGCGTCGGGCGTGAAGACGGTGTTCCACGTCGGGCCCGACCCTAACTTGATTCCGGCCACGTTCAACCGTTTGCGTGATAACGTGCAGGCGCAGCTCACGGGCAACTCGCTCAATAAGCTCGGGTTGCGCGCGATGGCCCGCGTGGTGCGGCGGCCGTGGTTGACGGCGTTGTTACCCTCGCGCACGGCATTGCTGCGCGCGCCGGCCGTGGAGCACATCATCGTGGAAGATTGGCTGCTCGCGCAGCAAGTGAAGTAGCCTGCGCGCAGCCAGCGGGTGGCTTCAACGTGCGGCGGTGGCGGTGTCGCCTTCCAGCGGCAATTCGTAGCAGGCCGCCTCTTGTTCGCTACGGACGAGCAGCTTGTTGCCGGCAAGCGCTGGATAATTCCAGCTTTGGCCGCTGATGGCCGCGAAGCGGGACAGCTCGCGGTAACCGGCCGGGTCGGCGGCGACCAAAGCCACGTCGCCCTGCTCCGATTGCACGAGCAGCAGGTCGCCGACCAACAGCACCTGGCCATGGCCATACTTGCCGCGCTTCCATTTCTTCGAGCCGGTTGCCACGTCGATACACGACAAGATGCCTTCGTCGAGGCCATAGGCGAACCCATCGCGCAACACGGCGTTGGTCATTTTGGTTTTCATGTTGGCGTTGCGCCACAACTCTTCAACACTCCACTGATCGCCATCGCGCTTGATGTGCCACAGCGCGCTGCCGACCCCGTAGCCCTTCGATAGCAGCAGGCGGTCGTCGCCAACGGCCAACGGCTGAGACACGTTCGGCGTGGAAGTGTCGTTTTCCGGCCACACATGCTGCCACAGGACGTGCCCATCCGTCGGATCGTGGGCCACGATGTTTTGCGCGCCAACGAGGAGAATCTGAGGCTGGCCGGCGAGCGTGACCAGCGTGGGCGAGCTATACGAGCTGGGCTCGTCACCCGCGCTCCACAACGGATGCCCGTCCGTCTTGTCGTAGGCGACGAGCGATTTGCCCCCCTCAGCGCCGGCTGAGACGATGATGGCGTTTTCGTACACGAGAGGCGAGCAGCTCTTGCCCCACTGGGGCAAGCGCCCCTCGTTCTCGCGCACGATGTCATGGGACCAGATCGGTTTTCCGGTCGAGCCCTCGAGGCACACCAGATTGCCGAGTGCCCCCAGCGCATAGACTCGGCCGCCATCGATGGTGGGAGTGGCGCGCGGGCCGAGGCCTGCCAGCGCGGCAGTAAATCGTCCGGGCGAAGCGTAGGCCCAGCGCAACTTGCCGCTGGCAATTTCGTAGCAGCTAACTAGCTCATAATCTCCGCGTTGCTCTTGCGTGACGGCATACGGCCCGGCCGTTGCAAAACTCGACCAGGCGGCGCCAATGGGTTGCCGCCATAGTTGCTTGGGGGGATTGGTCACCCAGTCGATGGCCAGGCGAACGCCCTCGATCGTGGCGCGGCGGCCGCGCCCCAAAAACTCGGGAGAGTCGGTCGCGCTGACTGGGCCGAATTCAATCGATTCGGCGCCGGCCTGCGGAAGCTCAGGAGGAGCGGCCCAGCGCAAACGAATTCGAGGGCGGATATCGCCCGTGTAGCCCTCGACCTTGAACGTCGCTCCGGCCGCGACCAGCGCCAGCACCGCCGCGGCGACGCCGCCCAACCGCGTGCCCCACGAGAAAGGCGAAAAAAGCACGAACCACAGGAACAGCGAGATGAGCGATAGTCCGACGACGATCACACGTCCCAGAAAGGGCGTCATGAATTTCGAGAGGAACGACTCGATCGGCCACAGGGCTTCGACCGACTCGATCAGCTCGAGCCCAATCAGTGCGGCCAGCGCAAGCACGATCACCACGATGGGAAATGCAAATCCGCGCTTCTTGGCCGGCGGATCGGCGGGGGGAACCGGCGCGGAAGGCGGCAACGATGGAAGGTCCGTCGACATAGGGCCTCGAGCTCGTGGCTGGAGAATGCCGCGACAGCTAGCCTAATGCGCGGCGAGTGACTTCAAATGCGCGTACAAGTCGGCCAGGTCCTGATCCGAGAACGTGTCCAGCAACCCACTGGGCATCAGCGACTGCGTGCTGGGCCGCATCGATGATTTCTCGACGTCGGTGATCCGCACGGTGGTGTCCGGACCGGTTTGCAGCAAGGTTCCTTCAGGCGACTCGTACACAACCAGCCCATGATACACCTGGCCGGAGTCGGTGGCGATAACCGTTGTTTGATAGGTTGGCGAGACCTCGAGGTTGGGATCGATAATGGCGGTGAACAGGTCGTCGCGCGTGAGCCGCGCGATCGCGCCTTTCAGCTCGGGACCAAGATGTCCTTCAACCTGGTGGCAGCGGTGGCAAGCTTGCCGCTCGTAAAGCGCTCGCCCATGGGCCGGATCGCCCGTGTCCCAGTTCACCGTGCCCAGCCGCTTGCGCCAGCCCGCCGCGTCAGATCCGGCGCTCTGCTTCAATCGCCGCGCATGAGCGGGGTAGTAATCGTCGAAGAGTTGGAACCACGGCACATAGACCTTGGCCGGGTCGGGGTCTAAATCGACATCCGAGTTTTCCTCGGTCCAAAAGTTGAGCAGCGCGAGCAGCGAAGTCCGCGGCTCGGTATCACGAGCGGCAGCGCACGCACGCTTGAGCGCTCGCAGGGCATCGACCATCTCGTCCGACGAACAATTCATTCCCAGCTCAACCAGCGCGCGGGCTGCCTTGGCAACCACCGCCGATTGCGGGGAGGAGAGCGCCTCGACAAACTTGGGGCGGTCCTCCGCTTGTGGGTCGCGCGCGAGCACAAGCACCACCGCGTCGCGCAGCTCGGCCTCGCTCCACTGCGGGCGCACGAGTTCGAGAGCCTCTTGGCGAGGCAACCGGTCGGTGAGCGAAACCAGCTCGGCGCTCGGCGGTTCGTTACGGCTGCTGACCATCAACCAAAGACGTCGAATGGCGGCCAACTGGTTTTCACCGAACAAATGCTGAGCAAAGAGCACATGGCCGCCATGGCCAAAGTGCTGACTGGCCAGCAGCGCTTTGGGAAGATTCGCGTCCTCGCGGCAGAGCTGGTCGAAAAGCTCGCCCACGCGCAAGGGCCAATTTCGGCTCGCCAAGAGGCGCTCGCGGTCGAGCTTCTTGTGCAGTTGCAAGAGGGCATCGGCCGTAGCACTGGTCACGCTCGACGAGCGCGGCGCCTTGAGCAGTGACGAAACTATCAGGTAATGCAAATCATCTTCCAGCCGACTTGAATCCGAGATCTTTTCAGCCAGGCGTTGGGTAAAAGCCGGCGCAGCCATGCGCAGCATGCCGGCCAGGCGGGCCATTTCGCGGTCGACCTCGGCATGCTGGGCGGGGAACGATTCCGCCAGCGCCAAAGCAATCGCTTTCAGGTCCTTTACCGGGGGCAAGTGGTCGAGGGCTAACGTGTAGCCGCTAAACACTTCGGCCTGCCCCGGCGCTACGCGCAAGTCGCCAAGCGCGATCTGCAGCAGCCGGATCGCTTCCAGCCGCAATGCCGGATCGAGTTCTCGATTCGATAAACAACCCAGGCACGCCAATAGTTGTTGGGGGCTCAAGTCCGGCTGATCGCGTCGTTCGACAGCGAGCTGGACTCGAATGAGAGCAAGCGCCGTTGCCGGATTGGACACCGAATGGGACTTCAGGAACTTGAGGTAATCGGCCTGCCCTTGCCGTTGCGCCACCGCGATGGCGGCCGAACGCACGCGACGGTCTTCGCCGCCAAGCGCTCGGGCCCAATCGGGATGAGCGTCGCTAGACGTCGACGGCGAGTAAGCCGTCACGAGCGCTTCCCAGGCAGCCCGCTGGACGACTGGCTCCGAATCGGACGTCAAGCGAAAGAGGGCGTGGGTCGAAAACGTGCTGATCGTCGAGCGGCCGAGGGCCCAGGCGGTTTTGGCGCGAATATCAGCCGACTCGCGATCGAGATCTTTTGGGATCTCATCAAAATCCAATCCTCGAAAAGTATCGGTGAGAACTTCGATGGCGCGCAGCCGCGAGGTTATTGGCAGCGAAGGGTCATAGGCCGCCGCGGCGAACGCATTTCGACCGAGTTTCAATGCGATCGGAAGCCACCTGGCGCGAGACCAACTCGCAAGCGGCTGGTCGGCATCGAGAACTTGCTCGAGCGGTGCATCCTCGGCGCCTTTCCCCAGCGGCCGCGCACTGTGCGGGGTGTAGTGAACTCGAAAGACACTGCCCCGCGTGCGACGCCCGCCGATGGCCACGAATAAATCGCCATCGGGTCCGACCGCCAGATCGCACGGCGCAAAGCCGGTTTCGCCGGTTGTCTGCATGAAAATTTCAAACTTGCTGCGCACCGTCGAACCCTGTGGTTCGAGCGGGCAGTAGTAAACGCGCCCGAACGTCCAGCACGCGGCGAAAACCCCACCTTGGTAACGAGCGGGAAATGCGCGATGCCGATATACCACGAGGCCCGTTGGCGAGCCGCGGCCGAATTCGGCCGCGCGATCGACGCTATCGAAGAATGACGCGGGGCGATTCCAGCCGCGGGCCCAGCCAGAGAGCAGCCAGCCGTGCTCCATTCCTTGCGCGACGTCGAACAGGCGCGTCGGCGCGTACCAGGGCAGGTGATGGTCGCGTTCGCCGTCTGAGTCGACGGTCAACAGCCGGCTGCTGGCGTCGAAATCCAAGTCATAAGGGTTGCGGAAACCGTGCGCGAACACATCCAGCGGCTTGCCGTCGCGCGATAATCGCACGATCGCGCCGGAATGCGGGTGATCCACCGGAGAATTCGCATCGACCGCATGCGCATCCGAGACGCCCGCATCGTTGCCACAGGCCACGTAATAGCAACCATCAGGTCCGCGCACGATGCCGTTCGCGCCATGTTCGGGATGACGCAAGTTGGTCCACACCTGCGGAGGAAAATCGGCATCTCCATCGCCGTCCTCGTCGATCAGCCGCATGATCGAGTTGTCACCCGTGCAGATCAGGTCATTGCCGTCAAAAAACATCCCGTGGGCGCCGCTGGCCGGCAGACTGGAAAACAGCTTGGCGCGGTCGGCGCGTCCATCGCCATCGGTGTCCTCGAGGATCTTCACATAGCCGGCGCCGGCGACCACCACGCGGCCATGAGAATCGATGGTCATCGAAAAGATATCGTGCGCGAGCGCGTCGTCGGCAAAGAGCGAGACCTCGAAGCCTTGGGGAACGGTCAGCCCGAGGTCATTGGCAGACGCCGACGTCGCGCCGCCCCAGCAGGCGAGCGCGCCGACAAGGGTAGCGAATCTGGAAGGGGACATTGAGAAACCTGGAGGGTAGGCGGCCGACGGGCGGGTTAGTCCTATGCTAGCCAGAGCCGCCACGCTCAACAATCGGGCGGGCGACACCCTAGGCGATCTCGCTAAGCGAACTGGCCCGTTTGACGCGCGCGAGCAGGTCCTCGGCTTCTTCGATTGAACTGATGAGGGCGTCGATGGCCGCCTGCTTGGCTGCTTCGAAGCTGTTAAACATTTGCGCGGTGGCAACCTCTTTGGCGGCAGGCTTGCCACTGATCTGTGGGAGCGTCCCCGGGGTCAGGTACACCGTCTGCTTGGCGGTGGCGGAGCGTGTCGCGCGGGGAGCTTTGGAATTGCGGTGCGCGGCTGGGGTAGACTTCGGGGCGGTCTTTTTCTTGGCGGCACTTTTTTCGGCCATGTGTCACTCCAATCTATGCTTCTGGCGCTTCGTTCACTTCGTTTTTTTCGAAAGCTGAGCCGGCCGCCCATCCGGCTCGGCCAACAGATCCTCGATGCGCTTCCGCATGGCGGCTTCGCCCTTTGCGCCTTGCCAGTTCAGCTCGCCGTACCACCAATAGCGAACGCGACCGCGCTTGTCGACCAGGTATAGGCTGGGCCACATCGAATTAGCCCACGCACGCCAGTTTTCGTTTTCA
>DATJEN010000031.1:0-18266 GCA_035496575.1 Pirellulales bacterium
GACTTGCTGAACTTACGCGGCGCTTTGCGTCGTTTGCGGACGAGCTGATTGATCGTGGGCATGAAGTCTTTCGCTTATCTAAACCGGTGAACCCCTCAATTTACCGGCCCGGACCCGACTGTCAAGGACGGCGAGGACGGGGGCTCACTGCGACCCGTACTCACTTTTCAAACTACTCGCTGGGAGGCGGATCGCCGCCGCCCAACAGGGCCTCGAGCGCGCCCGTGCCAGCGCTCTGTCCGCCCGCGCCACCGTTGCTGCCCTTGGCTTCTTCGACGCCATCGAGCAGCGGGAAGCTTCGCGCGAGGACGCGATCTTTCTCGGCGGCCAGCGCTTCGAGCGCCTGCGGCCGAATGCGAACCTCGGAATCCTGGAAGGCATGGAACCCGGTGCCTGCCGGCACAAGGTGTCCCAGGATCACGTTCTCTTTCAGCCCCACCAGGTTGTCGACCTTGCCGGCAAGCGCCGCTTCGGTCAGCACCTTGGTTGTTTCCTGGAAGCTGGCGGCCGAAATAAAGCTCGAGCTTTGCACCGAGGCCTTGGTGATGCCCAACAATTGCGTGCTGGCCGTGGCCGGCTTGGGGCGGGTGCCCTTGGCCGGCTCGCCGCCGAGCGCTTCGATCTGGGCGTTGACCTGCTCGAGGGCGTCTTTGGGCACGATGGTGCCTTCGGCGAAGTCGCCATCGCCCTTGGCGCTGATCTTGACGCACTTCACTAGGTTTTGATTGGCGGCGCGGAACTCGAACTTGTCGAGCACGCTGCCCGGCAGCAAGCTGGTGTCGCCCGGGGTTTCGATCTTCACTTTGCGCAGCATCTGCGTGACGATGATTTCGATGTGCTTGTCATCGATTTCCACGCGCTGGCTGCGGTACACGTTCTGGATTTCGCGTGTGAGATACTGCTGCACGGCTTCTTCGCCGGAAATCCGCAAAATGTCGTGTGGCACGAGCGGACCATCGACCAAGGCCTCGCCGGCCCGCACGAAGTCACCTGCGTGCACGCGCAAGTGCTTGCCATGCGCGACGAGGTGTTCACGTTCGATGCCGCTTTCGCTACGGACGATGATCGTGCGCTTGCCGCGACGTTTTTCGCCCAGCAGTTCGACGGTGCCATCGATTTCGGCGATGACCGCCGGCTCCTTCGGCTTGCGGGCTTCAAAGATTTCGGTCACGCGCGGCAGACCGCCGGTGATGTCCTGCGTGCCCGACACCTCGCGGGGCGTCTTGGCCAACAGGGTACCGGCCGAAATCTGCGTACCTTCCACCACTTCGATGTGGGCCTTTTCCGGCAGGTAGTAGAAATCCAGAATCTTGCCGCTGGCGTCCTCGAGAACGACTTGCGGGTGCAGGTCGCCCTTGTGCTCCATGATGAGACGGCGCTGGTGACCGCTGGGGTCCTTTTCCAGACGCATGGTCTCGCCCTGGATGACGTCTTCGTAGCGCACCTTGCCGCCGACTTCGGCCAGAATCGGAATACTGTGCGGGTCCCACTGGCACAGCACCTGACCCGGTTTGACTTCCTGGTTTTCTTCGACGAGCAGGTTGGAGCCGGCCGGGATTTCGTATTTTTCGAGCTCGCGTCCCTTGGGATCGAGAATCAGGATTTCGCCGTTCCGCGTCAGCACCACGCGTTCGCCGGCGTCGTTCTTCACGACCTTGAGCCGCGTGTACTGCACGATGCCACCCTTCTTCGCGCGGATTTCGCTCTCCTCGACCGCGCGGGCGGCGGTGCCACCGATGTGGAACGTACGCATGGTGAGCTGCGTGCCGGGCTCGCCGATGCTCTGAGCGGCGATGATGCCGACCGCCATGCCCTCTTCGACCATGGAACCGGTCGAGAGATCCATGCCGTAGCAGCGGCGGCAGATACCCAAGGGGGCATCGCAGGTCATCGGGCTGCGAACCTGGATCTTTTCGAGTCCCAGCTCTTCGATACGGCGGGCGATCTCGTTGGTGATCATGTCGTTTTCGCGAATGATCACCTCATCGGTGATGGGGTTGACGATGTTCGCGCGGCTGACGCGGCCACGAATCGAGTCGGCCAGTCGCACTTCCACCTTTTCACCGCGATAGATCACGCCCTTGGTAATGCCCTGCGTCGTGCCGCAGTCTTCCATCGTGACCACGACGTTCTGCGCCACGTCGGCCAGCTTGCGGGTCAGGTAACCCGAGTCGGCCGTCTTGAGGGCCGTGTCGGCCAGACCCTTGCGGGCACCGTGCGTGGAGCTGAAGTACTCGAGCACCGACAAGCCTTCACGAAAGTTGGCTTTGATCGGAGTTTCGATGATCTTGCCCGACGGCTTGGCCATCAGGCCGCGCATGCCGGCCAGCTGTCGAATTTGTTCGACACCGCCGCGGGCGCCGGAGTGAGCCATCAAGTAAATGGGGTTCACGTAGCCGGGCCGGCGATAGTCGTTTTCCAGCTCGGTCATCATCTCGGTCGTGATCCGCTCGCGAGCATGCGTCCAGGCGTCGAGCACCTGGTTGTAGCGTTCGCCCTCGGTGATGATGCCGCGCTGATAGAGCTTGTGAATCTTGAGCACGCTCTTTTCGGCGTCGGTGATGATCCGCGTCTTGCTGGGCGGAGTGATCAAGTCATCGGTGGCGAACGAGAGTCCGCTGCGGGTGCTCTGGCGGAAGCCCATGCGGTTCATGTCGTCCAGCAGGTCGATGGTGGCGCGGCGGCCGAGAATGGCGTAGCAATCGGAGATCACTTTCGCCAATTCGCTGGAACGCATGGGGATGTTGTAGTAGGGCATGCCATCGGGCAGCGTCATGTTGAACAGCACGCGACCGACGGTCGTATCGATCAGCGCGCCAGGCTTCGAGTTTTCTTCGCCCTTCAGCCGCCGCGTCGCGGGCAGCTTCACCTTGATGCGCGCGTGGGTATCCACCGCGCCCAGGCTGTAGGCCAACTGCACCTCGTTGAGCGCGGAGAAGATCATGCCTTCGCCCTTGCGGCCGGGCAGCGACATGGTGACGTAGTAACATCCCATCACCACGTCCTGCGAGGGGCTGATGATCGGCGAGCCGTTCGACGGGCTGAAGATGTTGTTGGTCGACATCATGAGCGTGTGCGCTTCGACCTGCGCCTCGATCGAAAGCGGCAGGTGCACGGCCATCTGGTCGCCGTCGAAGTCGGCATTGAAGCCCTTGCACACGAGCGGATGCAGCTTAATGGCATTGCCTTCCACCAGCGTGGGCTCAAACGCTTGAATGCCCATGCGGTGCAAGGTGGGAGCGCGATTGAGCAGCACCGGATGATTGCGGATCACCTCTTCGAGGATATCCCACACCTCCTCATCCTTGCGCTCGAGCATCTTCTTGGCACTCTTGATCGTGTCGGCGTGGCCCAGGTCCTTCAGCCGGCGAATGATGAAGGGCTGAAACAGCTCGAGCGCGATCTTTTTGGGCAATCCACACTGGTGCAGCCGCAGGTTGGGGCCAACCACGATGACGCTGCGCGCCGAGTAGTCGACGCGCTTGCCGAGCAGGTTCTCGCGGAAGCGGCCTTGCTTGCCCTTGATCATGTCAGTCAAGGATTTGAGCGGACGATTGCTGGAACCCAGCACCGGACGCTTGCAGCGGTTGTTGTCGAACAACGCATCGACCGACTGCTGCAACATGCGCTTCTCGTTGCGGATGATGACCTCGGGCGCGTTGAGGTCGACCAGCTTCTTCAAGCGGTTGTTGCGGTTGATAATGCGGCGATACAGATCGTTGAGGTCGCTGGTCGCGAAATTGCCTGAATCCAAGAGCACCAGCGGCCGCAGGTCCGGCGGAATCACCGGAATCACGTCCAGCACCATCCACTCGGGCTTGTTGTCTGAGTCGCGAATGCTCTCGACGATTTTCAGGCGGTTGATCAGGTCTTTGGCTTTTTGCTTCGAGCCTGTCTCGACCAGCTCGGTGCGCAAGTCCTTGGAAAGCTGCACGAGATCCAAGTCCTGCAGCAGCTTGCGAACAGCTTCCGCGCCCATGTCGGCCTCGAAGCTGCCTTCGCCATATTGCTCGCGCGCGGAGCGGTATTCTTCTTCGGTCAGGAGCTGCTGCTTTTTGAGCGCGGTCGAGCCCGGGTTCGTCACCACGTAATCCTGGAAGTAGATCACCTTTTCCAGGCTGGTGGTCTTCATGGCCAGTAGGTTGCCCAGACGGCTGGGCATGGCTTTGAAGAACCAGATGTGCACGACGGGCGCGGCCAGCTCGATGTGGCCCATGCGCTTGCGGCGGACGCGGCTGTGCGTGACTTTGACGCCGCAGCGGTCGCAGATCATTCCCTTGTATTTCATGCCGCGGTATTTGCCGCAGGCGCACTCCCAATCCTTTTCCGGTCCGAAGATGCGCTCGCAGAACAAGCCGTCTTTTTCGGGGCGGTAGGTGCGGTAGTTGATCGTTTCCGGCTTTTTGACTTCGCCGAACGACCAGCTGCGGATGTCGTGCGGCCGGGCGAGGCTGATCTTCACCGACGTGTAGTCATTGATCCGATCGTACGAGGTTTCGCCGATAGTACTCACGTTCACCCTCCTGTCAGGAGTTATCCCGTCCGTCGCTCCGCTGCGGCTCTCGTTTCAGCCGCGGCCGGCGCGCCGGTTCGCATGTGTTGGAAAAAACTATACGCGGCGCTTTTCGAGCTGCATGTTCAGCCCCAAGCCGCGAATTTCATTTGTCAAAACGTCGAAGCTTGCCGGCGTGCCGGCTTCCAAGGTGTTCTCGCCCTTGACCATCGACTCGTAAATCTTGGTGCGGCCTTCCACGTCGTCGCTCTTGACCGTCAACAGCTCCTGCAGGATGTATGCGGCGCCATAGGCCTCGAGCGCCCAGACTTCCATTTCCCCAAATCGCTGTCCGCCAAAGCGGGCTTTTCCGCCCAGCGGCTGCTGGGTAATGAGCGAGTAGGGACCGGTTGAGCGGGCGTGCACCTTGTCGTCCACCAGGTGATGCAGCTTGAGCATGTAGATGTAGCCGACCGTCGTCTCTTGCTCGAACGCCTCGCCGGTGCGCCCGTCGAACAACTGCGCTTTGCCGTGGGTGGGCAAGCCGGCCTCGGTGAGCGCGTCCTGAATCGTTTTTTCCGTCGCCCCGTCGAACACCGGGGTGATGGCCTGGAATCCGAGCTTGGCGCCGGCCCAACCCAAGTGCGTTTCCAGGATCTGGCCTACATTCATACGGCTGGGCACGCCCAAGGGGTTGAGCAGGATCTGTAGCGGCGTCCCGTCGGCCAAGAACGGCATGTCTTCCTGGGGCAGGATCTTGGCGATCACGCCCTTGTTGCCGTGCCGGCCGGCCATTTTGTCGCCGACCGAGATCACGCGCTTGGCGGCGATATACACCTTGACCATCTGCAGCACGCCGCTGCGCAGCTCGTCGCCACGCTTCATCGAATTCAGCTTGCGGTCGCGGTCGTCCATGGCTTGCTCGACCGTCGGCCAGTGCGTCTTGTGGATTTTCTCCACGTCCGCCTTGCGCTGAGCGCTGCGGATGTCGATCGCATCCAGCTTGAACCGCTGCGCCTGCTCGGCGATGTACTTGGGTTCCTGGTCGCGCACCATGGGCGTGCCCTCATCGTCCGCCAGCGGGCGCTGCAGGACGGATTCCATTTCGGCGACCATGGCCGAGAAGGCCGTAGCGATCTTGGCGGCGCCTTCGGCCTCGGCCTCCTTGAGCGATTTTTCGAACTGCTTGCGCTCGTCTTCGGAAAGGCTCAAGCGGCGCGAAAACTTTTGCGTGTCGATGACGATGCCCTCCACGCCGGAGGGCACGTCGAGCGAATCGTTTTTCACGTCTTCGCCTGCGCGGCCGAAGATCGCATGCAGCAGCTTTTCTTCGGGCGTGAGCTCGGTCTTCGATTTCGGCGAGACCTTGCCCACCAGGATGTCGCCCGGGCGGACATAGGTGCCGATGCGCACGATGCCGTTTTCATCCAGGTTGCGCAGCGCCTTTTCGCTGACATTGGGAATATCGCGCGTGAACTCCTCGCGCCCCAGCTTGGTCTCGCGGATTTCGATGTCGAACTCCTCGATATGAATCGAGGTGTAGGTGTCGTCCTTCACGAGCTCTTCGCTGATGATGATGGCGTCTTCGAAGTTGAAGCCGTCCCACACCATGAAGCCCACCAGCACGTTGCGTCCCAGGGCCAGCTCGCCCTGGAAGGTGGCCGCCCCATCGGCGATGGCCTCGCCCTTCTCGACTTTTTGGCCCAACTGCACCATCGGCTTTTGGTTCTGGCAGGTCCGCTCGTTCAAACCCACGAACTTTCGCAGGTTGTAGACTTCGCCGCCGATCTCGATGCGCGTCGAGTCCACGTAGCTCACGGTTCCCTTGCGGCGGGCGCGCACGATCATGCCGGAGTTTTGCGCGACGTCGCGCTCCATGCCGGTGGCCACGACGGGCGGTTCGCTGACCAACAGCGGCACGGCTTGCCGCTGCATGTTCGAGCCCATCAGCGCGCGGTTGGCATCGTCGTGCTCCAAGAATGGAATCAGGCCGGCCGAAACGCCCACCATCTGGCTGGGCGCCACGTCGATGTATTGCACCTTGTCGATCGGCACCAACTCGAAATCGGAGTGGTAGCGGGCGATGATGTTCTCGCCGCGCAGCTTGCCGTGTTCGACCGGCGCGTCGGCCGGCGCGAGATAAGCCTCGCTTTCTTCGTCGGCCCGCAGCCACACGACTTCGTCGCTCAGCTTGCCATGATTGACCTTGCGGTAAGGTGTCACCAAAAAGCCGTATTCGTCGACCGCCGAATAGATGGCGAGGCTCGAGATCAATCCGATGTTCGTGCCTTCCGGGGTCTCGATGGGGCAAATGCGCCCGTAGTGCGAAATGTGCACGTCGCGCACTTCGAACCCGGCCCGCTTGCGGTTCAAACCGCCGGGACCGAGCGCCGACAAGCGCCGCTCGTGCGTGAGCATCGAAAGCGGGTTGGTTTGATCGACGACCTGCGACAGCTCGCCGCGGCCAAAGAAGTACTCGATCGCCGCTGAAATGCTCTTGGGGTTGATCAGGCTGCGCGGCGTCATGTCCTCGACGTCCTTGAGGCTCATCCGCTCTTGCACGGTGCGGCGCAGCTTCAAAAAGCCCTTGCGCAGCTCATCGCAAGCCAGCTCGTCGATCGTGCGCAAGCGGCGGTTGCCCAGGTGATCGATGTCATCGATCTCGGCATCCGGATCGCCGGCGGCCAGCTTCAGCAGATACTGGATGGCGGCAATCAAGTCCTCGGGCCGCAGAGTCATTTCGCTCTCCGGCACGCTGAGCTTCAGCTTGCGATTGATGCGGAAGCGGCCTACCTTGCCCAGTCGATAGCGGTTTGTGTCGAAGAATTTTTCGTGGAACAGCGCGCGGGCTTTTTCGAGCTGCGGGGGATTGCCCGGTCGCAGCCGCTGGTAGATGCGCAACAGGGCTTCTTCGTGGCTGGAGGTGGTGTCTTCGGCCAGGCTGTTGAAGATCAAAGGCACCTTGGGATCGTTCATCACCTCGAGGGAGGTGAGGCCGGAAGTGCAGATGATCTCGGCGACGTTCTTGGTGATCTTCTGGCCGCCTTCGAGGATGACCTCGCCGGCTTTGTCGCTCGAGGACGGATACACCACGTCGTCGACGGCGATCTTGTTTTCGATCTTGCCGACGCTGCGACCGTCGACGATTTTTTCGACGCTCGTGTCGTAGAACACGCGGATCAATTCGGCGTTCAGGCTGTACTTCGGATCCATGGCGCGCAACAGCGTCATGGCCGAGAATTTGCCGCTCTGGTCGATGCGGACGCTGAGCGTGTCCTTCTTGCTCGTGTTGAGCTCGATCCAACTGCCGCGCTCGGGGATGATGCGGCAGCTATGCATGCGGCGATCGCCGGCTTCCAGCTCGCTGACGAAGTCGACGCCCGGGCTGCGGTGCAGTTGGCTCACGACGACGCGCTCGGCGCCGTTGATGATGAACTCGCCCCCGCCGAGCATGATCGGCATGTCGCCCAGGTAGACCTCTTCCTCGATCGGCTGCTCTTTGGTGAGCCGCAGCCAAACGCGGAACGGCCGGCCATAGGTCAGCCGCAGTTGGCGGCATTCGTGGGGCTCATAGCGCGGCTTGCCGAGTTCGTAGCGGATGTACTCCAGGCGCAGCGTCTTGTCATAGCTCTCGATCGGAAAGATCTCGCGCAGCACGCCCTCGATGCCCTGATCGGCGCGCTTTTGCGGCGGCACGTCATATTGCAAATAGGCTTCATAGCTGCGCGTCTGGATATCCGTGAGATCCGGAATCGAATGCGGCGCGCGCAGGCTGCCGAAGCGACGAACTTCCTTGGGTCGAAGACGCCGTTCTGCGGATGTGGCCATTAAAGAACTCCTCAGATCTGCTACATGCTGGCGTGTAGCGGTTTATTAATTGCTATTTCTCAGGTCGTCCGTCTCAGGTTTGCCCGTCAAAACACGCGCAGGCACGACCGTGTCCCAACGGGCACGGTGCACCGGGGGCGGCCGGTGCGCGCAGCGCGGGCGCGGCAAACAACCCACCTCCAAGAGAAACGAATCGGGTCAATCGTTGTTGGTCCACGCGGCCGCGAAGCGACTCGGGGCGCGGCCGCGCTGTAAAGGGGCGAAACAGCGGTACACTACTTGACCGATACCGTGGCGCCGGCTTCCTCGAGCTCCTTCTTGATCTTCTCGGCCTCTTCCTTCGATACGCCTTCCTTGACCTTGCTGGGCACTCCTTCGACCAGGTCCTTGGCTTCCTTCAGGCCGAGGTTGGTGATCGTGCGCACCACTTTGATCACGCCGATCTTCTTGTCGCCGAATCCTTCCAGGACCACGTCGAACTCGGTCTTCTCTTCCTTGACGGCGGCGCCGCCACCATCACCAGACGCGGGCGCGGCCATCATCACGGCGCCACCGGCGGCCGCCTTGATGCCGTGCACTTCCTCGAGATAGTCGCTCAACTCTTTGGCTTGCTTCAGAGTCAAGCCGACGATCTTGTCGCCGAGCTGCTTGGCCTCGCTGGAGAATTCTCGTTCTTGAACATCGGTTGCCATCGCGGGTTCTTCCTTTCTCACTTGGTCCTGGCCGCGCCGCTACTGGACGACACTCTGGACTGGGTCATTGATTATTGTGTGGCACGGGGACAACCCCCGACGCTCCGAATTTTGTTTTTGGGCTTCCTGCCAAGTTTTTCCTTAAGCAGCCGGTGCGGCCACCTCCGACTCTTCGTCGCCGCGCTGCTTGATCTGGCTGACGATCGCCCCGCCCGCGCTAGACAGTTGGCTGGCCAGGCGCGCCCCGGGCGAGAGAATCTGGCCCATCAACAGCGAGAGCTGTTCCTCGCGTGTGGGCCATTTGCTGACTTGCGTGACTTCTTCCGGCTTGAGACGCGCGCCGCTCATCACGCCGCCGCGCGGTTCGAACAAAGCAAATTGCTTGTCGGCCGCCAGCCGCACGACTTCCTTCGCCAGCGAAACGATATCCGAAGCGCCCCACACCATCGCCAGGGTGCCGTGCGAGCCTTCGAACGCGGGCGCAAGTTGAGTGCCTTCGGTCGCGCGGCGCGCCAGGCTGTTCTTGATGACGAGCAGCTTGATGTTTTTTTCGCGGAGCGACTTGCGCAGGGCCATCGTGTTGATGGCGTCCAGTCCCACCACGTTGACCAACAGCAAGTCCTGCACGCCGTCGAGCTCGCGCTTGATCTGATCGGTCAAGAGGTCTTTAACGTATTTGCTCATAACTAACCTGCCGGCCTGAATCTGACAGGCCGAAATAAATTGACCGCGGCTGCCCGCGAAAAAACTCACTGCAACACTTCAATGCCTGCCTGTCGTCACGCCGCGATGCGCACCGAGGGGCTCATGGTGGCGCTCACGCTGATGCCGCGGATGTAGTGCCCCTTGACCGAGTGCGGCTTCATGTTCTGCACCAGGTGAATGAAAGTCTGGATGTTGTCGACCAGCTTCGCGTTGTCGAAGCTCAGCTTGCCGACCACCGCGTGCACGTTGCCGCCCGCGTCGGTGCGGAACTCGACCTTGCCCGCCTTGTACTCGCGCACCGTTTTTCCGATTTCGGGCGTAACCGTGCCGGCGCGCGGCGAGGGCATCAGTCCGCGCGGACCGAGCACGCGGCCGAGCGGGCCGACAATGCCCATCATGTCGGGCGCGGCGATACAGGCGTCGAACTCGGTCCAGCCGTCCTTGATTTTCTTGGCCAACTCCTCGCCGCCGATTTCGTCAGCCCCGGCTTCCTTGGCCGCCGCGGCCAGGTCACCCTTGGCAAATACGATGACGCGCAGGGTCTTGCCGATGCCGTGGGGCAGAACGAGCGAACCGCGCACGATCTGGTCGGCTTGCTTCGGATCGACGCCCAGATGGATTGCGATGTCGACCGACTGATCGAATTTGGTGTTGTTGTAGCGCTTGAGCACTTCGACGGCTTGTTCGACGCTGAGCGGCGTTTTGCCGGGATGCTGGGCGGCTTGGGATCGAATTCGTTTAGCTAGCTTGGTGGTCATGACTGGAAACGTTTCGGTGCGGTGGTTTGCTTTTGCGAATTTGGGTTCGCCGCGGGCGCGTTCTGGCTGGCGCGTGCTACGGGGTGACGTTCAGGCCCATGCTGCGGGCGGTGCCTTCGATCATGCGCTTGGCGTGCTCGACGTCGCGCGCGTTCAAGTCGGCGATCTTCATCTTTACGATTTTTTCGATCTGCTCCTGGGTGACCGAGCCCACCTTTTCTTTGTTGGGCACGCCCGAACCTTTGGCGATTCCGGCGGCCTGCTTGAGCAGCGCGGCGGCCGGAGGACTTTTGGTCAGGAAATCGAAGCTACGGTCGTTGTAGACATTCACCACGACGGGAATCGGCATCCCACCAGCCTCGCGCGTGCGCTCGTTGAATTGCGACACGAATTGGCCCAGGTTGATGCCGTACCGACCGAGTGACGTACCGACAGGCGGGGCGGGCGTGGCCTGTCCACCGGGAACTTGAAACTTTGCTTGTCCGACTAGTTGTTTGGCCATGTGACTTTTGGTTGGCCGGACCGTTCACCCCTCGGGTGTCGATCGCGGCCAGCTCGTGTGCTTGTTTCTTTAAATGGATTCGATCTGCCAGTATTCGAGCTCGACGGGCGTGGAACGGCCGAAGATGTTGATCATCACGGTCACGCGACCGCTGGCCTCTTCGATGCCATCCACCTCGCCCTCGAAGTTCTCGAACGTGCCTTCGTTGATTTTGACGCGGTCGCCCACGTTGAAATTGATTTTCAGCTTGGGCGCTTCGTCGGCTTTCTCTTCCTGCTTGGCCACGATCTTGGCCACCTCGTGCGGCAGCATGG
Organism: Pirellulales bacterium; assembly: GCA_035496575.1. Taxonomy (GTDB): domain Bacteria; phylum Planctomycetota; class Planctomycetia; order Pirellulales; family PALSA-1355; genus PALSA-1355. The sequence continues at coordinate 11,292 of DATJEN010000031.1, forward strand.
GCGTGGGCTTGCCCGCCGACCCCGTGAAGTCGCCGATGCCCGGCGTTTCGCGGACGAGGAACCAGGTGTCTTCGTTGATTTCCATGTGAGCGACCAGGTAGCCGGGATACAGCTTGCGCTTGACCACCCGCTTCTTGCCGCCCTTGAATTCCGAGACCATTTCGATCGGGACGATGATCTCGCCGAAAAAGCGGTCGAGCCCGGCCACTTTGACGCGCCGCTGCAAGCTGTCGCGAATCGAGTCTTCGCGATTGCTCTGCACCTTCAGGATGTACCAGTCCATCTTGGGAGGTTCGTCGCTGGCGACGATCTCCTCGATGGGCCCGCGCTCTTCCTCGGGTTCCGCCGCGCCCGGCTCGGCCTCACCGAGCGGTTCGTGCGTATCGCCCGCCGCCTCGGCGTGGCCCTCTTCGCCGCCGGCGTGCTCAGGGGCGCCGCTCGCGCGCTGCGCGTCTTGCTCGCTCACGCCCGTCGCGCGGACCGCCTCAGGCGGGGTGTGCAGCGACTGCTCGCGCTCGGCCGCACTGGGCGGCGGCACATCCGTCGTGCCGACCAGCGGAGCGTCCGGCAGCGTCGAAGCAGGCTGCTGGGCAGGCGCCTGGTTGGGCTGGGTCGAATTGGGCGAGTCGTCAATCACGCGATTCCTCGAAGGGATGTCGCCAGCGGGCGCTCGACATCAGAGCGCTTTGCCTCTACGCGCCGACAATCCTCAAAAAGTGCAGCAAGCTGCGCCAGAACAGGTCGTACCCGTACAGCACGAATGCCAGGAAAAATATGCAAAAGATCACTACCATCGAGCTGCGGAACAGCTCGCCGCGGGTGGGCCACGAGACCTTGTTCATCTCGGCTTCGACCGCGATCAAAAAATCTGCAAACGAGGGGATGTTGACCAGGCGATAGGCCATCCAGATGCCGACGGCCGCCAACAACACCGGCATCCCGATTCGGACCAGGTCGCCCTTGCCCGATTCAAACGCGTTCAACCGCCAGGCGGCCAGCAAAAAGCCGGTGGCCAGCACGGCGAACGTGACTTGCCGCGCGATCCTCCCCTGGCTGCGCTTATAAATGCCCAGGCTCATCAAGCCGCGCAAGAAAGGGCTGACCGTCGCGTTTTTTTCTTTGGCCATGGCTTCATATGCCCATCGTGCGCCCCAGTTGCCCGGGGCCGGTTTGTCCGCGAGGCATCCACTCCTCGCGCTTTTGGCTTGCGCCTATCTGCCGCGATTGGCGGCCGCGGCATGGCGCGGCCGCTTCGGTTGTTCATTGGCAGGGGCGGCGGGAATTGAACTCGCAACCTCTGGTTTTGGAGACCAGCGCTCTGCCAATTGAGCTACACCCCTGCAACTGGGTCGCGCGGCTTGCGCCGCGCGGAGCCCGCGTTGTTTTCTCGCGACGCGCCTCTTGTCAGGCGGTCGCCTTTCCCGTTTAGGCCAGGATCTTCGTCACCACGCCCGAACCGACCGTGCGGCCGCCTTCGCGAATGGCGAAGCGCACCCCATCGTCGATCGCGATCGGCGTGATCAGCTCGACGCTCAAACGGGCGTTGTCGCCCGGCATGCACATTTCAGCATCGCCCACCAGGTTGGCCGTGCCGGTCACGTCGGTCGTGCGGAAGTAGAACTGCGGACGGTAGCCGCTGAAAAACGGCGTGTGGCGTCCACCCTCTTCCTTCGAGAGAACGTAAACCTCGGCTTCGAACTTGGTGTGCGGCGTGATGGAGGCCGGCTTCGACAGCACTTGCCCGCGCTCGATTTCGTCGCGACGGATACCACGCAGCAAGATGCCGACGTTGTCGCCTGCCTGACCCTCGTTGAGCGTTTTGTTGAACATCTCGACGCCGGTGCAAGTAGTCTTGCGTGGCTTCTCGGCCAGACCGACGATCTCGACTTCGTCGCCGACGTGCACGATGCCGCGCTCGATGCGCCCTGTGGCGACCGTGCCGCGGCCTTCGATCGAGAACACGTCTTCAACTGCCATCAGGAACGGCTTGTCGACCTCGCGAACCGGCTCCGGAATGTAGCTGTCGACCGCATCCAACAGCTCCTGGATGCACTTCGTGGCTTCCGGGTCCTTCGGGTTGTCGTAGGCCGGCTTGCTGGCGCCGCGGATAATCGGCACGTCGTCGCCGGGGAAGCCGTGTTTGGTCAAGAGCTCGCGAACTTCGAGCTCGACCAGCTCGAGCAACTCCGGATCGTCGACCAGGTCGACCTTGTTCAAGAACACCACCAGCGCCGGCACGCCTACCTGGCGGGCCAGCAGGATGTGCTCGCGCGTTTGCGGCATCGGACCGTCGACAGCCGACACGACCAGAATCGCGCCGTCCATCTGGGCAGCGCCGGTGATCATGTTCTTGATGAAGTCGGCGTGACCGGGGCAGTCGATGTGGGCATAGTGCCGCTTCTCGGACTCGTACTCGACGTGGCTGACGGCGATCGTCACGGTCTTGGTTTCATCGCGCACGGTACCGCCCTTGGCGATATCGGCGTAGGACTTGAAGTTCGCCAGGCCCTTGGCGGATTGGACCGCCAACAGCGCGCCGGTCAGCGTGGTCTTGCCGTGATCGATGTGTCCGATGGTGCCGACATTGACATGCGGCTTTTTGCGTTGGAATGTGTCCTTGGCCATTCTATCTCCCTGGTCGTTTTGACTCGTACCTGTTGATCAGTGGTCTACTCGTGTGTGGGACTACTTGTATTGGATCTACGATTGCGTTGATCGATTTGTTGTCTATGCGGGCAAAAGCTGCTGATGGGACTCGGACCCATGACCTCGTCCTTACCAAGGACGCGCTCTACCAACTGAGCTACAGCAGCCCGAGTTCATCCATCGGTGCGATTGGGCCGCCTGGCCGTGTCGCTTCCAGTTCGCCGCAGCAGTCTGTGATCTCCGTTCGCGTGGCGCGAATCCGACGCCTCGCCCTTGTTTTTTAAATCGCGCTATTCTTCGAATCGAGCTGTTGTTTCAAGCGGGTGAAGGGAATCGAACCCTCGTCTTTAGCTTGGAAGGCTATGGCTCTACCATTGAGCTACACCCGCAACTCATGCCAGCGACCAAGCTGTCGTCGTTCTTACGACCAAGCTTTCGTGTCCCCTCAACCACGGCGGACTCCATGCCGTGCATGCCCGAAAGTCGCGTTCGTGTTGCGCCGCCTTGTGGGCATCCTGCTTTGGCGTTCATCTCAATCGCTCGGCGGCGCGCCAGGCCGACCGAACGCAATCGTCACCCTACGACCTGCCTAGCAGTGTCAGACTGCCGGGCACACAGTCAGCTTTGCAAATGGGGGGTACAGGATTCGAACCTGTGAAGGCAGTGCCATCAGATTTACAGTCTGACCCCTTTGACCGCTCGGGAAACCCCCCGTCGCTTCGGCCCGGCAGGTGCTTGTTCAGGGCGGGCTCATCCCGAAATGTCCGTTGCGCTATTGCGCCAGCCAGTGAACCGTCTGGGGCGCCCGCTCCGCGCGGCAAAGCTAGCGGAGGGACTTGAACCCACAACCTGCTGATTACAAATCAGCTGCTCTGCCAATTGAGCTACGCTAGCCTTCAAGTCCCCCCACGAAAACCACTAAATATAACGAACTTACCGACCCTTGCAATACGGTCGGATTCAAATCAAAAGATTGCGTGCCGGGAGCCGTTATGCGGCCAAATCACGCGCGAAATCGCAGCCGCGCGGCTGAATCGCGCAAAGGCAAATCCCGAGTGGCGGACGGGCAGGTGCTCAGGCATGCATGGCTCGCTCGGCGCGGTGGCGCGCGCAGCTCAGCCCAGTGCCATGAAACGTCCCACTTTCCTCGTCCGACTTGCCCTTTCCTTGCGTCAGATCCCCTAGCTTGGGGTTCCAAGGAAAAAGCGCCCGAGTGGCCGACGGCCCTCGAGCGCTTGACCAGAATGCCTCTCTAGAACGCCGACCCGTTCTCAGTTGGGACCGGGAACGTCGATCTTTTCCTCGTGCGCGGCTACCCGCAGCTTGCTCAATGCCCGTGCCTCGAGCTGCCGCACGCGCTCTTTGGTGACCCCCATCTGGGCGCCCACCTCTTTGAGCGTTTGGGGCTCGTGCCCGTGATCGAGCCCGAACCGACTAATGATAATCTTCTGCTCGCGCTCGTCAAGCCGCTCCAGAATCTTACCAACCTGCGATTCGCGCTGGCTTTGCGCGCTTTCCTGCTCGTACTGGTCGCTGCGCGGCTCTTCGGTGCTGTAGAACATGTCCGAATGGCTGGTGCGGAAGCGATCGCGATGCCGGTGCTCGTCCGGAATCGTGCGGGCAAAGTTCTTCATGATGGCCCAACTGGCGTACGTGCTGAACTTGTTGCCACGAGCGAAGTCGAACTTTTCGACGGCCCGCATGAGCGACATATTGCCGTCGCTGACGAGCTCGAAGAAGTTGTCGGCCTGGCCGACGTGGCGTTTGGCGATCGAAACCACCAGGCGCAAGTTCGCGCGCACGATCTGGTTCTTTAGCGCGATGACGTCTTCGTACAGGGCTTCGATCTGATCCATCAGGCTGCTCTTGGCCTTGGCCGGGTCGAGCTGATTGCGCAGCTTGGCGGCTTTGTACTTCAAGTAGTTGAACTTGCGGAACAAATGCCCTTCTTGCTCCCGCGTCAGCAGCGGCACCTCGTACAAGCTGGCCAGATAAGGCGGCAAGCCCGACGGCAGCCGCGTCTTCTTGGCCGGCGTCTCGCTTTCGGGCATCGGCGCCATGATCGTCTTTTCGGCGCTTGCACGCGAAAACATTGGGTTGGGGATGAGATCGAGCGGCAGTTCCATGATCCGCCGCGCCCGCATCTCGTTGATGATGCGATACATGCTGGTGCGGGTACGGTGATAGCGCTCCGCGAGCGCGTCGACCGACATTCCGCGGCGGTATGCCTGGTGGATCTTCTTTTTGTCGTCCTCGTTGAGCGGTCGGGTGTGATTCGGGTAAATCGCCAAGGCGGGATTGTCCCGGTCAAACTGCTTGATGGTGTATCGAATGGTTTCCACGCTGCGCCCCATTTTCTTGGCTACCCGACGCGTGACGTCGGCTAACGTTCCTCCACCGAACGCCAATCGCCGCGCGCGCTCGATGATTTCATTCTTCTCTTCGTTCGTAAGTTGGCTGAATCGGGCTCCGCGGCGGACACGATCTTCGTTGCGAGACACGAACTGCTCGACGGAGCTTTTCAAAAATCCCACGCGTTTGCGGCCGTCGAACACGAATCGGCGGCTCACCAGCCCTTGCTGCCGCCAGCGCGAAATGGTCTTGGTCGAAACCTTGAACATCCGGCTGAGTTCCTCGACTGTCAGGACGCGCTCGCCGGCGCTCGTCACCGGCACGTCGGCCGCATCCGACAAGTCCTCGACGAACAGCCGCAGATCGTGCCCCGCGTCCTCGCCCGATAGCTTCAGGTTGGGGTACGACTCGGGCCGGAAATCGGTGATCCGGTAGCAGAGATACTCGTAGGTGTACGTCCGGCCGGCGTCCAACTCCGCCAGCAGCTTTTCCGCGCGATTAACCTGTTCGATCTTCTTGTCGCGGGGAGCGAAACGGACCTGCTGATCGCGAAACTGACGAATGACCGGGTTCAAGTAGTCGGTGTGCATATAGCCCAGACCTCTTCTTCCTGGAGACCTCGACGGCTTTCCCTGCGCGCTCCGCGCCCGACGAGATCCACTCCTTATAATTCACGTGCCCTCGACTGGCCGTGACGCACTGATGACTTGATGACTGCCGAAACGGCGGGCAATCGGCGTACCGAAGACCCGCCGCAAGCTGAAGCAGACGTGGCTTGCGGATTTGAAAGGATGGCAAGGCACTAATCTGTACGTATAAAAGTCACTTTGGATCGAAATAAGTTCGCGCCCCCACGTGACCACCACTCTTTAGTAGCCGCCGGACGCAGCGGAAGTCAGTTGGCGCCTGGCTACTTATAGCCGAAAACTCGCGAAATCAGCCAGATGAGTTGCTAGCGGTGCTGGCGGGCTTGCAACTGCCGCAAACCCTGTAAGTCGCTTGGGTTAATCTCTGTATGGATTGGACTGGTCGGCTCGACTGGGACGATGATTGTCGATGAGCGCCCGGTCAAACCGGCGGGGCTCGCTTATTGCAAACAGTGTGCCGCACCAGACGGGGGGTGGAATGGATTCCAGCCGTGTGTGGATTCGCTTGGCCTGGCTCGCTCTATTCCTGCTCGCAGCGCCGGCTGGGCCAGCACGGGCTGCAAGTGGTCAAAGCACTTTCCGCCTGACCCCTAAGCACCGGCCGGGCGAGATCAGCCGCGTCGAAGTCGTCGTGCAGGTCGGCGGCGACATGCGCTTCGTGACCGACGGCAAGTCGAAAGACCTGCCCATGAGCGTGTTGGCGAACCTGAAGTATGACGAGCAACTGCTCGCCATCGATGGCGCCGGCCGTGCGAATCGCTCCGTCCGTCATTACGAAGATGCCCACGCCGTCATCAAGGTTGACAAAGGGGGCGAGAAGCCGGGGCTCGACGCGCAGCACCGCGTGATCGTGGCTGAAAAGACGGCGCAGTCGGCCGCCGTGTTGTACTCGCCCGCGGGCCCATTGCGCCGTGAGGAGCTCGACCTGGTCGACGTGCCGGGAAATACCCTGCTGCTCGACCATTTGCTGCCGTCTGAAGAGATCGCGCCCGGCAAGAGCTGGAAGGTAACCGACGAAACGCTGGCCGCTCTGCTGGGACTGGATGCCGTCAGCTGGAGCGACGTCGACTGCATGCTCGCGGGCGTGGCCGACAACGTCGCCGACGTGTCGGCCGGCGGATCGGTCAGCGGGGCCGTGTGCGGCGTCTCGACCGACGTCGAGCTGAAGGTCAAACTAAAATTCGACCTGAAATCGAATCGCATCAACTTCTTCGCGCTGCTGATCAAAGAAAAGCGCTCGGTCGGCCATGTGGGCCCTGGCCTGGATACCGTGGCCAAGGTGGTCATCACCATCGAGCCCAAGCAGCATTCAGCCGGACTAACGGCTGCT
>DATJEN010000032.1:0-3369 GCA_035496575.1 Pirellulales bacterium
GCTGCACGAGGACGCGATAACCGCGCTTGTCTTCACTCGGTTCGTGCCAATCTTCGGGGGGTATGAATGGCAGCTTTTCATTCCGCTGCACGCCCCGGACCCGCTTGCTCGCCAAATCGCCGCTTCGGCGCGTTTTGGCAACGGCTGCACCGCTATGACGCTGAGGCTTGGGAAAGCGTCCTCCAAATTTCAATTCGTGGCGTTGCATGACCGGCAATCTCGAAGGGTGACACGCGATGCGAATCAATCCCTTGAGCGGCTAACCAGCTCCGGTTAGCCGTGTCACGATCCTTGCGACGCTCGCCTCCTGAGTCCCACTGACCGACGGCAGAAAGACCAGGTAATTCCATCGTACGTAGGTGCCCGAAACAAATACAAGTGAACAACACAAATATACTCTATAAAAGGAGTTACGAAAACGGCTAGTGGACCAAAAAGTAGCCACTAGGGGGTCTTGACGGCGGGCCAAAAATGCCCCCACGGGGGCACCGCCACGAGCGATTTGCGGCCCGTTAGTGGAGCACGGCGGCCAGAATCATTCCCAGCAAAAAAACAATCGCGCCGCCCAGCACGAGCCACCAGGTTTGCTCGGCCCTCAGCACGCGCCGTCTGAAGCGCCGATGCGGAGTGAACGAGAGTTGTTCGCCCGACTGGCTGATGGCCGCCGCCTGCGCGGCGCTGTGCTCATCTAGTTGTGTTTCAACTTCCTCGAAGGCCGCTTCGCGCGTGTCCGCCGACGATTGGCGCGGGGGGTATATGATGGGCGGCGGTTGAACCGTGTTCGCGCGCGCAGACGACTCAGCCTCGGACTCGCTGGGGATCGTGCGCGGCAATTCATCGCTTCTTCGCTGGCTTACCTCTCCTCCCATCTTGATCGTGGCTTGCTGAAGATTGCAGTCGGTGTCTTGCAGCGTTTCCAATGGTGGAGGCTCCGGCATGTCATGCCGCAGGTCGGAGGCCGAGCCGGAGACCAGGTTCGCGCGCGACTTGCCGATCGAGCGTTCTCGCGTGCCACCCCCGCGGCTTGCGATCGCGAGACTTGCCGCTGCATGAGTGCCCGCGACAAGCGATGCGCTTTCCAGCCACGCCCCCAGCGCCGCGCGCACCTCGCGAGCCGATTGAAATCGCGACTCAGGGTCCTTTTCCATCATCCGCGCGCAAATTGCGACCAACTCAGGCGGCGCGTCCGGCCTGCGAACCAAAATGCTCGGCGCGAGCTCGCGCCGATGCGCCGCCATCCGCTCCTGGGCCGTGCCAACCGCGAACGGCGGCTGCCCCGTCAACAGGAAATACAGCGTACAACCCAGGGAATACAGGTCTGCGCGGGCATCCACGGTGCGGCTATTCACGGCTTGCTCGGGCGCCAAATAATCGGCCGTGCCCAGGATTTGATCGTCGGCAATGCGCTCTCCGCTTGCGCGTGCTTCGCTCGTGAATTTGGCCAACCCCATGTCCAGGATTTTCACGACGCCTTTGACGTCGATCAGCAAATTGGCAGGCTTGATGTCACGATGGACGAGCCCGCATTCGTGGGCGTGCTCGAGACCGGCCGTGGCTTGCCAGATGATCTCGGCGGCCAAGGCGCAATCGAGCGTCCCCTCGGCCGAAACGATAGCCTCCAGATCGCGTCCCTCGATGTACTCCATCACCAGGTAATGAATCTTCCCGTCATTATCGAGATCGTAGGCGCGCACGATGTTTGGGTGGTCAAGCGCGGCCGCGGCCTGCGCCTCGAAGTGAAAACGGGCCAAATAGGCGGAATCTCCCACGCGGTTTTGCGGCAGCACTTTGATCGCGACTTGCCGCCGCATGAGCACGTGTTCGGCCAGATACACGCTACTCATCCCGCCACTGCCGAGATGGTCGAGCAACTTGTATTTGCCGAGAAAGAACCCGCGATGACGGCCTTCGAGCAACTTGCGGCTCTGCCAGAAGGTGATCAGCCCGGCGTCGACCAGATAGTCCGCGCAGTACTCGGCGTTGTCGAGCTCACGCAGAGTGGCGCGGCGTTTCCAGCTGGTGACCGTATCGGCCAGTTGCTGACGCTCCACCAGCTTGCTTCGCTCGGCAAGCGCGATGAATTTATCGACCGAGAGCACGCTCATCGCTTGCTCGTATTTTGCGGGGAGACCTGGAGACCAACCACGCGCCTAGCAGACCGATCTTGTGGTCGACTGTTCGGAACGTCCGTTCGATTGCGAACGTAAATCCTTGCTGCAAACCGCCTAACTGTGAAGAATACTTCGGAGAAGGGAGCGCGGAAAGAATCAAATCCCGCGCCATATGGGGCAAACCGGGCGGAAAACCGGCAAAGCCGCCAGATCACAGAGCGATTTGGACAAGCCAAATGAAAAACGCCGTTTTGTATTCACGCCAAGGCTGTCACCTCTGTGACGAGGCCGCCGAAGTGCTGGCGCGATGTGGCGTCTCGTTCGAGACGATCGATATCGACGCCGAAGCTGATCTCGCAAGTCGCTACGGAGAGTGCGTGCCGGTCGTGGTGATCGATGGGCGGGAACGCTTCCGTGGCCGTGTCGACGAGCTGTTGCTGAGGCGACTGTTGACGGCTCGTCCCAGCGTCTGAGCTGGTGTGAAGCCGCCCGTGCTCGAAGTCGAGCCTGGCGAGCGGTACAATGCCCCGCTGGCACTTTCGTTTAGCTCGGTTGCGGCATGTCGGATTGCTTGATCATCGGCGGCGGAGTCATCGGCCTGTCGCTCGCCTACGAGCTAGCTGGTTGCGGTCTGAAGGTTCGGCTCATCGAGGCCGGCGCGCCGGGTCGAGAGGCTTCCTGGGCCGGAGCAGGCATCTTGCCGCCAGCATCGCCGGACAGTAGCGACCCGCTGGAACAGCTCACCGCCCTGAGCAACCGCATGCACGCGGCGTGGCACGAGCAGTTGGCGTCCACCACCGGCATCGACAACGGCTATCGCCGCACGGGCGCGATCTATTTGGCGCGAGATCGCGAGCTGGAGCGGCAGCTCGGCCGATTCATCCAAGAAGCCGGGTCCAACGGCATCGCGAACGAACGTCTCGATCGCCCCGACTTGGCCAGGATCGAACCGGCTTTGAATCCACGAGAGCTCTTGTCTGCCTGGCTGTTGGAAGACGAGGGGCAAATTCGCAACCCTCGACATCTGCGCGCCCTTGTAGCTGGGTGCATCGGGCGCGGCGTCGAAATTACATCGGGCACGATTGCGCAACAATTCGAGATTCGCCGCAGTCGAATTCAGGCCGTGCGCACGAATCTCGGTCCACTGGAAGCCGACCAGTTTTGTGTGGCCGCCGGCGCCTGGTCCTCCGAGCTGTGCGAGCAGCTCGGCATCATCGCGCGCGTCAAGCCGGTGCGGGGCCAGATGCTGTTGCTGTCC
>DATJEN010000033.1:0-7768 GCA_035496575.1 Pirellulales bacterium
TGGACCCACACACGTTCAACAAACCGCTATGCCGAATGCCTGGAATGGAGCCGGCAAACGCTGAGCCCAAAGTATCCGCTGCCGCTTCATCTGGCCCTAGTCGAAGCCTCCAGCACGATCGCGGTCGCCGATTACCAGGTGTTGCTCGATTGGTCACGCAAACACAGCGCCCGCAGCAGCAATCCATCGGCCTCTCCTGGCGACGGAGTACTCGATCTGTTGAGCGCGCGGGTGGCGATTGTGAGCGAGAGCATCAAACAGCCAGCCACTTTTCCTTCGACGAGAGCAGCGACCATTCATGCTCCGCCAAGCGCGGCAGCGGGTCGAGAGACCTTGCCAATGGGCGAGCCGTCTGAGCACATGGTCGCCTACCTGCGCCCGACGGCGCTGCCGCGCGCCTGGATCGTGCACCAGGTTGAAGAGCGGCCCACGACGATACCGCGAACCGAAAAACAACTCGCACAGCTCACCAGTGAAGTAATGTTTCCGACCGAGGAGGGGCGCGATTGGCGGCAGGTGGCGGTGGTCGAGACGGACGAGCCCATCGAGCCGGCGATCGAGCCCGTTGCAAGCGATGCCCGGGAGAGCTGAACGATCACGTACGCCGATCCCTTGCGCGTGGAAATTAAGGTGCAGCTCGAAAGTGCCGGGCTGGTCATGCTGGGCGATTTGTTTTACCCGGGCTGGGAACTGGTTGAAGAAATCGGCGGCTTAGAGACGCCCCACACGATACTCCGCGCGAACCGCGTGCAGCGAGGTGTCGCGCTTGAGGCCGGAGAGCACCATCTGATCTTTCGCTACAGGCCCAAAAGCGTTTGGGCAGGCGCTATCACGAGCATCGTGAGCATCGCCGGGTTGTCACTGGCTGGGGCCGTGCACCTGGTTCGCCGACGTCAGCGAGCGGGGTCAAACGCACATCCGCCGGCCGCTGCCGCTCAGATCTGAAAGTTCAGATCCGACTGCATGTCTTCGATGTCGGCGCGAATCTTGAGACGCGGCTTCTCGAGCACGACGGTGGTATGTGGTTCGATGCTGCGCGTAATCCAGACACTCGAACCGATCACCGAGTGATGGCCGATGATCGTTTCGCCGCCGAGCACGGTCGCGTTGGCATAGATGACCACGTAGTCTTCCAGCGTCGGATGGCGCTTGTGTCCGCGCACCAGGTTGCCGTCGCCATCGGTGGCGAAGCTCAAGGCGCCGAGCGTGACGCCTTGGTACAGCTTCACGTGGTTGCCGATCTCGCAGGTCTCTCCAATCACCACGCCGGTGCCGTGATCGATGAAGAAGTGATGCCCGATCCTGGCGCCGGGGTGGATGTCGATGCCTGTTTTCGAGTGGGCCCACTCGGTCATCATGCGTGGGATGAGCGGGACTTCGAGCTCATGCAGCGCGTGCGCCAGTCGATACACCGTGACGGCTTCCAACCCGGGATAGCAGAAGATGACTTCATCCAATGTCTTGACGGCCGGATCGCCATCGAGCGCCGCCTGTGCATCCAAGGCCAAAGCTCGGCGCAGTTCGGGCAATTCTTCCAGAAACAGGATGGCCTTCGCCTGGCCCAGCGCCTCGAAATCCTGATCGCCACCGCAATCCTGTGATAACCCCGCATCGTGCCGCAAGGCGCGGGCGATTTGCGTTGTCAGCCGATCGTGCAGCCCATCGATCAGGTCGCCCACGTGATAGGTCACGTTGCCGATGTGCAGCCCCTCGCGACGCCGGTAGCCCGGATAAATGATCTCCTTGAGATCCTCGATCGCGGCGTTAACGACCTCGTAGTTTGGAAGCGGGCAGTGCCCCAGGTGGCTGATCAACCGATTTTCCGAATAGGTCTGGACAATCTGGTTGGTGAGCTCGGGCAACTGTTCTTTGAGTCGAGCGTCGGAGGCCATGATTTTAGGGGCGAATCGACGGACCAGGCGCAGCCCGTCGCGCGCGTGAATCAGAGGTTAGGTGAGCCAGTTAGCTGGTGCGTTCGCGAATGGCGGTAGCGCGAGACGGCCAGCACGTCAGACGAAAGGGCGTAGCCTTGCGGCTACCTCGTACAGGAGCAGCGAGAACCGCGAGCCATTTCGTTTCTGGATCGGGTCATGGAGGGGGAGTCGAACTCGTTGATTGCGGTAGCTTGAGAGTGCTGGCTAGCGGGTCATCCTAGGGCGCGCATCCGGCAAAATCAAGGCACGTGTAATGCTCTTCGGACGAGGCTCCCGTCAAAGTTGAGGCAATCTGAGCCGCCTGGGTCACTCCTCCTCTTCTTCCTTGAGTACGGCTTTGTCCACGATTTCCTTCTGTACGTTGCCGGGCACCAGGTCGTATCGGCTGAATTCCATCGTGTAGCTGCCCTGGCCACCGGTGATGCTCGACAGTGCCCGAGCATAGGTGGTGACTTCCGAGAGAGGCACTTCGGCGGTCACGGTTTGCAAATCGCCGCCTGCGGAGTCCATGCCCAGCACGCGCCCGCGCCGTCCCGACATATCGCTGCTGATGTCGCCCAGCTTGCTGCCGGGGACGGTGACGTGCAGCACCACGATCGGCTCCAGAATGCCAGGCTTGGCCTGCTGAAACACGTTGCGGAAGGCCATCGAGCCTGCCGTCTTGAAGGCGGCTTCCGAGCTGTCGACGGGATGATGCTTGCCAAAAAAGACTTCCACGCCCACGTTTTGAATTTGATAACCGGCGATCACACCGCGATCGAGCCGCTCCTTAAAACCTTTTTCAACGGCGGGCAGGAAGTTGTTCGGGATCGAACCGCCGACGATGGAATCGACCCACAAGAAATTGTGAAGTTGGTCGTAGTGAAACTCGCGCATGCTGGCGAAGCGTTCCTTGGTGCAAAACTGGGCCGGATCGACTCCGGTCGGCACCGGAAACACGCGGATGTGGACTTCGCCGAATTGTCCGCGCCCGCCCGACTGCTTTTTGTGGCGGTAGCTCCCTTCGGCATTGGCCTGCACGGTTTCCCGATAGGGGATCTTGGGCTGCTTGGTGTCCACCTCGACCTTATCGCGCCGCTTGAGCCGCTCGCGGATGATCTGCAGGTGCAGCTCGCTCATCCCGTTCATCACCAGCTCATGAGTTTGTGCATCGCGATGAAGTTGCACCGTCCCGTCTTCATCGACGATCTTGGCCAGGGCACCGGAAAGCTTGCCTTCGTCCCCGCGGCTCTTGGGTGTAACGGCCAGCCCGACCATGGGCGTGGGGAAACGAATTTCCGGCAGCGTGAGCTCGCCCAACGACAAGCCGGTGTGCAGCTCTTCAACTTTGGCGACCGCTACGATCTGCCCGGCCGTGGCCTGGTCGAGCGGATGGGTGTCGCCACCTTGCACGGCCAGCAACTGGTGCAGCTTGACCGCCTTGCGTGATTTCGAGACGTGAACGCTATCGTCCTTCTTGACGGTGCCGGAGAAAATACGGATGAAGTTCAACTTGTGAACGAAAGGATCGATGCGCGTCTTGAACACCTGCGCGACCAAGGGCGCGGACGCCTCGGCCTTCAGCGTGACTTCCTGGCCCGATTCGGTCGTGGCCTTGCGCACGACCTTGTTGGGCGGCAGCGCGCAATAGGCCAGCGCGTCGAGCAGCTCGGGCAGGCCCACGCCGGTTTTGGCCGATACCGACACGATCGGAATCAAGCTGCCGGCCGCGACGGCTTCGACGATCAGCCGCCCCAACTCCTCGCGGGTCGGCAGCGTGCCTTCGAAATAGCGTTCCGTCACGGCATCGTCGACCTCGATGATCGCTTCAATCAGCCGGTCGCGTATCGTGGCAGGATCAATCAGCGCGCCGTCCGCCTTGGCGTCCGGGTCGAGGAGATTCACGACGCCTTTGAACTTGGGCCCATGTCCGACAGGCACATTCAAGGGGATGCAAGCGCTGCCGAAGATTTCGTGGATGGTTTCCACGAGCGCGGGGTAGTCGACGTTGTCCGCGTCCAGCTTGTTGATGATGAGCACGCGGCCCAAGCCTTGCTTGCCGGCTTCTTGAAAAACCCGTCGCGTGTTGACGCCCAGCCCGGAATGGGCATCGATCACGATGGCCGCGGTATCGGCGGCGCGCAGCGCGCCCAAAACCTGCGCGATGAAGTCGGGATAGCCGGGCGTGTCGATCAGATTGAAATGTTTGCCGCCGTGGTCGAAATGGACGAGGCTGGATTCGAGCGAGTGCTTGTGGTGCTTTTCCTCTTCGTCGAAATCGCAGGCGCTGGTGCCGTCGTCGACGCTGGCCGGCCGCTTGATGGCGCCTGTCTTCGTGAGGATGGCGTCTGCGAGGCTGGTCTTTCCGGCCGATCCGTGGCCACAAAACACAATGTTGCGGATGTCCTCGACCTGGGTGGCAGACATAAAGGTGTCGTCCTTTGTGGATGTTTTAGCGCGCTTGCGCGAGCGCGTCTCGAATGCTCAAAGTTCCCTCGTACAGGGCACGCCCAATAATGCAGCCGGCGACGCGCAGGGCCGCGAGCTGCGCCACGTCGTCCGCCGTGGTGACTCCTCCGGACGCGATAACCGGCAAATCGATCGCCGCCACCAGCTCCTCGAGCGCGTGCAAGTTAGGGCCGGCCAGCATTCCATCGGTCTCGATGTCCGTGTAGATGATGGCGGCCAAGGGCAGGGCGGCGAAATTCCGCGCGAGCTCCACGGCAGAAACAGAACTGGTGTGCAGCCAACCCTCCGTGGCGACCATTCCGCCGCGCGCGTCGAGCCCCAGCACGATCTGGCCGGGAAACTTACGGCACATCTGGCCAAACCACTCGGGCTGTTTCACGGCCAGCGTGCCGATGACCACCCGCGCCAGGCCCAGTCCAAGCAGCCGCGCGATCGTGTCTTCGTCGCGCACTCCGCCGCCGAGCTCGCAGGGGATCTCGACCGCCGACGTGATCGCCTCGATCGCCGGCCAGTTCTCCACGCGCCCGCCGCGCGCGCCGTCGAGATCGACCAGGTGCAGGAATTCGGCGCCCTCATCGACCCAGTGGCGGGCCATGGCGGCCGGATCATCTCCGAAGACCTTCTCGCGATCGTAATCACCTTGCTCGAGGCGCACGCACTTGCCGCCTCGTAAATCGATCGCAGGCCAAATCTGCATGCCGCGCCTCGACGCCTTTTACGCCCAAAAAGGTGGCCGATTGGCAAATATCCCATACCCACTTTGGCCACGCAAGTAGAGGAGCTTGCGGGCGAGCGGTCGCTGAGAGCCGCCGGCCCGCCGCGCAACGGAGAAGGGCTCATTCATGCGGGTGGCGCGCCGTGCCGTAGCGATATACTAGCCGCATGAGGTCGCGTATCCTGCTCGCAGCCGTCGTGTACCTGTGCGTGGCCCACGCGGTCGCGGTGATCATGACCGCGCAGTCGCTGCCGGAGACCGTGGCCAGCCATTTCGATCTATCGGGCGCGGCGAATGGCCACATGGAGCGCGGCGAGTACGTGGGGTGGATGGTAGCCGCGGGTGGGCTAGTAAGCCTGCTCTTGTTCGCAATGACGGCGCTCGTACCGCGCCTGCCGCGCAGCATGGTCAATATTCCGCATCGCGGCTATTGGCTTTCCGAGAGCATGCTGCCGCGGACCAAAGCCTACTTGAATCTGTTCGCGTTGAGAGTGGCCGTGGTCACGGTCCTGTTTTTGAACGTCCTCAACTTGCTCATCATTGAGGCCAACAAAAACGTGCCCCCGCGGCTGGACGGGGTGTTGTTCGGCATCAGCCTGAGTGTGTTTCTGTTCTGCATGCTGACCTTTGTCGCCTGGCTGATCCGGTATTTCAGAACTGGACCCGCTTAAGCCCGCCGGCTAGATGCATGAAGTCCGGCCGCTTGCGCGCGAGCGCCGGTACGATGCGCATTGACCCGCGCGCAAGACTTGAGCGGCGCCTCACCGCACGTCGCTGAAGCCGCGCGACCATTCAGAAAAGTCGGGATGGGTGATCCACACCGTCGGCTTGGGATCCGTCTGGGGGGACTTCCAGTCACGCTCGTCGAACTCGGGCTTCGTCCAACCAGCGACTTCTTTGTCGCTTGCCTTCCAACTGGCGTCGGAGGTAATGGGCTGCACCTTGCCGCTCTTGTCGCGAATCTCTCCGTACAGTTGGAATCCTCCGCTTCGTGGCGGGCCCCCAGGCTCGAGCTCGGGATTCATCGTGCCATAGTCGCGCGCGTCGACGGCGATCACGTTCTCTCCCTGGCGCAGGTGTGGCGTGATGTCGTAGACGGCCAGCAGCTTGGGATTGACCGGCGCCGACAGATTGCGCCTGGCGAACTGCTCGCCGATCTGTGTGCCGTTTACAAAAATCTTGACGTGCGTATCGCCCTGCACCTGAATGCCGGCCGACGCGATCTCGCGCGGGTCGAGCTTGAGAACCTTGCGAAAGTAAGCGTGCTGCACCGGCTTGTCGAGCGAGGCATCAGGGTGATAGATCCACTCGGCCGGCGTGCGCGGGTCGTAGGCAAACTGATTCTGCTTCACGCGCGACGCCGCGTCGTCCCACACCTTGACGATCGCGTTGTACTCGTCGATGGCATAGTGCAGGTTGGCCGGCTGGTTCGTGCGCAGCCACAGCTCCTTGAACGTGTCGCGCAGGTTGGCGGCCTCAGCGCGAACGGCTGCGATGCGCTCGAGAAACTGCTTTTGGGCGGTCGCCAATGCCTCGGAAGAAAGCCCCTTGGCTTGAAAGCCGTTCAAGTCTGCTACTAATCGCTGGCTTTCGACATAGTGCTCGTGCATTCGCGCGCAGTAGCGTAGGTAATCGACGTCGCCTTTGCGGCGAGTCACCAAGGGCTCGAGCACATCACACAACTTCTGCGCGGCGCGGGCGTCCTCATAGACGTGATAAAGGTCCAAAGTGAGGTGCGTCTTCCCATCCTTGCGCGGCAAAAAGGGATGGCGGAAATAGTCGAGCATCGGAAACCACCATGGCCACTTTTCAAGCAGCGCATAAATGCCCTCGAAATAAGGGCTCGTGCCCGGCCCGTTCCACAGCGTGAAGAACCGATCGGAAAAACTCGACACGTCGGTCGAATCGGGCGACCACGTCACTGCGGCGCCGTACGCATAGCCGTAATACAACAATTCGCGCAGGTTCTTCGAGCCGTTGTCGCCCCAGGTCGACGTGATCGAGCCCAGCGGTTTCGGCTGGCGGTAACAATCGAGCGTAAAGTTGCGAATGTTGATCATCGCCTTCGACATGTCGGGGAAGATGCGGTCCCAGTTGCTCATGCCCGGCAAGACCAGCATCGGAAAACCCTTGGAGCCCAGCACGTCGACGGTCGGATAGTGGTCAAAGGGATCGTACTGCCAATCCATCAGCACGATATCCTTGGGGATCAGGTCGAGGATCTCCGGATATTTGAGAATGATGTCCCCGTACATGATCATGGTCTTGCCGCGGCTTTTGAGCAGGTCGTTGATGCGGCGATAGTGGGCTGCGTGGGCCGGCCCGCGCCCCAGGCGCTTTACGATCTCCTCGCTCTTGCCGAAGCCCAGGTCCCACGATTCGTCGAGGCCGGCGTGGAAGTATTTCGAATCGAAAGCGTCGGCCATTTCGTTGAAACAATTGCTCAAAAAACCAAACGCCTCGTCGTTGACGGCGAACGAGTGGGCGCCGGGATATTCGGCGAACGGCCGCACCTCGTCGAGCATGAGCAAAGCGCCCTGGTTGCCGAGCATTTCAAACACGGGAAAAATCTCGACGCCCAGCGGCCTGGCGAACGCCTCCAGTTCGTCGATCTGCGCGGGAGTCAGAGCGCCGCGGCCGTCGCCGATCTTGGGGTACTTTTTGAAGCGGA
>DATJEN010000034.1:0-4277 GCA_035496575.1 Pirellulales bacterium
TGATGGGAATCTCGCAATACGCTGTCGGACGGCTGGTGAAATTGGGATGTCCTGAAGAGAAACTATCCGTGCACTACACGGGCGTCTATCCCGACCGATTTCCGTTCCGCGCACGGCGATTGGAAGCGGGCGAGCCGGTGCGGATCCTGACCGTTGGCAGGTTGGTGGAAAAAAAGGGGCTGGAGTATGCGCTGCGCGCGGTTGCCGAAGTGCGGCACTCGCATTCGAATCTGCGATACGAAATCATCGGGGAGGGGCCTCTTCGGTCCGAGCTCCAAGATTTGGTTCGTCGATTGGAGCTGGGCTCCATAGTGACCTTGCGCGGGGCGGCTGGCTCCGATGCCGTCCGCCGCAGCTTTGCCGAAGCGCACTTGTATTTGCTGCCCAGCGTCACGGCCCGCGATGGCGATCAGGAGGGCATCCCCGTGTCGTTGATGGAGGCGCAATCGTGCGGGCTGCCCGTTCTGTCCACGTTCCACAGCGGAATTCCGGAGCTCGTTGCGGACGGCCACTCGGGGTTGTTGGTTGAAGAACGGAACGTGGAACAACTGGTTCGAGCGCTATTACAGATGGTGCAGAAACCGCAGGCGTGGCCTGCGATGGGCGAATGCGGAAGGAAATTGGTCGAGGCGCGATTCGACACCGCTCGGCTGAATCGCGATCTATTGAAGATTTACGAGAAGGCCCTTTCGCGATTTGCCGCGGACAAACGGAAATGAACATCGTTCGTCGGCCGTCATGAACATATTGATCACCAATTCCGTGCCGCTCAATGGCGGCGACGAGGCCCTATTGCGGGCGACAGTGGAATCGCTGCGCGCTCGATGGCCGAACTGCCAAATCACGGTTTTGTGCCGCGACGCGGAGCTGGCGCGCGTTCGTTTCGCCGATCTTCGCATCGAGTCCGATCTCGAGTTCGTAAAGAGCCCGAGCGAGCGGCGCTGCGTCAGCAACCAGTACCGAGCGGCCGATCTGGTGCTTTCGGCTCCGGGCGGATTTCTGAGCGATCATTATCCGATCGAGCCGCGCCTGCGAGGATTCGAGGTGGCGATCGCGCTCGGCAAGCCCGTTGTCCTGTTTGCCCAGTCGATTGGCCCGTTTTGGAAACTCGACTCGATCAGGCGCATTCGCGACGTGCTTGGGCGAGTCTCCTTGATCCTGGTTCGCGACGCCGTTTCTCAGCAATATCTTGTCGATTGTGGCGTCGCGCGAGAGAAGATTCACCACACTGCCGACGCGGCATTTCTTTGGCGGCGATTGGCGGGGGACCTTTTTCGGCCAAAACAGGGTCCGGTCCGCTCCGTTGCCCTTTCATTCCGGACGTGGCCGCTTGGCGATCAGACCGAAGTCGAGAATACCGTCTTCAAAGCCGAGCAACTCTGTCGGCACTTGCTGGCGGATCCGAATCGATCGGTCATCTTTCTTTCGACCTGTCAGGGTGTTCCCGGATACGTAGACGACTCGCTGCTTGCCCTGCGGATTGTCGAACGCCTGCCCGAGGACTTGCGCGATCGATGCCGGGTCGATCGGATGCGTTACGCGCCCCTTGAATTGATGCGCAAGTACGGTGAGTGCGATGCCTTCATTGGTATGCGACTGCACGGCTGCATCTTGTCGATGCTGGCCGGGACGCCGGCGCTCGGGCTGGGCTACGAGGAAAAAACTCGCGAAATCTTTCACCAACTTGAGCTCGACCGCTACCAGGTGCCGTTTACCGCCGGCCTTGACGCTTGGCTATCCGGCGCAGACCGACTGTTCGCCGAAATCGATAAGATTCGTGCCTCGTTAGGCCCCTCCTTGGAACGGCTCGCCGAGCGCGCATTTCGTTCGCTGGACTACGTGGAAGAAGCCGTCACGGTTCGGCACGCGTCCAATGGCCAACCGCGCTCGGAGTGGGCCGAGCTCACCAAGGCGTACGACGTTCCGCATCTTCGATTGCGGCAGGTCGCCCGACTCGTCAACAAGATTAAACCGGCCTCGGTCGTCGACCTGGGCTGTGCGACGGGGCATTTGCAGAAGTTGTGCCCAGGTATTGAGTATGTGGGCTGCGACTTCATACGGCCTGTGGGCCAGGTTGCATTCCCGTTCTACCAGTGCGACTTCAATCGAGAGGCGCTCCCGGCCGATCTGCAAGAGCTCGACGCGATTGTTTGCTCCGGCCTGCTCGAGTACATCGAGGATCTGCCCGCTTTTCTCGCCCAGCTCCGCTCGCGCTTAAAGCCGCAAGGCAGCCTGATCGTCACGTATTTCAATATGAATCACATTTCACGGGTCTGGACTCTGCTGCGGGGCAAGAGCTTTCCTGTTCGAGCGGATTGGCGAGGTCTCTACTCCCCGCGCGATATTGCGCGCCTGATCTCGGCGGCTGGATTCACCATTGAACAGACATTCGCGATGAACCATGCATTGGGCTCCGCGCTAGGTGTGAATGAAACGGTCTCCCACAATTCAACACTCACGCGCGAGCGCCCTTGGTCGAAATGGCTGTCGCATCAGTTTCTGTACCGGGCAACATCCGTTGCAAGTGACGACGTCCCCCTAGCCCAAATCAACGCCTTGTTGCCAGAAGGGGCAAGCTGCATTCTCGTCGATGACGCCCAATGGCCAAAGTTCGCGCTGGGTTCTCGCCGCGTGACGCCGCTTGTAGAAAAAAATGGCGAATACTGGGGGCCGCCGGCCGACGACGCCGAAGCCATTCAGGAATTAAACCGTCTTCATCGGCGCGGCGCGGAATTCATCGTGTTTGCGCCGCCGGCGTTCTGGTGGTTGGACTATTACACCGAGTTTGCCTGCTATTTGCGTGACCGATTCGTATGTCTCTCAAACGATGCCCGTTTGCGTGTTTTCGATCTGCGAATGTCGAAGGAACCTGTGGGACCCGCCGTTTCGATCGACCCTTAGCCTGCACCCGGCCGCAAGCCACTCGCCGGCATTCAACGTGTCCATTTACTTGGAGGGGCTTAGTTCGAAGATCATCAGCCGGTCGTTTTCCTGCACGCAAGGAAATCCTGTACGCAGGCGGCGAGTCAGCGCGCGGTAATAATCGAGCCACCAGAAGGCAGGCCACGCAACCACGACATACTGCGCGCCACACGCGCGAAGCCGCTCGAACTCACGCACAGCCTCGCGATTGTTAGCCGGCGGTCCATGGTAACAACCGTCGCGCTCGACAAATGGGATGACCTGATTGCCGGGGAGCAGAGCGGGCCCCAGTTCGTTCTGATCGATCAGAATAATCCGGCTTCCGCTGGGAATACATTGGCTGGCTTCCTGCGTCGCCAGCGCCAGTCGATGTTCTTCTTCCTCCGTGGCGCTCATTTCCCGTTGCGCCCGCTTCCTGGCGAAGACGACATACAGCGCAGCGTCTGTCGACAGCCGCGATGGTCCGCGCTCGATGAGCCCGATGAGCGACTGCAACAGCCATACGTATCCCTTCCGTCCCAAGCGAGGAAGCTTGTCGACCGTCGAGTCCTGCCAGAATTGAACCGCGCACGATGCCATGCTCATGACGCTGTGAGTCGACCAGACATCAAAGCCAGCCTGGGCGATCTCGCGCCGCAGACCATCGATCGTCCACCGCCAGTAATCCGCGGGGTCGGGATGATAACGCCACGTGCCGTGGGTGGAGAGCACCAACGACCCTTGCGTTCGCAGAACGCGATACGCTTCGGCCAGGTACAGTTTTGGATCCTCGACGTGCTCGAGCACTTGCGTCGAGAGCACGCAGTCGACGCTGTCGGGCTCAAGCGGCAGTTCGCCATGAGGACCGACAAATAGTTGCGCGCAGGGATTCCCGGTAAAGTCAGCCCCGACGTACCGTGCGAACTTCGCTGCGAACAACGCCTCGTAAGGCTTATTGCCACAGCCATAGTCTAAAACCGTTTCGCCTGGTGGCAGGGCATTCGAATGAACGAGCCGATCCAGGCACCGCAACAGCAGCGTAAGGCCCCAATACCTTGGATGAAAGCGGTCGGGTGCGGCACGGTCGCCGCGCTCTTGAGCCAGGTAGGTCTTTCCGGAGTCATTCTTGAGATGCCGCACGGCTGGAATGCTCTTTGGTGCAGACGTCGCCACCGCATTCCGGTAGCTGCGTCTGTTGTGCATCGACGAGCGTCCGCACGCAACTCGAAATCACGCGCCCCGCCGGGGCCGGGATTTACTCCAGGCCCAGGTCGGCTAGCAGGCTGTCGAGCAGGGTATCGTCGAGGCCCAGGGCGTCGGCGACCTCGTCGGCTTTGACCAGCAATTTGCGGGTACCCGGCGTGTTCTGCTCGGCC
>DATJEN010000035.1:0-5681 GCA_035496575.1 Pirellulales bacterium
TAGGTGAGCCGCCGATGATCGAGGCCCAGCGCATGTAGCAAGGTGGCGTGAAGATCGTGCACCGTGACCACGTCGCGCACGGCCTCATAGCCGAAGTCATCGGTCGCGCCGTGAACGTAACCAGACTTGAACCCTCCGCCAGCCAGCCACAACGAAAAGGCGCGCCGGTTGTGGTCGCGGCCGTCAGCTCCCTGCGAAACGGGCAAGCGTCCAAATTCGCCAGTCCACATCACGATCGTCGAATCCAACAGGCCGCGCCGCTTAAGATCGAGCACCAAGGCCGCGCTGGGCTGATCCGTCATGGCACACAGCCCCTTCAAACTCTCGGCGTTCTTGCTGTGCGTGTCCCACGGCTGGGATTTCAAAAAAATCTGCACGAACCGCACGCCCCGCTCCACCAGCCGTCGCGCGAGCAGACACCGCGTGCCATATTCCTGCGTCGCCGGATTGTCCAATCCATACAGGGCGCGGGTCTCCGCCGTCTCGCCGGAAATCTCGAGCACGTCGGGCACCGCGGTTTGCATGCGCGCCGCCGTCTCGAAGTTCGCCAGCCGCGCCGCCAGCTCCGAATTCTCCGGATGCATCCCCAAATGCCGCGCGTTGAGCTCCTTCAAGAATTCCAATTGATTGGCACGCGCGGCCGCTGACACTCCCTCGGGCGTTTGCAGATTGAGCACGGGCGAACGCCCGGAGCGAAACGTCGTGCCTTGATGCACGGCAGGCAACCAACCGGCCGACCAATTGCGTTCGCCATCGACCGGCAGCCCGCCCGGATCGGCCAGCACGACATAGGATGGCAGATCGCGGTTCTCGCTGCCGAGCGCATAGCTCACCCACGAGCCCCAACTGGGCATGCCCGCGAAAAACCGCCCGCTGTGAATCAAGCGCAGCGCCGATTCGTGGTCGACCGATTCGGTGTTCATCGAGCGGACGAGCGTCAGCTCGTCTGCGATGGAACCCATGTGCGGCAAAAGCTCGCACAGTTCCATGCCGCACTTTCCGCGCGACTCGAACTTGAACGGCGACCCCAGTACGTTGCCGCGCTGCTTTTCGAAATGCGTCTCCAACTGCCCCGCCGGGTAGGGCTGCCCATGGTACTTGTTCAGCGTGGGCTTGGAATCGAACAAATCCATCTGGCTCGGTCCGCCGTGCTGAAACAGACAGATAACCGACTTCGCGCGGGCCGGCGCGTGGCTGCTGCCCGCGCTGGGACCGACTTCGGCGCGCGCCAGGGAACCTTCCGAGGCGAAATGCGCAAGCGCCAGCATGCCCAGCGATCCGGCATATTGGCCCAATAGCGCACGCCGCGTGAGCGTCAGCTCGGCTTGCACAAGCTCGCGAGGTTTTCCCATTCGTGCGTTACTCCACGTACAAAAACGGACTGCTGGCCAACAGCATCTGGCAAAAATCTCGCCACGCGCCAGCTTCCGCACTGTCTGAGCCGGCATTACTGTCTGAACCGGCATGACTGTCGGCATAAACTTCACGCTGCCGGGCAACAAATTTTATCGCCGTCGCTTGCTCCTCGTGATCTGGCGGCCGTCCAAACGCGGTCTCGTAGGCTCGCTGCACGCGGGTCTCAGGCGCGTCACCGACCTCACCAGCAATTCGTTCGGCAAACGCGCCCGACGCGGCCACCACAAAGTCCGAGTTGAGCAAGCTGAGCGATTGCAGCGGCATCGTCGACCGCGGCCGCTCCACACAGTTGAACACGATGCTCGGCGCGTCGAAAACATTGAGCACGCTTAAAGTCTGCGTGCGGCGTTGCTGCAAATACAGCGACCGCCGCCCCACGGCGCTCGCGTCTCCAACCACGACTTCACCGGATTCCTCGCGCTTGGTAGGAAGGTATGGCCCGCCCATGCGCATGGCGAGCTGTCCGCTGACAGCCAGAATCGCATCGCGAATCGATTCAGCGTCCAGGCGCCGCAGGCTCGCGCGCCACAACAGCCGATTGTCTGGATCCGCGACCGCCGCGCTGGAATTCGACGCGCTAGTGCGGCGATACGCGGCCGAGCGCAGCATCTCGCGATGCATCGCTTTGACGCTCCAGCCCGATTCCACGAACCGGGCCGCCAGATATTCGAGCAGTTCTGGGTGCGAGGGATGAGCCCCACTCGTGCCCAGGTTGTCGCTCGTGCGTACGAGCCCCGCGCCAAAGTGGTGTTGCCAGATGCGGTTCACTTGCACCCGCGCCACCAGGGCGGCCGCGCGCGAGCCCGGCTCCATGAGCCATCGCGCCCACGCCAGCCGCCGTCCTGTCGAATGGACCGCCTCGACCGACCGCGGTTCAAATGACGACTGGCCATCGGCCAGCGCGCTAAGCGGACCAGGCGGCACGGCCTCGCCCGGCGTGGCGGGATTCCCGCGCACGAGCATCGGCACGTCCGACACCGGCCCTTCGCGGTCGAACGTCACGGCCAGCTTGCCCGGCTTTTCGCCCAGGGCGCGCTCCTGGGCCGCGACGGCCTCGCGCAGCTCTTTGCGCTTTGTCTCCAACGCGGCCAGCGCCTCGCGGCTGCCCGGCGTGGCCGAGGGGGGGCTGCGCGACACGACGACGTTATCAACCACGTAGCTGCGCCCGCAGCACAGCTCGAATCCAAATCCCCCGTCCGGCACATCCTTGGCATCGAGCGTCAGGCTCTTCTCGTCGGGCAGCCCATCCACCAGGTGCTCGAGCTTGAGCTTACCTTTTTTCTCTCTTGTGAGGCGAACTCCATAATTGTGCCCAGTCTCGTACTTGCTCGTGCCCAAATCGCCGGCCACGCTCGCGTCCGCGCCCGGATAGTCGAGGTGCACGGCCGCGCCGCCCGCGGGATTGCCGTCAACGAGCACATTTCCGCCCGCCACCGCGCTATTGTCGTTGAAGTCGTGCAGGGCAATGAAGTAGCCGATCCGCGCAGCCGGCGCACTGCCGTCGACCTGCACGGCAACCAGGTCGAACGTGGCTTGAACCCACTGGCCCTCCTCGTCTGGCGTCCAATCGAACGATGCCCGCGTCGAGAGCCACTTGTCTCCGCCGCCCGCGTCTCGAATGACCAGCGCGCCCTTTTCCTGCGTCGCGGATACGGGCGCCGCCTGGTCCAAGGTCACGGCCGCGCTCGCGGCCGCCGCGTCGTCGCCGGGCGCCGAGTCGCTCCACCGCCCGGCCAAGGGCTGGCCTTCGTCGAACGCGTCTTGAAACAAGGTCTCGGCGGGCAGGGGATTTTTCCGCACCCAGGCGTTGAATTCCGCCTTGAGACCGGCAATCGCGGCCTGGGTTTGCGTCTTTCGTCCTTCCCAGGCCTCGAGCTCGCCTGGCAGGTTCGCATACACGAATCGCTCGTTGGGTTTCAGCCACCGCGCGATGTCGTAAGCCGGATAAAATACGGCCTGAAGCTGGTAGTAATCGCGCTGCGTGATCGGCTCGAACTTGTGATCGTGGCACTTGGCGCATTGAACGGTGAGACCCAATAGCGACGAGCCCACAATCTGCATCGTCGACTCAAGCGCCGTGTAGCGGTCGATTCGCACTTCGTCGGCATTGCCATCGCTCTCGCCGCTTCCGTCCTGCCCGTTCCGCAGATAGTGCGTGGCTTCCAGCAGCGAAATCATTTCCGGCGTGGCGGGCCGCTCGGGCACATAGCCCGACAGCTCGTCCCCCGCGATCTGCTCGAGGACGAAGCGATCAAACGGCTTGTCCTCGTTGAACGACCGCACCACGTAATCGCGATAGCGGTAGGCGAGCGGGCGGTCGGTGTCGGCATTGAAATAGCCGTTGGAGTCGGCGTAACCCGCCGCATCCAGCCACAGCTTGCCCCACCGCTCTCCATAGCGTGGCGAAGCCAGGTAGCGCTCGACCATGCGCTCGTAAGCCTCCGGGGCCGGATCGCTCACAAAAACCGCGATCTCCTGCGGCGTGGGCGGCAATCCGGTCAGGTCGAACGCCACGCGCCGAATCAAAACGGGCCGCTCGGCGATGGGGTTGGGTTCGATCCCCTGGTTAACGAGCTCGGCCAGAAGGAACGCGTCGATTTCGTTCCAATCCGCGTTGGCGTGCTTGACCGCGGGCACTTTTGGCGCCCCCAGATGGGCAAACGCCCAGTGCTCGCTCTTGGCGCTACCCGCCTCGGCCAGCCCGGCCGCGCCCGATTCGATCCAGCTTCGCAGCAGCTTCTTCTCGACGGCCGATAGCGGAGCGTCTGGCGGCATCTCGTCCGCCTCAACCCGCTGCCACAGAAGGCTCTCGTCGGGCTTGCCCGCCACGACCGGCGAGCCGGTGTCTCCGCCACGCGCCACGAGCCCGGGCGAGCTGAGATTCAAGTTCGCTTCCTGCTTGGCCGGTCCATGGCACTTCGCGCAGTGGGCCTTCAGCAGCGGCAAAACATCCCTGGCCAGCTCGACACGCTCAGGCGGAGCCGCCGCGGCCAGCCGTGCGCCACACGCCGCTAAGGTAACCGCCAAAAGAAGCGCTCGAGCTCTTCGCACCGCGCACGTACCTGCCGAGGCATGGAAACCAACAGGTACCCAGTATAACGGCCAGCCACCTCGAAGTCCGGCCTTGCCGAACCGCCTACGGCATCGCGGTTTCCAAGCTCGCCCGCGCTGCCCGATAGGCTTTTGGCGTATGGCCAGCACGCAGCAACAGCACTTCGGCCACGTCGCCGGGCCGCCCAGGCAGCGCCTCGACCACGCGCCTGGTCGCGCTGGCCGACAGGCCGGCAAAGACCACGGTCGAGTAGCGTTCGTTCAAGCGGTTCGGCCCGGCGGCAATCACGCCGCTGTTCGCATGAGCGTAGGTCTCGCCATTGAAGACGAACGAGCCGGCGCCGAAGCGAACGGGCAGTCCCGCCGCCAAGCGCTCCGTCACCGAGTTTGCCGCCGGCCGCCCAACGAGCAGCAGGTGATGGGCTTTGAGATCGGCCTCGCTCACTTCGTCATCGCGAACGATGTTGAACGAAGCATTCGTAAAACGCCGCGCGACTTTCCGCGCCAGCAGCTCGGCGGCTTCGCGCTGCGTGTCCCGATCCGCCAGGGTGCCATAGACGATCAACGTCCGCTCGGGTTCGACTTCGAACGAATCGACGGACCAGAAATTCTCGCCGGCCGAATCCGTGGTGCTCGGCCCGCTCAGCCATGGATCGAAGGTGCTGGAAAGGGACTGGCCGGCAGCCTTCTCCAGGTGCTCGCGAAACTCGCGTGTCGAAACCTTCTGGCCAGCATGCGCGCGGCCAAAATCGTCGAGCGCCTTGTCGAACGCCTCGCCGCCGAGCTGAGTGCGCAAGGCCGCCAACAGGTGTACGCCCTTGCCGGCGGCGACCGAGTACCATTCGTTTGTTTTCCAATCGGCCTGGACTTCGGCCAGCGGAACGTCGCCTCCCAGCCGCCGCGCCGCCGCGCGCCACCGCGAAAACGGCGCATACCGCGCCACCGCCAACTGCCGCTCGGTCTCGCGATCGAGCTTGTGATCCTTGGCTTTGGCCGTCAGCGATTTCTCGAGCGCCACGATCCGCTCATAGTCCGAAAACGCCGCCGCGAGCCAAATATCTCCATCGCTTGCCGGCAGTAGCGTGCCGCGCCAGGCCGCCGGCAACACGCGCGGCCGCTCGCCACGCGCCAGCGTCGTCTCGCTTCGCTCGGGCTTGGGGAACGGAGCCAGATCGATCGCCTTCGCAAGCTGTGCAGGCGGTTCGTTGACCGCA
>DATJEN010000036.1:0-3474 GCA_035496575.1 Pirellulales bacterium
GTGCGAAAAGGGAATGGGGGCTTTTCATGAACCGAAAGGTAGGGCGAGACTCCGTCGAGCCCTGGAATCTCTTCGGCGCGATGAACATCAGGGCTCGACGGAGTCTCGCCCTACCGAGGGAAATTACTTGGAAGTCTGCGCTACTTTGGTTGCGGCTCTGCCGCGCCCTGTGACAATGACGGCAACCGAACGACAATACGACCTGATCACGATGGGGCGGTCTTCCATCGACCTGTACGCGAACGAGGTGGGCGCGCCATTCGTCGAGATCAAATCATTTGCGGCCTACGTCGGCGGTTCGCCCACGAACATCGCGGTGGGAGCGCGGCGACTGGGTTTGCGCTCAGCGGTGCTCACCGCCGTCGGTGAGGATCCGGTGGGTGACTTCATTCTTAATTTTCTCAAGAACGAACGGGTCGAGGCGCAATTTATCCTGCGCAAGCCTGGCACGCGCACCAGCGCGGTCGTGTTGGGCATCGAGCCACCCGACAAGTTCCCGCTCGTTTATTACCGCGACAATTGCGCGGACAATCAACTCTCGATCGACGACGTCCTGCAGACGCCGATCCAGGACTGCCGTGTGTTTGAGTTCTCCGGCACCGGCTTGAGCAAAGAGCCTAGTCGCAGCGCCACGATTTTTGCCGCCGAGCAAGCCCGAGCCGCGGGGGCGACAGTTGTGCTCGATCTGGACTTCCGCCCGAACCAGTGGCACGACGCGCGAGCGTTCGGCGTCACCGTGCGATCCGCCCTGCCGGTCGTCGATATCGTGCTCGGCACCGAGGACGAGTGCAAAGCGGTGACGCTTACCGATCCGGAGCAGGTGAACGTCAGCCACTCGCAAATCTCCGGCGCACGGGTCGCGGGCGATCTGGACGACGCCGTTCAGGCCATGCAACGTCGCGGACCTAAAGTCGTCGTGGTGAAACGAGGTGAGAAAGGCGCGACCGTTTTTGAAGCGGGCAAGGCTCCTGCCGACGTGCCGGGTTTTCCGGTCGAAATTTACAACGTGCTCGGGGCCGGCGACGCTTTCGCCGCGGGTTTCATTTACGGCCTGGTGAAGAACTGGGATTACTTCAAGGCCGCGCGCATGGGTAATGCCGGCGGCGCGATTGTCGTGACCCGCCACGGTTGCGCGAACTTCATGGCCTACGAGGACGAGGCGTTGAAATTTATCGCGGACCGTGGCGGATTCTGAGCGAGAGTAACAAAGCAGATTAATATGAAAACCAAACGTCTAACGATGGCCCAGGCCATCATTCAGTTTCTCCTGCGCCAACACGTCGAGCGCGACCGGCGGCGGCAGCCTTTCTTTGCCGGTTGCCTCGGCATTTTTGGGCACGGCTGTATCGCAGGCATTGGCCAGGCGCTGCAGCAGTACCCCCAGTTTCGCTATTTCCAGACCAAGAATGAGCAAGCTTCGGTTCACATCGCCACGGCCTTCGCCAAGATGAACAACCGCCTCCGGACCTTTGCCTGCGTCAGCTCGATCGGGCCGGGCGCGACAAACATGGTGACGGGCGCGGCCACGGCCACCATCAACCGCATCCCGGTGCTGCTCCTGCCCGGCGATATTTTTTCCCGGCGAAACGTCGGCCCGGTGCTCCAACAGCTCGAACAGCCGTGCTCGCAGGACTTCTCTGTCAACGACTGCTTCAAGCCCGTCTCCCGGTATTGGGACCGCATCAACCGCGCGGACCAGCTCATGAATGCGCTTCCCGAAGCCATGCGCGTGCTCACCTCGCCGGCCGAGACGGGCGCCGTCACGCTCGCCCTTCCGCAGGATGTGCAAACCGAAGCCTTTGATTACCCCGTCGAGCTGTTCGAGGATCGGGTGTGGCACATTCCGCGGCCGGCGCCCGAGGCTGCGGTGCTGGCCCGCGCCGCCGAACGGATTCGCGCGAGCAAGCAACCGCTTATCGTTGCGGGCGGCGGCGTGATTTACAGCGAAGCGCACGAATCGCTCGCTCAGTTCGCCGAGCAGACAGGCATCCCGGTGGGAGAGACGCAAGCTGGCAAAGGCTCGCTACGTTATGATCAGCGGCAAAATCTCGGTGCCATCGGCGTGACCGGCACATTCGCGGCGAACATCGTGGCCCGCGAAGCCGATCTTGTGATTGGAATTGGCACGCGCTACAGCGATTTCACCACGGCCTCGAAGACCGCTTTTCAGAATCCCAAAGTGCAGTTCATCAACATCAACGTGGCCGAGTTCGACGCCTTCAAGCACTCGGCGTTGCCCGTCCTGGCGGACGCGCGCGCGGCGCTTCAGGCATTGAGCAAGGCGTTGCGTGGCTGGCAGGTTTCTGCTGGTTACCGGAAACGCGTCGAGAATTTCAATCGGGCCTGGGACAAAGAAGTGGACCGACTCTATCACACGCCGACCGGGCGGCCGGTGAGTCAGGCCGAGGTCATCGGTGCCGTCAACGATTTCGCCCGACCGCAGGACGTGGTACTGTGCGCCGCCGGCAGTTTGCCCGGCGATTTGCACCGGCTTTGGCGCACACGTGATCCAAAGGGCTACCACATGGAATATGGCTACTCCTGCATGGGCTACGAAATTGCGGGCGGGCTCGGGGTCAAAATGGCCGCGCCAGACCGCGAGGTCTATGTGATGGTCGGCGACGGATCGTGGTTGATGATGTCGAGCGAAGTCGTCACGGCCATTCAAGAGGGGGTTAAATTGACCATCGTGCTCCTGGACAATCATGGATTCCAAAGCATCGGCGGTCTGTCGAAGGCAATTGGCAGCCGCGGTTTCGGCACCCGATACCGCTTTCGGAACGCTCGGACTGATCACCTCGATGGCAAACCGTTGCCCCTCGATTTTGCCGCGAGCGCCCGCGGTTTCGGCGCGCACGTCATCACGGCGCTGGACGTTCCGGAACTGAAGGCGGCCCTGGCCGAGGCACGGCAGCAGACGAAGACGACGGTGATCGTCATTGAAACCGACCCGAAGAAGGGCGCGCCCGGCTATGAATCGTGGTGGGACGTGCCGATCGCCGAAGTGTCGCAGAGTGCTTCCGTAAAAGCGGCGCGGAAGGAGTTCGCGAAAGCGGCGAAGAAGGAGCGCTTTTTCCTGTAATAGTGATTCTCAGTATGGCCGAAAGTAGCACCAAGAACCGCGTGAAGCCGGAACTCCGAGGGTTTGGAGTCCCGGCTTTAGCCGGCGGAGCTTTCGCACGGTCGAGCGAGTTGAAATTTTTCGAAGTCTTCCTGTTTGTGAGCACCCCGCCGCCTGACGGCGGGACTCCGAACCTACATCCCCTGCTGAACCTCGGTCTCCAGTTTGCCGAGGGCGGAAGTAGG
The DNA here is from genome assembly GCA_035496575.1 of Pirellulales bacterium. GTDB lineage: Bacteria > Planctomycetota > Planctomycetia > Pirellulales > PALSA-1355 > PALSA-1355. The sequence continues at coordinate 3,307 of DATJEN010000036.1, forward strand.
TCGCTGGGCGGCAGTCTACAAGGTTCGGAATCCCATGTTCAGGCGGTCGGAAGCCAAATGAGAATTGCTGTTCCTATAAAGTGCATGATTGCGAAGATGAACCGATCCTGGCAATACTGTTGCCGAATCCCATGGCCGCCCAATGAATTATGACAAAGAGTCCAACAA
>DATJEN010000037.1:0-3966 GCA_035496575.1 Pirellulales bacterium
TCGTGATCGTGCACGTCGATGCCGTTCACTTGGGTGATGACGTCGTCTTTTCGCAGACCGTAGCGGTCGGCGGGAGTGCCCTCGAGCACGTCCACGACGAGCACGCCTTTTTTGCCGCGCCAGCGCGTGTCGTACGGCTGCGGCAGCGAGATGCCGAGGAATCCATATTCGACTTCGTTGCCCTGCCGCAAGGACTTGAGCGCTCGATGAAATGTCTCGTCGACCGGAATCGCAAACCCAGCTGGCTGTTCGTAGCCCAGCGTGGCGGCCAGCGAGATCGTCAGGCCGACCATCTCGCCCTCCAAGTTGAGCAGTGCTCCGCCGCTGGTGCCCAGATTCAGCTTTGCGTCGGTCTGAATCAGAGTTCCATATTGGTGCATGGCCGGCTTGCCGGGCTGTCCATCCCGGCCCGGGGTCGGGCCGTCCTTGCGCGCGATATTCGACACGATCCCCCAGCTCGCGCTAGCCTGCCCATCGCGTGCGATTGCATAAGGGTTGCCGAGCGTGATGACGATTTGCCCCTTGCGCAACTTCGAGGCATCGCCGAATCGAATCGGCGCCAAGTCCGTGGCCTCGATCGCCATCACCGCCAGGTCGCTGCGCGGGTCGGCTCCGACGACCTTCGTCACCTTATAAGTCTTGCGATCGGGCGTCGTGACCCAGTAGTCACAATCTTCGCGCAGCACGTGGTGTGCGGTGAGAATCAGGCCGGCCGCGTCCACCACGACCCCGGTCGCGTACTCATTGGGAATGAATTCGGGGTCGCCGGGCCGGGGCATCGTGCGCCCCAGTTGCTGAAACAAGGTTGGCGCGCTGTCCAGGCGGTCCTCGCCGCTGCGCTTGACCCGGGCGATCGCGACCACCGACCGCTCGGCCGCGGCGATCGCCTTGACCATGGCGCCTTCGATGGCGGCGACCGCTTCCACGCCCCGCGGCGGTTCGCCAGCCGCGGGCGCACACCAGGCGCAAGCAACGCCAAGTGCGGCCGCAAGGGGCACGGCGTGGCTCACCAACCGCCGAATGGACCGCGTTGCTTCCATCATTGCTCAAGCTCGCGAACCGTGACGCCAGAAAGTCGGGCGAGCGGAAGCAATGGCAATGGGCAGAGCCTTACTCCTCCTGCCCACCCTCCACCTGGCCGCCGAGTGTCGCCAGTTCTCCCGCTGACGCGATCTTATTCTTGAGCTCCTCGACCAGCTCTGGATGTTCTTCCATATAGGCGCGTGTCTTTTCGCGCCCTTGTCCTAATTGTAGCTCGCCGTAACGGAACCAGGCTCCCGAGCGGACCACCAATTTCTGCGCGATCGCCAAATCGAGCACGTCCCCTTCGTAGCTGATCCCGCCGGCATGCATCATATCAAATTCGGCGACCCGGAATGGCGGGGCGACTTTGTTCTTGACGACCTTGACGCGCACGCGCTGGCCGACCACCTGTTCGCCCTCTTTTAGCTGCCCGATGCGTCGCACGTCGATGCGGCATGAGCTGTAGAACTTGAGCGCGCGGCCGCCAGGCGTTGTTTCGGGGCTGCCGAACATAACGCCAATCTTCTCGCGAATTTGATTGATGAAGATGACCGAGGTTTTGCTCTTGGAAATGGCCCCGGTCAGTTTCCGCATCGATTGGCTCATGAGCCGGGCCTGCAAGCCAACGTGCGAATCGCCGATTTCGCCTTCCAGCTCCTTTCTGGGCACCAGCGCGGCCACCGAGTCGATCACGATCACGTCGACCGCGTTCGAACGGATCAGCATCTCGGTAATGTGCATGGCCTCTTCGCCACTGCCAGGCTGGCTGACCAGCAACGTCTCCAGATCGACCCCAAGTTTCTTGGCCCAACTGGGGTCCAGGGCATGCTCGGCATCGATAAAGGCGGCGATGCCCCCCAGCTTTTGCGAGCGGGCGACGACATGCAAGGCCAGCGTGGTCTTACCGCTCGATTCGGGCCCAAAAACCTCGACGATCCGGCCCTTGGGGATTCCCTGCCCGCCGAGCGCCAGGTCGAGCGAAAGGCTGCCCGTCGGAATGCCTTCAATCCGGGTGGCGGTGGCCACGCCCAGGGGCATGATGGCGCCCTCGCCGAACTGCTTTTCAATTTGCGCCAGCGTGTTCTTCAGGTCCGAATTCGACTCGAAAGGCGAGGCGGGTTCCTTCGTTTTCTTGGTCGATTTGTTGGCGGGAGCAGCGTCTTTTGCCATGCGATTGGTTGGTTTGGTGGCGGTGACCATGGACGGGAGATTCCTTCTTGCATGCATTGAACAAAGTGAACGCCGTGCCGGCCCCGGCAAAAGGACCGACGCCGTATACTGAACACATGTACAATATCGTATCGGCGTCCCAAGCCGGATGCAAGAGGATTTTCAAGCGACGATTCGAAGATCCAAGAGCCCTTGGACGATCCGAACGCCACCCGGCGACATCAAAAGCCTCAGGCGATCGAAAAGCCCTTTAAACGGGCCCTCATCTTACCAGAGCCATGCTTTGAACCTAGCCAGCAATCGTGGCCATAAGCCTTGGGCTATCGCCCCTTGAGCTCGGCGTGGCACAAAGCCTGGTGCGTGGGTCCGTCACGGTCCAACTGGCTCGAAAACACCACGACTTCGTAGACCGTTGACAGGCCGCTCGCGAAGTCCGCGTTCTCGGCGATCAGCCGTCCCAGCTCCGCGATCCCGTCAGGGCTGTTCCGAACGCGGCCAATGGTCAAGTGCGGTCGAAAACGGCGGTTCTCGGCCCGGTAGCCAAGTTTGGCCAGCTCATGTTCGATCGAGTCGTGCAGCTCGACCATCGCCTCGGCCCCTGCCCCCATGCCGACCCACACGGTGCGCGGCCGTTTAGGATCGGGAAAGGCGCCCGCCCCGCAAGCCTCGATGTCAAAAGGCGCAAGTGGCTCGACGGCCCGGGCAACGGCCTGACACACGCGCGGAATTTCGAGCATTTCCACATCGCCCAGGAACTTAAGCGTCCAATGCATGTGCCGCGGATCGACCCACTTCACCTTGGCCGGAGCGGCGCGCAAGCGAGCGATCATCTGATGGGCGCGGTCGCGCACCTCGCCAGGAATCTCGACCGCGATGAAGGTGCGAACCGTTTGAGCCATAAATCCACGGCGATGCGGATGCCGCCGCGAGCAAAATCAATCGACTTAAAACGACAGCATGCGGCGGTAATCGGCCATGCGAGACTCGACGTCTGCACGGCCAATCTGCTTCATTCGATCCAGGCTGAAGTTTTCGACGTTGAAGCTGGCCACGATCGTTCCGTAAGCCAGAGCCTCCTTCAGCGTGCGCGGCTCGAAATTGCCCGCCGCCGCCAGGTAGCCCATCATGCCTCCCGCAAAACTGTCGCCCGCGCCCGTGGGGTCCACGACGTCTGGCGTCGGGAAGGCGGGCATTACATAGGTTTCATCACGGCTGAAGAACATCGCCCCGTGCTCGCCCTTTTTGATGACAACGAACTTGGGGCCCATCTCGCGCACTTTGTGGCCGGCCCGAACCAGGTTCTCGTCGTCCGTCAACAGCTTGGCTTCGCTGTCGTTGAGCACCAGGCCGTCGAGCCGCTTGAGCAGAGTTCTTAATTGATCACGCTGCAAATTGATCCACAGGTCCATCGTATCCGCCACGCGCAGTTGGGCATTGGGCACCTGGTCGAGCACGTGCATCTGGGTGACGGGCGATCCATTGGCCAGAAACACGTACTTCGCGCCGCGGAACTCCGGCGGCAGCACGGGGTCGAACGTTTCAAACACGTTCAAGTGAATTTCCAGCGTCTCGCGATCGTTCATGTTCGGCATGTACTTGCCGCGCCAGCGGAACGTTTTCGCGCCTTGCACAACCTGCAGGCCCGAAGTGTCGATGCCCTGCTTGCGCAACAGTTCGGTATGTTCGTCGGGCCAGTCGTCACCCACCACGCCCACCAGGTGCACCTTCGAAAAGTAACTAGCGGCGTAGGAGAAGAAGACTGCCGAGCCGCCC
>DATJEN010000038.1:0-24928 GCA_035496575.1 Pirellulales bacterium
CGTCCAAATGCCAGAAAGGGTCGATCGAGGATGCTGGCCAGCGGCCGACGCGGGTGCAGCAGCGCCATCCCGTTTTCGAGCGCTGTAGGCAGCAGATCCTCGCGGGCACGCACGGCCTCGGCCATTTTTGCCGTGTCCCACAACCAGCCGGTCCGCGCGGCCACTTCCACCATCGATTGAATGACCGATCCGCGAGTTCTGGCCGGGAGAGGGACCGCGATCGCCTCGAGCGGGAGCATGTCCAGGATCGAAGGCGGGCCTTGATCAGGCTGAACACCGCGGCTGAGCACTCCCTCCATCTCGATCAGTTCGTCGCCGGTCGAGATTCCGATGCGATCCTCGAGCCAATGATGGATCTCGGCGCGAGAGAATCTCCACTGGCCCGCCACCTTGCGGCCTGGCAAGCGACCTCGCTCGGCGAGCTTGAGCACCTGCGCCGTCTCCAGGTGCAAGTACGCCGCCAGGCTTTCGATTCCAAAATCCTCGTCCGCCATGCTAGCTTGCCTTTCGCATTGGGAGCCCATCATTTCGCGTCGCAAACCACTTGTCCAGCCGGGCCCGCGGCTCGCCTTGACACAAGAGGTGAAATCGCCAAAATCCCGCGGCCCTGGGGCGCGCCGGCAAGGGGGTCTCGATGGCCGCCTGTCTCGGTCAATGCAAACGCCCACGGCGCAACGATCCTCGAACGAAGGTTCATGGCTCATCGCGGCGCAGCTAAGGCATGGAGGCCTGGCGCAGATGTCTGGAATTCGAGCGGCGATGGAGCCCATTTCCCTGCGGCAGGTGCTGCCCTGCGCGGAGTTTCAGAATTTTCTCGATCTCCATGTCCGAAGCTGCGCGTCCGATTCGCGGCAGGTCGAACCAGGTGACGTGTTTGTCGCGATAAGCGGCGGCCAGGTCGATGCTCACGAGTGCGTGTGCGAGGCGGTTAGCCGCGGTGCGATTGCCGTTGTTTCTGAAAAGCCGCTCGAGCTTCCTGTCCCCGTCCTCGTGGTGAGTGACACGCGCGAGGCGCTCGGCCATCTTTGTCAGGCGCTGGCCGGCGAGCCCTCGAAAGCCTTGCGCATCGTCGGAGTAACAGGAACGAACGGCAAGACGACCACTACGCATCTCATCGCAAGCATCTTCGAAGCCGCCGGGCTGCGCGCGGGCCTGCTGGGCACGCTCGGTTATTGCGACGCGAACCAATCGGCTCGCGCGCGTTGGACCACGCCTCCCGCCTGGGAGCTCGCGAGCTGGTTGCGCTCGATGGCCGCCGGCGGTTGCTCGCACGCGGTCCTCGAAGTCTCGAGCCATGCCATTTGCCAGCGGCGCATCGCGGGCATTGAATTCGCGCAGGGGTGCTTGACCAATCTGCGACGGGACCACTTGGACTATCACGGTTCCCTTTCCGAATACCACCGCGCAAAAATCAACCTTTTTGCGCAGCTCAGTTCGCAAGGCATGGCGGTCATCAACGTGGATGACCCGGCCAGCCGCGCGGCGGTCCCACTGTTGCCTGGTTCGGTCATGACGATCGGCATGCAGCGACCGGCTGACGTGACGGCCATGATGGTCGACCGCTCCAAGAGTGATCAAACGTTTTTGCTGACGGTCGGTCGCATCACGCTGCCCGTTCGCACCGCGATGATCGGAGAGCACCACGTTTACAACTGCCTGTGCGCCGCCGCGGTGGCGCTGGCGGAAGGAATCGACCTGGTGAGAATCGCGCGCGGCCTGGAGCAAGTCGAATGCGTGCCCGGCCGGCTCGAACGGCTTGAGTGCGGCCAGCCTTTTGGAGTCTATGTGGATTTCGCCCACACCCCCGACGCGCTCACCTTTGCCCTTGCCGCGCTGCGAGCTGTGACGGTCGGCCGCGTGATTTGCGTTTTCGGGGCGGGCGGTAATCGCGACCGCGAGAAGCGCCCGCTCATGGGCCAGGCGGTCGAAAATGGCGCGGATCTGACGATCATCACCAGCGACAATTCGCGGCTCGAAGACCCGCGCACGATTGCGTCCGAGATTCTGCAGGGTTTCCAACGCCCCGATCGTGCGCGGTGGATGCCCGATCGGAAAGAAGCGGTCGAGTATGCCTTGTCGTTGGCGGGCCCAGACGACAGCGTGCTGATTGCCGGTCGCGGACATGAGACGCATCAGGAAATCGGCCACGAGCGCGTGCCTCTGGACGATCGGCAAGTGGCGCGCGGTTACTTATACAACCGAGCACCCGCCTCGCCATACGCGACGCTTGCGACAGCGGCGGCCAGCTAAGAGACAACCACGATGCGCGACGTAACGATCAGACAACTGCATGAAGTGATTGGCGGCCGGCTGAGGCTGGCGAGCCTTCCCCCGCGCCATGGCGAAGCCACGCGCGTCCAGCGCATCGTGACGGACAGCCGAACGGTTCAACGCAGCGATGTCTTTTGGGCATTGCCGGGCGACCGCGCGGACGGCGCCGATTTCGTTGCCGAGGCTTATGCGCGGGGCGCGTCAGGCGCCGTGGTCGCCCGCTACGTTCAGCCTGAACCCGGTGCGTGGAGCTTGGAAGTTGCGGACTCTAGCGCCGCGCTACGCGAGTTTGCGCGATGGAATCGCGGCCGGATGTCGGGCGGGGTCATCGCCGTGACAGGCAGCGTCGGCAAGACCACGACGCGGCAAATGGTTCATGCCGTCCTCAGCCGCAAGTTGTGCGGCTCTGCCAGCCCGAAGAATTTCAACAATCACTTAGGCGTGCCCTTGAGTATGTTGTCGATCGAACCGCAGCACGATTTTGCGGTGCTCGAGTTGGCGGCCACCCGGGCGGGTGAGATCGACGAGCTTGCGTCGTTTTGCCAACCCAGCGTCGCGGTGATCACGCGAATCGGGGATGCACATCTCGGCTCATTTGGCTCAATCGAACAAGTCGCCGAAGCCAAAACCGAGCTTCTTGGCCATCTGCCCGCCGATGGTTGGGCGGCGTTGGCGGGCGATGATCCCGAACTTCGCCGCGTCGCCACTGGTCGGGCCAAAAAGACGATCTGGTTTGGGCGGTCGCTCGACAACAACATCGTCGCAACCAACGTCGAGTGCCACGATGGTCGGCTGCGCTTCAGTGTTGCTGGGATGACGATGAGCGTGAACGTGTGGGGTCGTCACCATCTGGCTGGCGCGCTGGCGGCCGTGGCCGTGGGTCGCATCTTCGGATTGACCGATGCCGAAATAGCCCGTGGGCTGCAGGACTTTCAGCCGCTGCCGATGCGTTGCCAGATTAAGCGCGTCGGCCAGGCGACGCTGATTGACGACTGCTACAACTCCAGCCCGATCGCGATGCGTGCGGCACTTGAGCTGTTGCGTGACTTTGATTCGCCCGGGCGGCGGGTCGTGATTTGCGGAGACATGCGCGAGCTTGGCGAAGCTTCAGAGAAACTGCACCGCAACGTCGGCGAGCAGGTTGTGACGGTGTGCGGCGCGGACCTGCTGGTGGCGTGCGGCCAGCGCGCCGCGGAAGTCGTGGACGGAGCTCGCGCAGCGGGCATGCCCCGTTCGCGCGCCGTCGCGTGCTCCGCGGTCGAGGAGTTTCTCGCCTCGCATCACAACCGCTTGCAGCCGGGCGACGTGGTGCTCGTGAAGGGCTCCCGCGCCATGGCGATGGAGCGCTTGGTGCAAGCGCTCGCCGAGCGCGAGCAAGGTTGCGCGGCCTGACCAACACTATGAAAAACACTTGTGAGTCCCACCGATTGTGTAGAGTTTGCGGGAACTCGACACTACCCGCCCTCCTGGGTAGGAGCAACGGCTTGCCGGACTAAGCGGTTACTGGGTCGATCGCTCCGGTGAGTGCTTCGCGGTGGGGCTCAAGACTGAGCGTCGGGGCGGCGACAACGCCGCTCCGGCGCCTCAGGGAACACGATTGAGCCGCGAGCGCATGCTCGCGGCCAGATCTATCGAACGACTCACGTCCAGTCACGTCAAGCGGTCACGTTCGTGACCTTTCACTCGCGACCACCCACAGCAGGTGCGGATTGACCCGCGCCAGCCTTTGACATGCTCATCACGCTTCTCAATCGATGCCCGGACGCTTGGAGGTTCGTCGACCCAAGCGCGCTCGACAAGATCACCTTGCGCGCGGCGCTGGCGGCCGCGGCGAGTTTTGCAGTCGCCTTGTTGCTGGGAACACCGGTCATCAACTGGCTTGCGCGGCGCTTTCGCGAGCCTATCAAAAGCGCCTCGACCGCAATCGAGAAGCTGCACGCACCCAAAGCCGCCACGCCCACCATGGGCGGCCTGTTTGTGCTGGCCGGCCTGGCGGGAAGTTGCTTGATGTTTGGCGACTGGACGAATGCTTACTTGCCCCTCGCGATGGGCGCCATGATCGCGCTGGGCGCGGTCGGAGCGTACGACGATTGCGTGAAGCTCACGACGCAGCGGCGCGGCTTGGGCGGCCGAACAAAACTGATCGCTCAATCGGCCGTTGCCGTTGCTGCGGCGGCTGCCATTGCACACGTGCAGGCGAGTAGCGGGGCTGCCGCCACTATCACGTTTCCACTGATAGGACAATTTGAGTTGGGACTTGCCTACGTGCCATGGGCAGCTCTCGTGATCGTCGCTTCGAGCAACGCCGTCAACCTGGCCGACGGCCTGGATGGCCTTGCCGGCGGATGTTTGATCTCCGCAGCTTTGGCCATCGCCGTGTTGGCGTATGCCGGCGGGCACGCCGGTTGGGCCGACTACCTGGGGATCGAGCACGTGCCCGGCGCGGGCGAAATGGCCGTGGCGGCCGCGGCCGCTGTCGGCGCGCTGCTCGGCTTCTTGTGGTTCAATTGCCATCCGGCGCAGGTGTTCATGGGCAACACCGGCGCCTTGGGACTAGGCGGCTTGTTGGGCGTGCTGGCCGTCGTCGCGCGCCATGAGTTGTTGCTGGTCGTGATCGCCGGCGTATTTGTCCTCGAGGCGGCCAGCGTCATCTTGCAAGTCGCATCCTTTCGCCTGCGCGGGAAGCGCATCTTTCGCTGCGCCCCACTGCATCATCATTTTCAGCTGGCGGGCATCCCCGAAGGAAAAATCGTGGTGCGCTTTTGGATCGCGGGCGCGCTGTGCGCGATCGTGGCTCTGGCGAGCTTGAAATTCGGCGCTCGCGAGCAGACTTTCGATGCACATTTGCCCACGAATCACACCGCATTTCGCTAGGCGCCGCTGGTCCAAGATCGGTCGAAATTTGCCGAACTATTCCTAGCCGACAGGTGTCACGAAGACAGGGCCGGCGAACAACAGAACCAACAGAACAAAGCCGGCCAGCGTGAATTATGAGAAACCTTACCGACCACATCGTGTTTGCCGGCGGCGGAACCGCCGGCCATCTGTTCCCAGGCCTGGCCGTGGCTGAGCACATGCGCCAGCATGCGCCCCAACTGCGCATCACGTTCGCCGGAACGGGCAAGCCGTTCGAGTTGCGGCACGTGGCCGCCTCGGGCTTTGAATACCTGCAGCTTTCCTGCTACCCCTTTCCGCGTCGGGCGGGCGAGGCCTTGCGTTTCCTGTCCGGCAATATCTCTGGGTATTACGAGGCGAAGCGTTTTCTGCGCGAGCAAGACGTGGACCTGGTGGTGGGGCTGGGCGGTTACGCCAGCGTGCCCGCCGCGCGCGCGGCTGCTGGACTCAAGATCCCGTGTGTGCTGCTGGAACAGAATGCCGTGCCCGGTCGCGCGACGCGCTGGCTGGCTCCCGCGGCGGCGCTGGTGTGCTCGGCCTTCGAGGGGCTGCGGCCGCACCTGCGCGCGAAGTGTCGCGTGCGCGTGACGGGCAATCCAATCCGCCGCGCTTTCAACGAACATTCGTCTGCCGGCGAGGTGAGCGAAACGACAGTCACGCGGCGAAAGTTGGTCGTGCTTGGCGGAAGCAGCGGTGCGCAAACTCTCAACGAACAGGTGCCACTTGCACTCTATAAAGCGCGAGCGGTACTCGGCGGTTGGCAGGTCGTGCACCAAACCGGCACACGCGATGTTGCGCGCACACGCGAGCTCTATGCCAAGCTTGGCATTCGAGCTTCGGTCGTGCCCTTCATCGACAACATGCCGCTAGCGCTGCGCACCAGCCAGCTCGCGATCAGCCGTTCAGGCGGAACGACCTTGGCCGAACTGGCGGCGAGCGGGCTGCCTGCCATCCTGCTGCCATTGCCGAATGCCACGCACGATCACCAGCGCAAAAACGCGGATTGGTTCGCTGAAAACGGGGCCGCCACCACGCTCGACGAGCGCGAGCTCGATGGCCGGTTGGATAACCACCTGGCTACCGCGATTGTCGACCTGGCGGCCGCGCCGCGCGTGCGTTGGCGCATGGCACAAGCCATGACGCGATTGGCCAGGCCTGAGGCCACGCTGCGTGTCGCGCGATCCATCGGGTCGTTGCTGGAAACGGGCCACCTGGCCGGAATCTGATCCGGCCAGGGCCGGCCCCCCGGGCCGCCTGCTCGTCTTTCAAGCGAAGTGCTAGCGGCTTTTGCGTTGACACGCGCGGGCAGGGCTACCTATGATCCCCGCCCGCTTTGCGTCTCCAATCTCAATGGAATGCCGCCGTGTCACACGCCAACCATGCCGATTCGCGCTTTGCCACTCCACTTCGCATCCACTCGGTGCCGCGCGCGCACCTGGTTGGGATTGCAGGCTCGGGGATGCGTTCGCTAGCGGAGGTGTTGAGCGCGGCAGGCTGGCAAATTAGCGGGTCGGATCTCGACACGAGCAGCCTGGCGGGTTGCGACTGGAAGATTCACGCCGGGCACGACGCGCGCAATGTTTCAGACGACATCGATCTGGTCGTGCGCAGCAATGCGATTGCCGATGACAACCCCGACCTCGTGCAAGCGCGCGCGCTGAGGATTGAGGTGATCAGCTATGCCGCGATGCTCGGCCGATTGATGGAATCGCGCACCGGCGTGGCGATTGCCGGGACGCATGGCAAATCCACGACCACCGCCATGGCCGGAGCCATTCTGGTGGCCGCCGGCTACGATCCCACGGTGGTGTGCGGCGCGCGTGTGCCCGGCAGCTTGTCGGGCGGCCGCCATGGCCGCGGGCGCGTGATGCTGGCCGAAGCCTGTGAGTACCGCGCCAACTTTCGCCATTTGAAGCCGCAGTTGGCCGTGATTTCCGGAATCGAGCCCGATCACTTGGACTGCTATGCGTCGCTGGGCGAGCTCGAGCATGCGTTTGCGCAGCTCGTGGCATGTTTGCCTGCCGACGGATTACTGCTTGTCAGGCAGGAATGCGCCGCCACCGCGCGGGCCATTGCGAACCGTCGAGCCGCTTGCGAGACCTTTGGATTCTCGCCCAGCGCGACCTGGCAGGCGACCGAGCTGCGCGAGCGGCGCGGGCACTATTCGTTCCAAGTTCGTTGTCGCCATCGCCTGGTCACGCAGGTGAAGCTGAGCGTTCCGGGAAAACACAACGTGCAAAACGCGCTCGCGGCCGCCGCGATCGCAAGCCACTTGGGCGCGACTGGCGCACAGATCCGGGCCGGTCTCGACCGCTTCGCTGGTCTCGAGCGGCGCATGCAAGTGGTTGCCGATGATGGCCAAATCGCCGTTGTCGACGACTACGCCCACCATCCCACCGAAGTCGCGGCCGCGTTATCCACGGTCAGACAGCTATTTCCGCAACGGCGAAGCTGTTGCGTGTTTCAGCCGCACCAGCTATCCCGCACTCGTTTGCTGCTGCACGATTTTGCCGTAAGCCTTCAGAATGCGGAGCGGGTAATCGTCGCGCCTGTTTTTCCAGCACGGGAAGAAGTCTCTCCGGCCGTCGAGGAACTCGCCCAGCAACTTGCAATCGAGGCCCGCGGTTTGGGGGTTCACGCGGTTCATCTGGCCAAATTAGAGCAAATACACGATCATCTTAGCGGTTGGCTTAGCCCAGGAGATGTGGTGACCACGCTCGGGGCCGGGGACATCGGCAGAATCGCGCATGAACTTCGACAAGGGCTTCGAACATATCGTCAAGCGGGATGAGCCGCTCGCGGTGCATACCTGGTTCCACTTGGGCGGTCCGGCCCAGTTCTTCGCTGAACCGACCAACAGCGACGAGTTGCAACAGCTCGTGCGTCGCGCGCGCGAGGAGAACTTGCCGGTTCGCGTGTTGGGCGGCGGCTCCAACATCCTGGTGCGCGACGATGGTGTCAGCGGCCTGGTGATTCGCTTGGGCGCGGATGCCTTCGCGCAGATTGCATTGGCCAAAAGGGTGCTTACCGCGGGCGGCGGCGCCAAGCTGGGCCAGGCGATCTCGACTTCGGTCCGCGAAGGCCTGGCCGGCCTGGAGGCCCTCGTGGGTATCCCCGGCACGATCGGCGGCGCGCTACACGGCAATGCCGGCAGCCGCGGCGGCGATATCGGCCAATGGACCTGCCAGGCCACGGTCATGACTCGGGCCGGCGAAGTGATCGAGCGCTCGCGCGAGGAACTCGTTTTCGCGTATCGCGAGAGCTCACTCGATGACCTCGTCATCCTGAGCGCCAAGTTTGAGCTCGAGGCCGAAGATCCCGAAGTCCTCACCAAGCGCATGCAAAAACAATGGATCGTCAAGAAAGCCAGCCAGCCGCTCGGCCACCAGAGCGCAGGCTGCATTTTCAAGAACCCGCGCGGCATGAGCGCCGGCATGCTGATCGAGCAAGTCGGGTTGAAAGGCACGCGCGTGGGGCAAGCGGAAGTTAGCGACCGTCATGCGAACTTCATCGTCGCCGAGCAAGGCGCCACGAGCGACGATGTCCTGCGACTCATCGAGCAGATGCGCGAGCGCGTGTCCGAGCGGCTGGGGATTGAATTAGAAACGGAAATCGAAGTTTGGTAGCGTAAAACGCCTGCCAACACGATTAGCGGCTCAAGGAGGAGCCTGTCATGCCAACTTCGCACCTGCCGAGCCCGCTACGCATCGCGGTGCTTGCCGGCGGCAGCTCGGCCGAACGAGAGGTCAGCTTGCGGAGCGGCGCCGCGGTGGCCGAGGCACTTGAGGTGGCCGGCCACGCCGTCAACGTCTTCGATCCGGTCACGATCGCGCTCGATCAGATTTCTTGGGCCGAGTTCGACCTCGCATTCATCGCGCTGCACGGCGGAGCAGGGGAGGACGGGCGCGTCCAGGCCGAACTGGCTAGCCTGGGCGTGCCATTCACCGGCAGCGACGCCGAGGCGTGCCGGCTCGCCATGAGCAAGGTCGAAAGTAAATCCCGCTTCCGCCAATGCGGAGTGCCGACGCCGTCAGACGTAACGATTGCGGCCCATCAGTCCATCGAATTGGCGAGCGAGCGTGCGGCTCGACTGGGTTTTCCGCTGATCGTGAAACCGAATGCCGAGGGGTCGAGCGTCGGTGTCAGCCTTGCCCGCTCGCGCGACGAACTCGCGACCGCATTGTTGAGCGCGCGGGCCTACGACGATACCTGCATCATTGAGCCATTTATCGTGGGCCGCGAATTTACGGTGGCTGTGCTCGAGGATCGCGCGCTACCCACCATCGAAATTGTCGCGCCGGGGCAGTTGTTTTCGTACGAGGCCAAGTACGCCAGCAGCGAGACGAAATACTGTTTCGATTTCGAACTGCCGAGCCGCGAGCGAATAGAGATCGAGCGCGTGGCTCTGGCCGCAACTCGCGCGCTGGGAACCGCCGGCCTCGCCCGCGTGGACCTGATGGCATCCAAGCGTGGTGAGATCTATGTGCTCGAAGTGAACACCATTCCGGGTATGACCGCGCGGAGCCTGGCGCCCCTGGCCGCTAGCCAAGCCGGGCTCAGCATGCCGGAGTTGTGTGACACCATCGTCCGCTTGCCACTTGCCGCAATTGGAGTTTGATGAGCGCGAAGAAACGACAAGTTGAGAACGGTGATGCTGCCGTCGCGACCCGCGAGGGAGGCGCGCGCAGTACGCGCTTGCTCGTGTTTGGCATTGTGATCGTGCTGCTGCTGGGCGGCTCTTCGTACCTGGCGTGGCAAGAGGTTGGCCCTCACGTTCTGGCGGGCTCGCAATACCAGCTAGACGTGGACCAGATACGAGTGTCGCCCGCTCCCCCGGCTTGGGTTCACTCGGATGTGAAAGGCGAGACGCTCAGGCACGCGCAGGTGGATGGACCGCTGTCGCTGTTGGATCGTGAGCTGACGGTGAAGCTGGCAGCCGCGTTTTCGGCCCATCCGTGGGTCTCGAAGGTTGAACGCGTGAGCAAGCATTATCCGGCGGGGGTCGACGTCGTGCTCGTGTACCGCAAACCGGCCGCCATGGTCGAGGTGCAAGATGGAGCAGGGGGGCTGCCCGTCGATGGTGAGGGCGTGTTGTTGCCCACCAAAGATTTTTCGGTCGAGGACGCGCAGACCTATCCCCGCATCAGCGAAATCCACTCGTCCCCGTCGGGTACGATCGGCGCGAGTTGGGGCGACCCTTGCGTCACGGGCGCGGCGCAGGTCGCGGCTGCGATCGCCGCCGATTGGCGGGCGCTCGGTTTATTCCGCATCGTGCCTGACGAACGCCGACCAGCGCGCTCGGGCGTCGAGTACACGTTTGCCTTGGTCACGAACTCGGGGACCAAGATCCATTGGGGACGGGCGCCGGGTCCTCACCTGCGTGGCGAAGTGGCGGCCGCCGAAAAAATCTCGCAGCTCAAGCGATATGCGGCTCAAAACCGCGGCTCGCTCGACGACCCCGAGGGCCAGCCGCACGAAATCACGATCTCGAGCGCCGGCGCGCTATTGAGCAGCCCACGGCCGCGCATCGAGCCCCTGCCAAAGAGCGATTAGCGGCCGTGCTTAACGTGCGGCGGAATATAGGGCGGCAGCGGCAGCCACCGAAGCACCGTGCGTGAACTTGTGGCCTTGCTCGGCCAACAGCTCTTCGAGTGCCGACAGCAGCAAATAGACGTTGGCCGGCCGCGAGCCATAGCCCATCAGGCCGATGCGCCACACCTGGCCTTTGAACGCGCCAAGTCCGCCGCCAATTTCGATTCCAAAGCGGTTTAGCAGCGCGGTGCGAACTGCCGCGTCATCGATCCCGGGGGGAATGCGCACCGCGTTGAGCATCGGCAATTGGTGCCCGGCTTGCGCCGTGTACTCGATGCCGAGCGCCGCCAGCCCGGCCTTCAGCGCGCGGTGATTGAGGTCATGCCGTCGCCAACAGTTCTCCAGCCCCTCTTCGTGGATGAGACGCAGGGCTTCATACAGCCCATAGGTCATGTTAATGGGGGCGGTGTGGTGATAGACGCGCTCCGAACCCCAATACTTGGCAAGCATCGTCACGTCCAGGTACCAGCTCTGCACCGGCGTCTTGCGCGCGAGTACCGCTTCCATGGCGCGCGGGCTGAAGCTAATGGGCGCCAAGCCCGGCGGACAGCTAAGGCACTTCTGCGTGCCGGAGTACACGACGTCGATGTTCCAGGCGTCCACTTCCACCGGCAATCCGCCGAGCGCGGTCACCGTGTCGACTAGCAGCATTGCGCCAGCTTCGTGCACCAATTTCGAGATGGCCTCGATCGGTTGCCAGGCGCCCGTCGACGTCTCTGCCATCACGATGCCAACTACCTTCGGCTTGCCAGCCAGCGCGGGCCGCAAGTCATCCGCCTCGAACACCTGGCCCCAGGGTTTTTCGACCTTCGTGACGCGCGCTCCGGCCCGCTGCGCCACGTCGGCCATCCGCCCGCCAAACACGCCGTTGACGCACACCACCATGGCATCGCCCGGCTCGATGACGTTGACCACGGCGGCTTCCATTCCGGCCGAGCCGGTGCCGCTGATGGCAAGTGTCATTGGGTTTTTCGTGCGAAACAGCGCCTGCAGCATGCGCTGCATGTCGTTCATGATCTCGAGGTAATAGGGATCGAGATGCCCGACGGTGTTCTTGCCCAAGGCCGCCAGCACGCGCGGATGGAGATCGCTTGGACCTGGTCCCATCAGGACGCGCACGGGCGGATTGAGCGGCGGAGCAACGGCGGAGTTCATGGAGGGCGACTCGCTACTGGTTGACGGTCCGATGGAGCGCAAGAGAGCCGACGGGCCCCCATGCGTGAACCGGCAGTTTAAAACGCGCGCAAGTTGCTGGCGAGAGGATAGGCAATTGCCCTAAGAGGCCGGCGGTGCCTCGCGCACCAGCGCGCTGATCTTTTTGAACGTGGGCGTGCCGGAAACCTGGCACCATTCAAACAGCGCGGCTTCGGTCGTGGTGAGGGTCGCCCCGGCGGAGTCCATCCGCTTGATCCCGGTTTCGTAATCGACCAGGTAACGAGAGCCCACCGCGTCAACGGGCAAATAGACCCGGTAGCCGGCGGCCAACAGGTCGAGCACGGTCTGCTGCACGCACACGTGGCACTCGATGCCGGCCACCATCACCTTGTCCGGCTTGAGCTCTTCGAGACTCGCCGCAAAGGCTTCGCAGCCGCCGCAACTGAACGTGGACTTGTCGGGAACGCTGCCCAGCCGGCTTGCTAGCTCGGAAATCGTGCCGCCCAGGCCCTGCGGGTATTGTTCGGTTGCCAGCACCTTGAGGCCGACCGCTTCGGCCCCATCCAATAGCCGCCGCAGGTTCCACGTGATCCGCTGCCGGTCGCGAATCATCGGCATCAGCTTCTCCTGCACGTCCACGATCACGAGGACCGTGTCGGCAGGCGACATCAACTCAGGGCTGCGGCACAGGGTTTTGGCGCTCATGAAGTGCAGCATACCCGAGCGGCGCAGGACGACAAACGCCTAGGCACAAGCATTGCGGAGAGCGGAAAGCTGGCTGGGCGGCGCATGTACACTATCCCCCCGCCAGGACGGCATGGCTGCTTGCAAGGGGGTGCCGATCTTGGGATAATCGCCAGCGGCGTAATTCCACAGGCGCACGGACTTAGGATCGAACCGTTCAAGCGGAGAACAGCATCATGACGGCTTGGATTAGTCGAGTTGCTGCAGTCGTGACGTTGGCCCTTTTTGCAGCGCCACTTGCGCTTGCCGCCACGACCGAGAGCAAGCCGCCTGCGGCACCAGGTCTGGGCGATCCGGGCCAACTCACAGCCGTACAGATCGACAGCGGCCGATCCGTTGAGGGCGCTTTCACGCTCGACGGTCAGGACGCTCGCCAGCAGTTGATTGTTACCGGCGCCTATTCGAGCGGCCAGCTTCGCGATTTGACGGGCGACGTGCAGTATCAAGCCGCGCCTGAAGGCATTGTCGACGTGCAACCTTCGGGGCTCATCATCCCACGCGCCGATGGCAAGGTGACCATCACGGCCAAATCGAAGCAGGGTCCGACCGGGTCGATTACCGTCAATGTGGTCCATTTCAATAACGACCCGCTCGTCAATTTCCCGAATCAAATCGTGCCCATCTTTACCAAGCTGGGCTGCAACAGCGGTGGCTGTCACGGAAAAGCCAGCGGCCAGAACGGCTTCAAGTTGTCGCTGCTCGGCTTCGAACCGACTGAAGATTATGAGCACCTGGTAAAGGAAGGACGTGGCCGGCGGCTGTTCCCGGCAGCTCCCGACAAAAGCTTGCTGCTGCTCAAGCCGATCGGCGAAGTGCCTCACGGTGGCGGAACGCGGCTGGAGGCTGATTCGCATTCATATCGCTTGATGCGTCGCTGGATCCTGCAGGGCATGCCCTATGGCAGCGACTCGGATCCCACGGTCGCGCGCATCGAGGTCTTGCCGGCCGAGCGCACGATGCCGCAGCATGGCTCGCAGCAGTTGCTGGTCATCGCGCATTACACCAATGGTGCAACCGAAGACGTCACGGGCACGGTGAAGTTCGAGCCCAACAATCCGGAAATGGCCGAAGTCAGCGCGACGGGCCTGGTCAAGACGCTCGACCTGAGCGGCGACGTTGCGATCATGGCCCGCTATCAAGGCCAGGTCGGCGTGTTCCGCGCGAGCGTCCCCTTGGGAGTGCCGGTCGAATCCACGCCGCCGCCCAAAAACTTCATCGACGAGCTGGTCTTCAAAAAGCTCAAGACGCTGGGCGTACCCCCTTCGGCCGTTTGCGATGACGCCACCTTCCTGCGGCGCAGCGCGATCGACATTGCGGGCCGCCTGCCCACGCCGGAAGAAACCCAGAAGTTCTTTGCGGACACGAACCCCGCCAAGCGCGACGCCTGGATCGATACTTTGCTGGCAAGCACCGACTACGCGGATTTCTTTGCCAACAAGTGGAACGCCATTCTGCGAAACAAGCGGCGCGATCAAACCTACGCCCGCGGAACGCGAATTTTCCATGACTGGATTCGCGATAGCTTGCATGCAAACGTGCCCTTCGACCAGATGGCGCGGCAACTGCTGACCGCGACCGGCGAAATCGGCCAGAATCCGCCGGTGGCCTGGTATCGCGAGGTGAAGCAAACCAACGAGCAGGTCGAGGACACCGCGCAACTCTTCCTGGGCCTGCGGATTCAATGCGCGCGTTGCCATCACCATCCGTTCGAGAAGTGGAGCCAGCAGGACTACTACGGATTCGCGGCCTTCTTCTCGCGCTTGGAACGCAAGCCAGGCGCACAGTTTGGCGAAGAGCGGGTCGTGTATTCGCGCGGAACTCCATCGGCCACCAACCCCAAGACGCAAAAGTCGGTCGCGCCAACGGGCCTGGGCGCCGCGCCGGCTTCGATCTCGACCGACGATGACCCGCGCCAGGCGTTGGTCGACTGGATGACTTCGGCGGACAACAAGTTCTTCGCTCCGGCGCTCGTCAACCGTTATTGGAAGCACTTCTTCAGCCGCGGCATTGTCGATCCCGAGGACGACATGCGCGTGACGAACCCGGCCACCAACCAAGAACTGCTCGATGGCCTGGCCAAGAGCTTCATCGCGAGCAAGTTCGACTTGAAGCAACTGGTGCGCACGATCTGCACCTCGCAGGTGTATCAATTGGCGTCTACGCCGAATGACTACAACGCCAACGACAAGCAGAATTTCTCGCGATACTATCCCAAGCGGCTGCCGGCCGAAGTGCTGCTCGACGCGATCGACACCGTGACGCAGTCCAAAACGGGCTTCACCGGCATTCCGCAAAGCGTGCGCGCCGTGCAATTGCCCGACAGCAGCTTCAACTCGTATTTCTTGACGGTTTTTGGCCGGCCCGATTCAACGAGCGCCTGCGAGTGCGAGCGCTCGTCCGAGGCAAACCTGGCCCAGAGCCTGCATCTGCTCAATTCATCGGAGGTGCAGGGCAAATTGTCGGACGCCAATGGCCGCGCTGCCCTGCTGGCCGCCGACAAAGCGCAATCCCGCGAACAAAAAATCCGCGATATCTACTTGCGTGCTTACTCACGCGAACCCCAGGGGGACGAAGTGGCCGTCGCGGTTGCCCACCTGAGCAAGGCCAAGGACGAAAAACTGGCGTTCGAGGACATCTTGTGGGCACTTGTGAACACGAAGGAGTTCTTGTTCAACCATTAGAAAATGCCGCATCGCACGCGAGCGTGGCTAGCACACTAAGCAACTGGCCGGCCGCGCGATCGTGCGACCCCTACGCCCAAGCACGCGTGCCTGGGTCCGACCATCCCGCCCCATTCTTCCCGCCTAAGGTAACGCAATCGTGAACGCTTTCAGCCGAGCCGCCGCGCGCGGATGCCCGACCTTGTTCCGATTCGCCCTGACGATCACGATTTCGCTCGTATGTGCAGGCTGGTCCGCTTGCGCCTGGGCCGATCCGATCGCGATTGCGGCCGTCAAGCACGATGGCCCGGTCGACTTCAAGAAGGAGATCCTGCCGCTTCTGACCAAGAACTGCGTCGCCTGCCACAACGCCAAGAAGGCTGAGAACTCGTTAGTGCTGGAGACACCGCAGTCCATTTTGAAAGGGGGCGACTCGGGTCCCGCGGTGGTGCCCAGTAAGAGCGCGGAGAGCTTGCTGCTCAAGGTCGCCTCGCATCAGGATGAGCCGCTCATGCCGCCGGCCGACAATGGCGTGGGCGCGGTTGCCTTCTCCTCCGAGCAGTTGGGCCTTCTCAAGCTGTGGATCGATCAAGGCGCGGCAGGAGAAGTGGGCGACAAGGCATCGCCGGTCAAGTGGCAGCCGCTGCCACGCGGCGTGAACCCGATTTATGCCGTCGCGCTTTCGCCGGACGAAGAATACGCCGCCTGCGGTCGCGCCAACCAGATCTTCGTCTACAACCTGGCCAGTGGCCAGACCGTCGCGCGGCTCACCGACCCCGCGCTCATCAAGAGTGGACTATACGCGTCGCAGGGCGTGGCGCATGCCGACCTGGTGCAGTCGCTGGCGTTCAGCCCCGACGGCAACTTGCTCGCCTCGGGCGGATATCGCGAAGTGAAACTGTGGCGCCGTCCGCGCGACGTGCAACGGGCGAAGTTTGCGGGAGTTGGCGCGGAGGTGAAATCGCTTGCTATCAGTCCGGACGGCACTTGGGCCGCGACCGGCGAAGTTTCTGGCGCCATCCAATTGTGGAAGCTGGCCGACCCGAAAGAACCCAAAACGCTGGCGGGCCACAGCGCGGCTGTTACGTGCCTGCAGTTCGTGCCGGGCCAAGCGCGATTGGTCTCCAGTTCGCTCGATAAAACGATTCGCATCTGGAACGTCGCCGACGGCGCTGCGGCCGGCCAGGTGGAGACGCCCTCGGCCATCAACGCGCTGGCTGTATTGCCAGGCGGAACTCAAATCGCCAGCGGCGGTGCTGATAACGTGGTGCGGCTGTGGACGGTCAATGCGGATGGAAGCTTGGCGGCAGGCGCGCAGCTGCCTCCGCACGCGCAGCCGGTCACGGCGCTGGCGACATCGACCGCTGAAGGTGTTTCGCTCGTTTCCGCAAGCGCCGACGGCATTGCACGCATCTGGAACGTCGCAGCCGCGCAGGTGTTGCGTGAGATGAACCATGGCGCGGCCGTTACCGCGCTTGCCGTGCGGCCCGATGGCAAGCAAATCGCCACGGCGGGCGCGGACAACCTGGTCAAGCTGTGGAATGCGGCCGACGCGCAGCCCTGGAAGGCGCCGGTCGCGCCCTCGCCTGCGCCCATGAAGGGGGATTATCGAGCGCAGTTCGCGCTTGCCGGGCTTGAGCGAGTGCAGACGTCCCTGGCAGCCAAGTTGGAAGACGACAAGAAAGCGGTCACGGACGCGGAAGCCAAGATCATCACGACGTCAGCGGCGGTGACGGCCACGCAAACCGCGAAAGAAGCCGCCGCGAAGGCGAAGACCGAGAAGGCTGCCGCCGTGAAAGCGCCAACCGATGCCAAGGCGGCCGCCGACAAGGAGCTCGCCGCGGCGCAGGCCGCGGTCAAAGAAGCGGCCGACAAAGCGGCGGCGGCCAAGGCGGCGCTCGACAAAGAGCCCGCTAACGCCGAACTTGCCAAGGCCAACGAAGCGGCACAGAAGGCGGCGGCCGAAGTCGCCAAACCGATCAAGGACCTGGAAAAGAAAGTCGCCGATGCGGCGGCCGCGCTCGCCAAAGCAACGCAAGAGAGCACCACTGCCGACGCCGGTAACACCGCCGCCGAACAGGCCGCCGTGGCTGCCGTGGCCGCGGTGAAAAAATCCGTGACCGATGTGCCGCTGGCGGAGAAAGCTCTGGCTGTCTCCCAAGAGGCCTTCAAAAAGATCCAAGCCGAAGTCGAAACCGGCAAGCAGCAGGTTGCCGCCGCCGATAAACCGATTCGCGGCCTGTCCTACTCCGCCGATGGCTTGCTGCTGGTGAGCGCCAGCGACAATGGCCTGGTGCGCACCTGGTCTTCTGAAAGCGGCAGCCCGGTCGAAACCTATGCCGGACACCAGGGCCCGGTGGCCGCGGCGGCTTTTGCGCCAGACGGCGCCATCGTTTCGGCGGGCGCCGACGCGATCGTCTGGAACACCTCGTCGGCTTGGACCCTCGAGCGCACGATTGGCGGCACAGACAATCCCGAACTTTTGGCCGATCGCGTGACCGCTTTGGCTTTCACGCCCGATGGCAAGCTGCTGGCGACCGGCAGCGGAGAACCCTCGCGTGGTGGCGAGCTCAAACTGTGGAACGTGGCGGACGGCTCGTTTGCCCGCGGAATTGCCGACGCTCACAGCGATACGGTGTTCGGTCTGGAGTTTTCGCCCGATGGGCAGTTCTTGGCGTCGTGTGCGGCGGATCGGTTCGTGAAGGTTTGGAACGCGGCGACGGGCGCGCCTGCTCGTTCGTTCGAAGGCCACACGCACCACGTGCTGGATGTGGCGTGGAAAGCGGACGGCAAAACGCTCGCCAGTTGCGGGGCTGACAACGTCATCAAGGTGTGGGATTTCGTCACCGGCGACCAGAAACGCACGACAGCGCCTTTCGGCAAGGAAGTCACGTCCCTCGGCTTTGCCGGCGCCACTCAGAAAGTCGTGGCCACCTCGGGCGACAAGACGGTGCGGCTGGTCAACACCGACAACGGCGCGAGCGAACGCACCTTCGCCGGTTCGACCGACTTCATGTACTCGTGCGCTCTGAGCCCAGATGGCCGCGTCGCGCTGGCCGGTGGTCAGGATAGCGTGCTGTTTGCCTGGCTCGTCGAGAGCGGCCAGGTGCTGAAGTCGTTCCCGCCACCCAAGGCGGACGACTCAAAGCCCGCGGCCGAGAAGCCGCTGGGGCAGACCGCTGGCAGTTAGCCGCGCTGCGGTTCAACCGGTCTTATTGCTGAGCTGCGCGGAGTTTGCGACGGGCCAGTTGCCGTTGCCGCTGCTCGTATAACGCCCGCTGCACCACGTTCTCGATCTCGGCCAACTCTTCGGCTGCGCCGGCAACCAGGCCGGGTTCGCTCGTGGCCGCCGCGCGCGATCGCACGAAGCGAGGCGCGTCGGGAGAAGCTAGTGAGAATTTCATGGCCGAATCCTTTCTCCATGAAGAGTCGTCTACATATTCCTTATTCGGATTAATCTGCCTACCAGTTGAGAACTTCGTGCTTGGAAAAGTCGTGCTAGCAGCGCAAGTGCCCCGCCACGCCTACAACTCGCCGAGCAGGACCAGCCGCAGCAAGTTCAGGGCACCTTTCACCGCGCGCGGCGTCCAAATCGATGGGTGTCCCAACAGGGTTGAACTCTTCACGATCGTTTTTTCTGGCGTGGCAAGCGCAAAGTGATAAGTCTCGGACTTTCCAGCCAGGTCACTGGGGAAGGGCCCGATCGCCAGAGCAAAGTCCACCGCCGCTTTCGTGCGGCAGCTAGCGGCGAGCGCCTCGGTGACCTCGCGCGAGGTCGCGCCATGGGTCTCGACAAGCGGCGCCGATACCCCCAGCGCTCGGCGCAGCATCGCTTGCGAAGCGAGCACTTCACCGCCGAGATACGAGTCTCCCTGGCGGTTGCCGCGGCTGAGCCATCGCGCCAGCGCGCCCGCCGTGCCCATCTCGACCGTGGCCAGCTTGCGGCCCGTCGCAGCCAGTAGCTTGAGGACGGCGTCTTCGAGCTCATCGTCCTCTTCGCCAAACACAAGCGAGCCCAGGCTCTCGCGAATGGTCGCGACCGTGGGCTCGATCAAGGTCGTGCATTCGTCTCGCGTCGCGCCTTCGGCCGTGATTCGCAGCGTGATCGTGGCGGCATGCACTGTGATGCCCACCAGCGGCTGCCGCCCGCGCCGGATCAGGTCGGGCAGCATTTGTTCGACGTGGCTTTCGCCCGCGCCGAAGCACTTGATGCGGCGATGCATGATCACGCGCGTGCCGCCCGCGGCCACCAGCGCCGGTGCCACGCTGTGGTGAAACATTTCGAACATCTCTGCCGGCACGCCGGGCAGCGCGAACACTCGGCAGACGTGCCCGGCCTGGCCGATCTCCATGGCAATGCCGGGCGCCGTGCCGTTGGGGTTTGGCAAAATGCGGCTGCCCTCGGGAAAGTACGCCTGCACGCGGTTGCTTTCGGGCATGTCGCGACGGTGCCGCGCGAACAGCTCGCGAATGTGCGCGAGCGAAGGCTCGTCGAGCACGAGCTCGCAGCCCGCGACTCGCGCGAGCACTTCGCGCGTCAGGTCATCGGCGGTTGGCCCCAATCCGCCGGTGGCAACGACGACGTCCACGCGGCCGACGGCGGTTTTGAACACGCTGAGGTTCGCTTCGAGGTCGTCGGCAACCGTCGTGTGATACAGCACGCGAATTCCCAACTCGCCCAGCCGCTCGCTGAGCCATTGGCTGTTTGTGTCCAGCCGCTGACCACTCGTCAGTTCGTCGCCGATGGAAATTACTTCAGCTATCATGGGGCACCGTGCTGGAAACCTCGCCTGACCAAGGGTATGCGCCAAGGGCTGGACACGCGCGCGCTATACTTTAGCAGGTCGAAACATCGTGAGCGCCGCGCTCAGCACTGGCAAAGCCAGAGGCACCCGAGTTCGGAAACAACAGCACCGCCGACAAACGTCCAGAAAGGCAAACTCGGCCTTCAGGCCGCCGAGACACAAGCAATGGGGCAACTTGAAATCAACGTCGAGGGGATGACCTGCGAGCAGTGCGCCCGAACCGTGGCGGGCGCGCTGGCCAGCGTGCCGGGCGTGCGCTCCGCGCGAGTCGATTTCAAGGACCATAAGGCGACCGTCGAGACGGACGGCCCGCCGGTTTCGGTCGACTCGCTGGTGCAAGCCGTGGCTCGGGCGGGCTATCGAGTGCCGGCCAATCCGGCCGCGCCACAACCTGCGCTTGCGAGCAACAACTCCCCGTCCACCGCGCCGCAGCCAGGCACGAACATGCCGCCTGGCGCGAAGTCGCAACCAAAGCCATCGGCTCACCCCGCGTCGGCCGACAACGAGCGGCTGCTCTTGGACATTGAAGGAATGACCTGCGCGAGTTGCGTGGCGCGGGTTGAGCATGCGCTCCAAAGCGTTCCCGGCGTCACCACGGCCCGCGCGAACCTGGCTACGAACGAAGCCACGGTGTGGGCCAAGAATGGGGTCGACGTCGACCAGCTCACCCAGGCCGTTGCTCGGGCCGGCTACCGTGCCGCCATGATCTCCTCGCGCGACGAAAGCGGGGCGGAAGCCGGCGCTCGCGCGACTCGCGAGCTAACCCACTGGCGGCGGCAGTTGCTGTTGGCGCTGGTGTTGTTCGCGCCGGTCATCGTGTGCGAATTCTTCGTCGCGCAGGAACCTCGGCTGGTGTGGGTGCAGTTTGTCGCCGCCACGCTTGGGCAACTCGTCGTGGGCTGGCCCTTTTACGTGGGAGCGTGGCAACGCGTGCTGCACGCTTCGACCAACATGGACACGCTGGTCACGATCGGCACGCTGGCCGCCTATGGTTCCGGGGTGTATGGCTTGTTCGCCGCCGAGCATGCTGCCCACGCCGGGCCCATGCACCTGATGGATGCCGGTATCATCCTGACCTTTATCACGCTGGGAAAATACCTCGAAGCCCGTGCGAAAGGCCGCGCGTCGGCCGCCATCCGCAAGTTGCTCGAGCTTTCGCCCGCGGTGGCGAACGTGGAACGGAACGGGCGCGTTTTGTCGGTGCCGCCGAGCGAAGTCAGCCAGGGCGAGTCGATCGTCGTGCGGCCGGGCGACAAGATTCCCCTCGATGCCCGCGTGACGAGCGGCACGTCGAGCGTCGACGAATCGTGGCTCACCGGCGAATCGATTCCGCGCGACAAGTCGCCCGGCGACGAAATCCTGGCCGGCACCATCAACGGCCAGGGGTCGCTCACGGCCGAGGTGCTGCGGCCCGCCGGTCGCACGGCGCTAGCGCAAGTGATTGAGCTCGTGCGGCGTGCGCAAGAATCGAAGACTGAAATTCAGCGGCTGGCCGACCAGGTGGTGTCGTGGTTCGTGCCCGCCGTGCTGGTCGTGGCCGCGCTCACTCTAGTGGCCTGGGGCCTGGCTGCCGGCGAATGGTTCGAAGGGGTTGCAGCCATGGTGGCTGTGTTGGTGGTGGCTTGCCCCTGTGCGTTGGGCCTGGCGACTCCTACGGCGATTCTCGTGGCCAGCGGCCGCGGCGCGGAGCTTGGCATCCTGGTCAAGGAGGCCCACAGCCTGGAACTGGCCGGCCGCGTCACCACCGTGGTGCTCGACAAGACGGGCACCGTCACGCTAGGCAAGCCGCAGGTGAGCGGCGTGTGGCCGAGCGATTCGGTGAGCGAAGCCGAGCTGCTCTCGACCGCCGCCGCCGTCGAGCAATTGAGCAAACATCCCCTGGCCGAGCCGATCGTGCAGGTTGCGCGCGAACGGGGCCTGACGTTCGAGCCCGCTTCCAATTTGCAGATCGTGCCGGGGCAGGGGATCAGCGCGCGCGGAAAAGCCGGCGAGCTATTGGTCGGCAACGAAAAACTGCTGGCTGAGCGCGGCATCGCCTGGAGCAGCCAGCAACCACTCATTCAATCCTTGCGACAAGAAGGCGTGACGCCGATCGTCGTCGCGGCGGGGAAGCGGTTGCTGGGAGTGATTGGCGTGGCCGACATCGTCGCGCCACATAGCCGCGAGGGAGTCGAGCGTTTGACCAAGCTCGGTCTCGACGTGCTGTTGCTCTCGGGCGACAACCGCGCGATCGCCGCCCGCGTGGCCCGCGAGGTGGGCATCCGCCACATTCAGGCGGAAGTGCTGCCGGATCAGAAGCAAGCGGTTGTTGGCGAGCTGCGCAAGGCCGGTGCCGTGGTGGCGATGGTGGGCGACGGAATCAACGACGCCCCGGCGCTGGCGGCGGCCGACGTGGGCATCGCGATTGGCTCGGGCTCGGATATCGCCATCGAAGCCGCCGACGTCGTGATCGTGGGAAACGACCTGCGGGCCGTGGCGCGCGTGGTGGAGCTGGCCAGGGCCACGCTGCGGACGATCAAACAGAACCTGGTGTGGGCGTTTGCTTACAACCTGCTGTTGATTCCGCTGGCGGCCGGCGTGTTCGTGCCCCTGGGCGGCTACCGCCTTCCGAGCGTCGCCGCCGCGGCAGCCATGGCGCTCTCGAGCGTGTCGGTGGTGGCGAATAGCTTGCTGTTGAGAGTGAGGCGAATTGAATGAGCGTGACGGATGCAGTCGAGTCGAAATGACGTCCCATACCTGCGCTCTTCGGCCGGTCCCGAATTGAACCTTCCAGTTTGAACCATCCACTGGCGGCAGATTGCCAGGGCGAATGCACGTGCGACTGATGGCTTCGTCAGGCAGGAACGTTGGAGTGCTTACGATAATGGCTTATCTTGCAAACGGACCTAGCACCAAACATCCGCTTTTTACGACGGGGTATGCCGGATTCGATGCCGACGGATTCCTATGGAAGCTGCGTTTTGATGGCGTCGAGGTACTTATTGATGTACGGGACAACCCCACGAGCCGAAATCGTGCTTTCTCTCAGCCTTTCCTTCGTCGTTTGCTAGAGGAGAATGGCATCATATACCTTCACGTCCAGCGTCTTGGCGTGCCGCCTGCATTGCGTCAAGAGCTGCATTCGGGCGGAAACTTACGCGACTACTTTGAGGCGTATTGTCGGTATTTGGATGGCGAAGAGGCTGTTCTTGGCAGCCTTCGACCCCTCCTCTCCGAAAAACGATGTTGTCTAATGTGTCTCGAAAAGAATCCCGCCGAATGTCACCGAAGCGTGCTTGCTGACCGCCTAATTGGGAATTGCCAAGACTCCATCGAGGTCAGGCATATATGACACAAGAATGGCTGGATCGACACGCGGTTATCACCGTCAAGGCATATCCCAACCCGTCAGCCAAATATCACGAGACTGTTTGTGTCGCTGCGATAACGAAGGAGGAGGGATGGATTCGACTCTATCCTGTTCAATTCCGAACGCTCCCACAAGCCAAGCGATTCAAGAAGTACCAGCAAATCCACCTCAAGATGACGAAGCACGAACGTGATTCTCGTCCAGAAAGCTACCGCCCCGACGAACTATCAATCGAGGCCCAGGATGTCATTGGTTCGGAAATGGGCTGGACAAGGCGTTGGGATTGGATCAGACCGACCGTCAATTCGAGCATGTGCGAGATTCAACAACTTCAGAAGACTAATGGAAAATCGATTGGAGCATTCCGTCCAAAGGCTGTCCTCGATTTTGTCATCGAGGACGACCAGCCTGACTGGAGCGGAAGAAAGCAGTCGGCCCTAGATCAGATGACCTTGTTCGACGAGCGCACTGAACGCCTAGAGAAGATCCCGATGATCTTCAAATACAGGTACGTCTGTGCTGATGATGCCTGTCGAGGGCACACCCAATCAATCATTGATTGGGAATTGATGGAGCTTTATCGTAACGTGCGCGATCGCGCCGCATCGTCCGAAGAAATCAAGGCGAAGATTCGGCAGAAGTACTTCGATGAACTCTGTGGTCCTCGGAAAGACACACACTTCTTCGTCGGGAATCACAGCCGTTTTCCGAATACATTCATGATTCTGGGTGTCTTTTGGCCCCCACTAACCGACGCAAATCCTGACGTTAAAGGGTCGATCCAAAAGTCGCTCTTTCAATGATTGGTCGGCGGCCAGGAAGTTGCCGCCTCACTGATGTTGGTCGTCCCGCCAAAAAAGACTAGAATCCGCCCGCTTGATGCGCCACGAACCCTTTGACGTCGCCCCTCGGAGCCAAGGGCATGGAGGTCAATCTTGGCAAAGAGACTTTGCACCATTGGCTATTCGGGTTATTCGCTTGAGGATTTTGTCCAGGTGCTTCACCGTAACCAAGTGAAGTGCCTCTTCGACATCCGAGAAATCCCGATTAGCCGCAAGCGTGGATTTTCCAAATCCGCGCTGAGTCAAGCCCTCTCGCATGTTGGTATCGAGTATCGACATTTGCGAGTCCTTGGGTCGCCACGGCGGGACCGGCATAGGCTTCGAGAAACTGACGACTACAGAACGTTCTTTCGACGAATGACGGCTCACCTAGCCGGCATCGAAGCGGTCGAGGGTGTCCGGGAGGTGGTTCGGCTCGCTGGCGAACAAACCTCTTGCCTCATGTGTTGCTGCCCCGACTGGCAACGGTGTCATCGCAAGGCCGTGGTTGAAGCAATCCGGAACCTAACGTCCTTCACTATTGTCCATCTGAGAAACACAGATGGGCACGTCATACTGTAGGCTGCGTGACGCAGATCGGCGGGGCTCTGGGCTCGTGGCGTTTCGGGCCTAGAT
>DATJEN010000039.1:0-3909 GCA_035496575.1 Pirellulales bacterium
TTTGTCGGCGCCGGCTGCGGATAAGCGTATTGCAGGAATCGTTGCCCACGCACAAAGGCGACCTCATAGTCGACGGTCTTGGAGGCCAACTCGCGACAGATATTGGCAGCCAATTGGTCGACCGGCTCGTCGTCGGGCGCATCGATTGCCTTGAGGAGCATGTTGCGGTTGTTCCGCATCCAGCCCACTTCGATATAGATGGCTTTCATCAATCCGGTCAGCGCTCCGCACTCCGGAGCAAGCAACTCGCCCTCGAATCCGAAGTTGCCATTCAGCCGCGTCGTGGCCACCAGGGTCGTGCGGTCGAGCATGTTGGCGCTGCCCGCCAGTTGTACCCATTTCTGACACAGGAAATACGGCACTAGCGCCACTCGCCGCCAACGGCGATTCCACACGTCCACGTCGCTACGATCGCCCGACTCCTCGTCTCGGCCAGTGGTAATGAAAAGATGCGGCACCGCTTGCTCGCGCCAAATCTGCTCGAGCGCCGCGACCGCCGCATCCACGTCGTCGGTTTCGGGCAATTCGCGCACGACAACTCCCGCCGACTCGAGCAGTCGCCTTAGCGCCCGCGACATCTCGTTTTGGCCGACAATCAGCGCGGCGCCCTGCCACTCGGGCATTTCTGGGACGGATGGCTTGAACGGCATTGCCCGTGGGCGAAGGCAAAAGCGGTGGGTCTGGTAATGTTCTTCGGTCCCCAAATCAAAGGGCGGCGACTCAACTTCCGGCTGGACTTTAGGCGCAAGCGGGACAACCGGCGGCCGCAGGAGGTCACGAATCAAAAACTGTTCAAAGCCACGTCCGCTCTTGCCAACCCAAAGCTGTCCACGGGCCGCGTCGATGATCAGATCGACGCGCGGGGCTTCCTCGTTCCTTGCTTCGTCGGCATTTGGATTCCATCGCGCCATCAGTCGCTCGGCGGCATCGTGAGCACTGGCGCCCGATGACAAGACCGATGCAAATGCGTTCAACCGCTCTTGCGAGCCGGCCTGGCTCGTCGCACTCAAGACTTGTTTATCTCTGTTCGGATGCACCGCAGCGGTTCGCCCGTCACACTCGAAGGCGCACATCTGCCCGGTTGCAGCCTCGCTGAGAATGGCGCTCCAAACCGAGTCGGCGGGCAAGCTCTTGGCCAGCGTCTGCGCCGACGCGATCGAATCGGCTCGGGCGAGCAGATTGCCGGCAACCAGTACGTGAGCGCCAGTCCGCGCGGCCCCACCCGGCCCGGTCGTGTGTCCGCCGACCGTGACCGCCAAACCATGGGCATTCACTCCGCCCAGGCTCCCGCAAGTGCCGACGACCGAGAGCGCCACGTGCGGGATGCCGCCAGCAGGCGTGCGTACTTGCATCACTGGCTCAACACAGTCCGCCAGTGCTGAGAGAAGCGGCAGATCGCTCGAGGAAACATGCAGCAAACCGCCGGCGCCATCGAGCCCACCAGCTCCCGCCGCCTGCAACGTCGAGTTTCCAAAATCGGCGGCCACCGCCAGGTTGTGCGCGACGATATTCGAAAACAAAACACCGGCCCCTGCGGCGATTCCCTTCAGCTCATCGAGCTCTTCGGAGGAAAAGGCCCGCGACGGATCGGCTAACGATCGCGCGTCGAGGGGGAGCTCCTCGATCTCAGCGCCGGCCAGGTCGGCGTAGCGCCGCAGGATGCGTCGAATCTCGTCCTTCTTGTGCCGGCCGTGCGCCAGGCCCATCTCATAGCGCGTGCCCGCCAGAATGAGCAGCTCGCCAGACGTGATGGGCGTGGCTTGGGCGGCGATCGTGGCGACTGCCGCTAATTCGGGCTCGGCTTGCGCGGCCTCAGCCAATGGGGAGCAGACAGGGCCGGGGTCGGTCAAACAGGGCGACGACGGCTCACTTGGGCCGGCGGCTAATTTTTTTTTTAAATCACTTCCGACCAAAAAGTTCATGACGTGACGCAGCGTCGGGAAATCGTCGAGCGTCAAGTTCTCGCCCGGCTGCACATCGAAGTACTCGGCCAGCTCGCCGAAGAGCTGCGCTTTCTTGATGCTGTCGATGCCCAGATCAGCTTCCATGTCGGCATCCAGCTCGACGACCTCGGGCGGATAGCCCGTCTGCTCGACCACGAAGTTGACCAGGAACTTTTCGAGCTCGGCTGGGTTCAACCCGCCGGCTGCGGCCGGCGCTTGAATGGCGACAGCGGCGGGCGCCGTGCTCGGAGTCGATGCGGCAGCTCTCGCAGCAGGAGCAGGCGCGGGCGCCATGCTTGCAGCGGCGCCGTTGCCAATGACGCTGCTCTTGGCGGAAGCCCCCACCAAAAAGTTCATCACGTGACGCAGCGTCGGGAAATCGTCGAGCGTCAAGTTCTCGCCCGGCTGCACGTCGAAGTACTCGGCCAGCTCGCCAAAGAGTTGCGCCTTCTTGATGCTATCGATCCCCAGATCAGCTTCCATGTCGGCATCCAGCTCCACCACTTCAGGTGGATAGCCCGTCTGCTCGACCACGAAGTTGACCAGGAACTTTTCGAGCTCGGCCGGATTCAACCCGCCGGTCGCGGCTGGCGCTGGCGTGGGAACAGCGGTGGGCGCCATACTTCGAGTCGATGCGGCAGCTTTCACAGCACGAGCAGGCGCGGGCGCCACGCTTGCAGCGGCGCCGTTGCTAACCGCGCTGCTCTTGGCGGAAGCCCCCACCAAGAAGCTCATCACGTGACGCAGCGTCGGAAAATCATCGAGCGTCAGGTTCTCGCCCGGCTGCACGTCGAAGTATTCGGCCAGCTCGCCAAAGAGTTGCGCCTTCTTGATGCTATCGATCCCCAGATCAGCTTCCATGTCGGCATCCAGCTCCACCACTTCAGGTGGATAGCCCGTCTGCTCGACTACAAAGTTGACCAGGAACTTCTCGAGCTCGGCGGCATTCAACCCACTAGCGGCAGGCGGAGCTTGCGCCGCGTTTGCTACGCCTGAATGGCTCGCGGCAGGAATTGGCCGAGTCGGGGAGGCAGCGCGCGGTGCGCTCATTGCCGGTGGCGGAGCGGGAGTGACCGGCATCGCAGGCCGCGACACTTGAGCCGGGGCTGCGGGCTTACTCACTGCCGGTTGCGGCGCCGGCGAAATTCTCGAAGCCCCCGCTGGGCCGTTTCCGCTCGGCAGGGCTGGCTCAGCGCGCGACGGCGCGGTTGGCTCGCCACTTTTGCCATTGCTGGTTCGGCCCCCGTCGGCGGCCTTTTGGCGCATCTTCGCGATGCGGCGCTCGGTGGCGTCAACGTGGGTAATCGTGCCTCTCTTCGGCTTGCTCTGGTCCACGGTGTTACTCCTGGCGTTCGCAATCTCGGTCGGCTGCTTGCCAGGCGGCTGACTGGCAGCGGCCGGGCGAACAGCGCCGACTACGGAGGCCGGCTGGCTCGCGCCCCCCACCTGCACTTTCTCCGCGATTCTCGACTCGCTCGGCACAAGGCCCAAGCACTCGGCGAGTGCGCGCACGTGATAGAGCGGCTCGAGCCCCGGATACTTTGGATTGTCGCAGGCAACCACGCCCGCCACGCTCCGCTTTTCTAAAATGCGGCGATTTAGTTTTGTCAGCGCCTGCTGCGGGCCAACTTCGACGAAGACGGTGTCTTGCTCATTGACGATGCGCTCCACCAAATCAACGTATCGCACCGGCGTCGTTAGTTGGGCCGCCAAATTGGCGCGAATGTCGTCGGGCTCGGCAACATAGCGGTTCGTGATGCTCGACAGCATGGGGACCCGCGGTGGCCGCATCCGCAACGTGTCCAGCGTGCGCTTGAGAAGCGGCCCCACGCCTTCCATCAACGGCGTGTGGAACGGACAAGGAACCGGCAGCATCTGGCACTTATGTCGGGCCGCGGTTAATTGCTCCGCCAGTTGCGCTAATACCTCAGGCGTGCCCCCGACAACCGTCTGGTCCGGCGCGTTG
>DATJEN010000040.1:0-6025 GCA_035496575.1 Pirellulales bacterium
TGGGGTGGCGTACAGCCCTCGTCGAACCGTCGAAAACGTAGTGCGCCGGCCCAAATGAAGGGTACTGGCCCCCCATTGCGGAATTAACAACCAATTCGGCAAAAGCGGAGCACGCACTGCGACCGATATAGTGAATGATGAACACTTCTTCCTCGCAAGGATGCGGGGAACTTCGTGCTAGCAAAGGAGTGCGGCCATGATCCGCCGACACGTTCGCGTCGCGTCGCTCACGTTAGCCTGGGCGTTTGTCCCGGGCTTGGCAATTGCCAATGAACCTAATCTAGCGGACGTGAACCGCGCGGAAGTCGCCGCCGCCAAGGGCGGCGGTCCCCTGCAAAGCACGAAGACGGCCGACTACGTCATCCAACTCGACAGCGACGATGACGCACCGAACCCGCCCGATTTGTCGCGCAACTTCGGCCCGCCCTCGGGCGATATGAATGACGAGCTGCAAGATGGCAGCGAGCAAGGCACCAAGGGCGAAGAAGTCGAAGTCATCAAAGAGCGCTTCAAAAACGGATCGATCAAAATCGAACGTGAAGTGACGCAAGACCAGCATGGCAACTACGTCAATCACGGTTCCTGGAAGATGTGGGACGAGCGCGGACAGCTTGTGGCCCAAGGCCAATACCAGAACGGCAAGCGCACCGGAACCTGGGTCCGCTGGTATCGCAGCGCGACCGAGGCGGACCTGCTCGGCAAATCACCCTATCAGCAATTCATCGGGCCTTTTATCTCGCAGGCCACGTTCGTCGACGGCCAACTGCATGGCACGTGGACGATTTACGACAGCAAGATGCACAAGATCAGCCAGTGGCGCTTTTCCGAAGGCAAGCGCGAAGGCGTCTCGACCTCTTGGCATGCCACCGGAAAGAAGATGCGCGAAGTCACTTACCGCGATGGCGATCTTGATGGCCGCGTGACCGAATGGAAGCCGGACGGCAGCGTGCGGCTGCAAGAAGAATATCAAAAAGGCCGCAAGCTGGCCGAGAAAGTGATTCATCACAATGGCGGCTCCAAGAAGTCGGCTGGCATGTTCCTGTTTGCCAAAGAAGAGGAAAAAACGCCCGACGATTGGTGGCAGTGCAAGCCGCACACCCTGGTGAAGACTGGCCGCGACGAGCGTCACGGCAAGGCCTTCGTGTGGCATCCCAATGGCCAGATGCAACTGAGTGGTGAATACGAACACGACGTCCAGGTCGGCATGTTCACCTGGTGGCATGCGAGCGGACAAAAGGCGCTCGAGGGCCACTTCGATCACGGCAAGCAGGATGGCGAGTGGACCTGGTGGTATCCGAGCGGTCAGAAATCCATTCACGGCGAGTACGCCCATGGCAATCCCACCGGCCGCTGGACGTGGTGGAAGGAAGACGGCAAGGTCGCGCAATCGGCCGACCTGTCGGGCTCGGAAGGCGTGGTCATCGAAACGCCACCCACGAAGGAACCGGGGGTCCCGCCCGCGCCGCGCATGAGTTCGCCGGGTGCTCGTCAGCCGCTCAAGCGGTAAGCCGCCTAGCTTACGCTCGAGCGACCGCGAGCGCGGAAACGCCAGCCCGGTTAAAATGACCGTTTATTGAGCCGCCAAAAAAGGCATCCGCGACCTGGGCTGGCAGGTCGCCGATCTTCTGCAAAATGCGGCAAATTCCCGGCGAAAACCGCCCTTGACCGGGATATCTGATTCTCATATTCTCCCGCCTCACGATGGCGCTGGGCATCGAGCAGGAAGCCCCATACAGAACAAAGCCCAAAGATCCATGTGGATGGGTCTGCACCGGAAAAGCTTCACAACTTTTCTGCGGACCACGAAGCGGACCCGTTGGCATGGATGCCGGCGGCACGCTTCGGAAACAGAAGACGCCAGTCAATCATTAGCCGGAGCGACTCAGCCGGCTTTGTGATTCATTCGCGTCCAATCGCTCCCGGAAAAGGTCGTTGTCCTCTGCCCCCCTGGGACACGGCCTTTCCGGGGGCCTTTTTTTGCGCCTTGGCGACGCGCGACGGATCGCGCGAAACCCCAACGCAAAAAGCCGCGTCCTCGCTGCAAGCAAGGCGCGGCTTTCATAAGATCGCTCTTCGAGCGCTGCCGCGCCTCATGCGCCGGCAGCCACTTCTTCCCTCTGCTCGGCGTCTTCCGTTTCCGCCGCGAATTCGTTCACGTACTCCGCGTCGCAGCCATCCCATTCAGTGGGGATCGCCTGCGACGGCTGCGCCTGTTCGGCTTCACCGCGCCATAGACCTTGCACGAGGTAGATGGCGCTCAACAGGAAGTAGAACGCCGCAGCGACCAGCAGCAATTCCGTGGCCGGAAAGGAAAAACCTATCCGGTTGACAAAGGTGCCGATCGCGCCGCAGGCGGCTAACGACAGGGCGGTCGCCAGGCATGTGGTCGTAATTTCGCCGGTCCTGCCTGGCATCCGAGAAAGCTTGGTCCTGAGGCTCATAAACTGTCTCCTTGAAATCTGATTGCTTGTGAACGAAATAATCAAAGCCCTGGCGCTCATGCCCCGATGGGCCAATAGTTCGTAATCGCGGTTGCCGCCATCAGGTAGATGGGAATTCCAACCGTCACGTTGTAGGTGAACGTCAAACCGAGCGACGCCGCCAAGGGCAGCGTCGGACTGGCCTCGGGAATTGCAATGCGCTGAATCGCCGGCACGGCGATGTACGAGGCGGAGCCGCACAACACCCCGAACAACACATACGTTCCCAGTTCAAGGTGGAATCCGCCTGCCAGCCCATACAGGTGCGCAAGCGCGATCCCGCTCAGCGCAAAGAGATTGGGGGCGATCAAGGCGAACGCCACGAATTGCCATCCGACCGACTTCAAGTCGCGCAGCCGCTTCGACGCGGTCATGCCCATCTCGAGCAAGAACAGGCACAGCATGCCTTGGAAGAGGCTCACGAACAGGGTGTCATTCTTGGCCACGACTTCTTCGCCCTGCGTACGGCTGATGAAGCCAATCGCCAGACCGGCAAACAGCAAAAACGTTCCGGGATTGAGAAACACCTCGTGCAACAGTTTGCCCCAGCCGGGCTGATGCCGAGCGGCGACTTGCACCTCCGGCGTGAATTCCTCGAATTCAAACTCCGCCGCGTGCTCGGCCGAGTTCGGAAAATCGTCGTAGTCATCGCCCCCCGAATGTCCGCCCGGCAGTCGAGCGGCCGATCCGCCGCGAGCCGATCCGTTGCCCAGATGAGTGGAATAATCGCCGCCCTCGACTTCGAATTCGCTGGCGACCGCAACGCCCACCAACTCTTCTTCAAATGCCTCGTCGGCAATCTGCTGCGCGTGATGTTTGCGCTCCAGCCGGCGCGCGGGCTTGCTCGCAAGTGCGGCCGCGTGCGGCAAGTGGCCAGACTCGCCAGGCGAATTGCCCTGGGCATCCATGCCGCGCCGCCGCAGATGCGAGACGATCATGATCGCCACCAGACAGCCCGGTACCTCCATGACGGCCAGCAGCACGGGCATGTAAGAAGCGAAGGCGACCTGGCTTGCCGTCAGGACGCCCACGCACGTAACGAACGTTCCGGCTGAATCCGAACCGTAGTGGCCCGCGACCGCGGCTGCATCGACTTTGCGCAGCCGTGTGGCCCATCGCAGCGCGTAATAGGTCGCAATGCCAACGAGCAGGTTGGTGATGAATCCCAGCACCATGAATCCGGCGGCTTGATTCAACATCTCGGCCGGCAGCCCGGCCAGTTCTTCGCCACCGCGCCAGCCGATCGACAAGAGCAAGTAGATGGTGAGCCCTTGATAGATCACCTGCGGGAACTCGAATCCGATGCCAAGGATCGGGATCAGGAAGCCTGCATAAAAGAAGAGCAATAGCGGTTTGAACAGGTTGTGAGCGATGTTATCGAACAGCACTTGGAGCATGTTGGCGTCCTCTTGCGACTGGTTGAAAACGGTTCGCGCGCAGCGCCAGCGCAGGGGCGACCGCGAACCGGGACTCGGATCAAAAGAAAAAGGGCCGTGCGGCATACCGCGCGGCCCCCTTACAAGGCAGCGAAAGTGTAAGGCTTTCTTGCCGGATAGCTATTCCGGCTCCAGCCTGTTTCGGCAACCGGCGGGATGCGCCGGCCCTTTTTAGAGCTTAGTTACGCGTTTTCGTTGACCGTCTCCATCGAAATGAATTCGTGTTTCACAAGCGCCTGCGACGATTGTGGCGCTTCGCTCGTTGCGTGGTGCACTTAGCAAGCTCGATGCCGCGAGCCGCGCGCAGCGGTGTTCCTTACGAGCATGTAAGTTTCCACGAGCCTTGGTTACGTGATCGCAAGACTCCGCACGCGCCGTAAGTAACGAAATCGTCAGAGTTTTTGAGTCGATCGCCCGCGTTTGGAAAAAAACACCACGCTACATGAGCTTAGTGTGAGCTGCGCGCGCGATAAGCAAAAGCTGCTTGTCTGGGCAGCAAAGCCCGATATCAACGCTCGACGGCCTCGATTTCGAGAAACTGATCGACTCCATCAGCTTTCGCAATCACGACGATGCCGCCTTCGCTAACTGTGAATCCGCGAGCGCGGTCGTGTTCGGCGTCGTAGCCAACCTCGGTGCCGGGTGGAATCCGCACGCCCTTGTCGATGATGGCTCTGCGGACGCGCGCATGCCGGCCAATGTCGACCCCGTCAAGCAAAATCGAATCCTGCACGTGGGCAAAACTATTGATGCGAGTGTTCGACCCAAGAATGGATCGCTCGACCGTTCCGCCCGAAACGATCGAACCTTGACAAAGAATGCTATCCAGTGCCTGGCCGCGGCGGGCATTGAAGCCTTCTTCGGCAAACACGAACTTGGGCGGCGGATAATTGGGCATGTACGTGCGGATCGGCCAATGATCGTCGTACATGTTCAATTTCGGATCGACTGAAATCAGATCCATGTTGGCGTCAAAATAGGCGTCAAGCGTGCCCACGTCGCGCCAGTAAGCGTCGCCCTTGCGGTTTTCATCGCGGAACGGAAATGCCATCACGCGGTGCGTGTGAATGATCGAGGGGATGATATTGCGGCCAAAATCGTGCACGCTGCCCGGCCGCGTGGCATCCAGGCATAGTTGCTCGAACAAAAATCGGGCCGTGAACACATAGATGCCCATCGAGGCAAAGATGTGCGCCTCGTCGCCCGGCAGCGTCACGGGCACGTGGGGTTTCTCCTGAAAGCCCACGATTCGCTGGGCGTTGTCAACTTCGATGACGCCGAAGTGCCGCGACTCGGTAGCCGGCACGCGCAGGGCGCTAACCGTCAGATCGGCTTTGTTCTGTTTGTGAAACTCGACCAGGCTGTGGTAATCCATCTTGTAGATGTGGTCGCCAGCCAAAATCACCACGTAGTCGGGCCGCTCTTTCTCGAGCGTATAGATATTCTGATAGACGGCGTCGGCCGTGCCTTGGTACCAGTGCTCGTCGATGCGCTGCTGGGGCGGGACGACATCGATGAACTCCCCCAGCTCGCGGCACAACAGCCCACGCCAGCCCAGGTTGATATGGCGGTCGAGACTCATGGCCTTGTACTGGGTCAAAACCAGCATTTTGCGCAGGCCGCTATTCAAGCAATTCGAGAGGGTGAAATCAATGATTCGATAGCAGCCCCCGAACGGCACGGCAGGTTTGGCGCGATCGCGCGTGAGGGGTTCGAGCCGTTCCCCTTTGCCGCCTGCCAGAATCACGGCCAAGACATTTTCCATGGATGCCCCTCAGTGGCTGCACTGCGCTTGTGGTTACCTGAAGCCAATTATCTTATCCGCTGGCAAAAAGCCTCTAAAGGGGAATTCGTTCCGCCCGCTGCCCGCACTCATGCGGCCGTCGGCGCGCCGGGCTGTGGCACCGCGATAGCGCGGTCCACCCACTCGCGGTGCCACAGCTCCAAGAACAACAGGGCCCAAAGTCTATGGCTGTGGTCGAAGTGGCCGGCGGCATGCTCGTCAATGAGCCGTTCGACAGCTTGCGGGCGAAAATAGCCGCGACCAAGCGAGCGCGGGTCGAGCAAGATGGCCCTCACATACGCGGTGAGCTCGCCGCGAAACCAATG
>DATJEN010000041.1:0-7430 GCA_035496575.1 Pirellulales bacterium
GAGGGATAATTGTCGCCCAGGTGCCATTTGCCAAAAATGCCCGTGCGATAACCGGCCGCGGAGAGCATTTCGGCCAGCGTCGTTTCGTCAGCCGCCATCGTCGAACGGCCCAGATACGTGTCGATTGCCCCGGTGCGGTAGTTGTATCGCCCCGTGAGCAGACTGGCCCGGGTGGGGCTGCACACCGGCGAAACGTGGAATCTCGTCAGCTCAACGCTCTGTCCGGCCAGCAAGTCGAAGTGTGGCGTCTTCAGGACGGGATTGCCATGAAATCCAAAATCTCCCCAGCCCTGGTCGTCCGTCATGATCAGCACGACGTTCGGCCGGCCGAATGTCGCACAGCCAACGAGACACCACGCCGCCAACATCAACAGCCAACCGTTTAGCGCGCGCATGAAAGACCGCTCTCCGCGTCGATGCAAGAAATGGCAGGACAGCGCGCCAGCATAACACGCCGGCGGCGAGGAAGTAACGGAGCGGGGAGCGTGCCCCCAAGCTTCCGATGCTATTCGATGATCAGATTGGCCGGCTGGGCGGCGCACCCGAACGCTTGCTCGACGGCTCGTTGTGCCCGATCGCGCAGGGCGCGCTGGTCGCTTTCCAGGTGCATCCCGCGCACGATCTGGTAATCGGATTGCCGCATGAATTCGCACCCGATAAAGATGTTGGGCATGGCAGCCAACGACCAACGGATCTTCAGCGGCACCCGCGCTTCGCGGCCGGCGAGCGTGCCGAACACGCACACGTGCCGCGTGCGCTCTGGACCACCGGGAGCGGTCAAACATAATCCGCCCTCGGAAAAGTCAGTGACGATCGCGTTCAATCGCGGACTGGAGGGCGCGAGCTGCACGAATACTTCGATCTTGCTGCGCTCGCGCACCGACGAGCGGCGGTTGAGCACTCCACTTTCCACCAGCTCGGCAAAGACTTCGGCCGCAATCGGCCGCTCGAATCGGCAGCCCACCAGCCAATCGCCTGCCGGATTAGGCCGCACCCATTCGATCTGCGCATCCAAGTGCAGCGGGTGTTTAAAACGATGCGTCGTGAGCGAGATGCGGCAATCGCACAAGAGCTGGGGCGGCCCACACACGAGCAGTCGCGCGGTGGCCGGCGAGATCTCCCGCAACTCGGCCGCCACACCTGCCGACTCGTCCGTGCGCGGACGGATCGTGGCCTGAACCAGTTCTGGATTGACGATCTTATAGCTGCGCGAGCGGCCGGAGGTCGGAAGGCTCATGAATGTTGTTCTGCACAAGGAATGCGGAGAGCTACCGAAATCTAGGTCAAAACATTCAGCTCTGCGTCGCCCACGGACCCAAATCCGGTGGCTAGGGTGTTTCAGCCCACTATTCGGTGCGACCGGAATACCCGGGAATTTCAGGGTTTTTTGGGTTATTTTCCGCAACCGGCGCGGCTGGCAAGTAGCACCGGCCAAATCGCGCAGATTTCCGAAAATTACGTCGACAGTTCTACGCGCGGCATTTCATAATCTCATCCGTCGAACATCTCACGCCGATCCATGACACGACCTCACGCGTTGGGGCAAGACGCGCATGGCCAACGTATCCGATTTGATTTTATGGCGGTCGACCCCGCTAACGAATCTGTCGCGCAAAGCCGGCGACGCTGCTGCCGTCGTTCCGGCTACGCATCGGCGCGAGTTCGGGCTCAGTCAAGACGATCAGCCCGTGAACGAGGAGCTGGAAGCTGTGGAACTGTCCACTGTGTTGCGCAGTTTGTTCGAGAGTGGCCGTGACCAAGTCGTTTGGAATCTGTCGGGCGCCGTGCCAGAGGGGCAGCCCTATTTGCGGCTGGATCCGCGGCATGGTTTCGCACCCGCGATCGTGCGCTCGCTGTGCGCCGCGACCGGACACCGTGAACAGGTCACGAGTTTGCCGCCCTGGCTGATCATTGTCGGCGAAGCTCGCGAGATTCTTCACGAGGACAATCTCGATCAGCTTCGTAGTGCAATCTTGCAGGTTGAACGCACACTGATCGTGGCCTGCGATCATTGGGCATCGGCCGCCACTGCCGCGTCTCAAAAGCAAGGCGCGCGGCGGGTGCGAAAAGCCAGCAGTTTACTCGGTTGCCAATATGCCGGCCCCGTGCAGGCCAGCGACGGCGCGGAGTTGGGACGGGCTATCTCCGAGCTGAAGCAGGCCG
This sequence comes from Pirellulales bacterium, assembly GCA_035496575.1. Taxonomy (GTDB): domain Bacteria; phylum Planctomycetota; class Planctomycetia; order Pirellulales; family PALSA-1355; genus PALSA-1355. The sequence continues at coordinate 2,164 of DATJEN010000041.1, forward strand.
GCCGGCCCGCCATCTTGTACTTGCGTATCGATGAGGCCGATGCGCTGGCTCACGCCGAGTCGCTTGTAGCCCCCACCGCACGGCCAACGACCGATACCTATCTGCAAGTTTGCGTTCGAGAACTTGCCCAGGCTGCCAAGCGAGATCCGCGCGTCCTGCTCGTGGCGAGCCAGGTGGACCAGCGTTCGCTCGCTCCCTGGAAGAGCCTGTCAGACCGCGTATTTTCGGCCGATTCTGGCGTGCCGCACGCACTGGCCTGGTCGGCCAGCCTGGCAAGCGCAGGCAACCATCCTTTTGCCCTGCTGAGCGCGGGCGAGTTGGAAAACTGCCTGGGCGAATTGCGACGCGAGCTCGTCGATCAGCAGGCGGCCGTCACGCTGGTGGTCTGTCCAGACGCGGCGAACCCCGCTCCAAGTTCGGCAACCCTGGCGGGCCTGCGGCAGATGACCGACTTGGCGATCGTCTCGCCCGCCAACGCCGGCGAGCTGCGACAGATGCTGGCCTGGAGCGCCGCGCAAGGGGGGCCCAGTCTGATTTGGCTGCCACAGGCGGCTGAGCCCTGCGCGAGCTTCACACCGGGCGCAACGGCGCCGATTCACGCTGGGCGGGCCGATTGGGCCCTGCCGCCCGGCGACGTGCTGATCGTTTCCTGGGGCAGTACAACCGCCGCCGCATGCGAGGCGGCCAATCGCCTGGGCGAGGTCGGTCTCAAAGCGGGCGTGCTCGAGGCGCGCTTTGCGCAGCCGCTCGACGTCGAAACTCTCACTCGCGCTGCTCGCCAGGCGCTATGCGTCGTCATCGTCGACGATTCGCAGCAAACCGGCGGGTTCGGCGGCTGGATTCTTGAATGCCTGGTGCGCGAGGGCGTCTCGCAACCGATTTGGATCGTGGCTGCCGATACGTCGAGTCCTACCGCGACGGGCCGATTAAGCGCGGCCATCCTCGAGCGCTGCTCGTGGTTGGCCGATCCGATTGTGCCGGATGGTCCGGCCGTTTCGGCTGCACCGCCCAGCACTATGACGTCGTGCCCTCCGGCCCCCCATGAGCCGCCGATTGGCCTGGCTGGTGACGGCGAGTTGGCCCAGGAAGAGCGCGAGCAAGTCCTTACCAGCGAACTATCTGCGGATGTCAAGCGGTGGGTGGCACAATACGAGGAATTAGGCCGGCGTGACCTATATTTGTGGAAGTGGTGCATGCATGGCGTGGAAATTACGACGCTTCCGAGCGTCCGGGCCGATCTCCGCGCGCACGTGTGCGACACCAAGCTGCTCTCGATCGTGCTGTGCGTGCTGCTCGACGACGTTGCCGATCAGCACGGCAACAGCCAATTGCTCGAAACGCTGTTGGAGATAACACCTTGGGACGCCGACCGCCCGCATCCCGCGCTAAGCGACGCCGAACGGCGCTACGCCGGGCTGACGCGCGCGCTGTGGGCCGAGTATTGGGCCCGCGTGGCCAGTTATCCGTGCACCAGCACGTTCGAGCCGGTGCTGCGCTACGATCTGTTGCAGTTCTTCAACACGATGCGTTATTCGCACCTGGTGAACAGCCGGCCCTATCTGCTCAACATGTCCGAGCACGATCTCTACACGTCGCACAACATGATGATGATCAGCTTCGCGACGCTCGACTTGATGTGCAGTCCGAGCTTCCCGCTGTCGGAAGTGGGAGCCCTGCGCGAAATGATGTGGCATGCCCAGTGCATGGGCCGCATCGGCAATCTGCTCAGCACCTGGCGGCGCGAGCTGGCACAGCACGATTTCACCAGCGGCGTGTTCGCGCGCGCTCTGTTGACGGGAGACTTGTCTCTCCCCGAGCTCGAATGGGCCGATCATCGCCAGATCGAAGCCACCATCCGAGACCGCGGGCACGAAGCCCACTTCTACCAGAAATGGCTCGATCATCGTGGTCAGTGCCGCGAGCGGGCGCGGGCAGTGCGCTCGATCGACTTGTCCAGCGTGCTCGATGGACACGACCGATTCCTGGCGATGCATCTAGGGAGCAAAGGACTGATTTGACCGGCTCCGGCATGAGCGGCCCGTTGGGCATCCCTTGCCTGAGCGCGGCCGGCCACCTATGACCATTACCGCCCGACTGCTCAAACGATTCCCCGCGCAGTACATCCTGCTCATGATGTGCTTCTCGGGCGTTTTTGCATTTTTGATCAGCTTCCTGTGCGTCGTTTACGTCGATATCACCTTTCACGTGGCCCTGTATAACCAGCGGCACTTCGACCTGATCGCCACCGGCGTGATTGTGCCGGGCGTGGCCTTCACGGTCATCCTCGCGCATTTGGAAACCCGCCGCCTGCGCCGCGTGCTGGTGCTCTTGCATCAAGGCAAGCCACTTGAGTTGAGTCTGGCCGTCGCCGCCGGGCGCGAGGCCGTGGTCTTCCCCGGCCGGCACGCTTTGCACGAGGCGATCGTCGACCCCCTGATCACGATCGTTCCCTTGTGCTTGGGATTGTGGTACGTGGACGACGCGCCGCTGAAGGTCTCCTTGCAGATCACTCTGGCCGGCATCATGGGCCTGTCGGCCATTATCATGACCACCTTCTTCGTGTCCGAGTATTGGCTGCGCCCGGTGGTGCAGCATTTGCTCGACGAAGGAATCCCGATCGCGTACACGCAACTGCCCGAAGCCAAGTTGCAGTGGCGAATGACGATTTGCTTCGGGCTGGCGATCGCGGTCACGGGACTCATGATCGGCGCGCTGGCCAATCAGCGGGCCATGGATATCATCGACCACCCCGAACGCCAGGCTGAGGCCATGGCCAGCCTGAGCAAGCACACGTTTTTCATCACTTTGTTCGCAATCGGGCTGGGACTGTTTCTGGCCCGCTTGCTATCGAACTCGATTGCCAGCCGCGTGCAAGTCATGCGGCGCGCCATGCACCGCGTGCAACAGGGCCGGCTCGACCAGCGGCTGCGCCCCACCGGCAATGACGAGCTCGATATCCTGGCTCGCCAGTTCGACGTGATGGTCGAGCAGCTCGATCAGAACGATCAGACCATCCGCGAGCTGAACACGGACTTGGAGAAGAAAGTCCGTCATCGCACGCGGCAATTGTCCAAGAGCCGCCGCACGATCAAGCGCTCGCTGGACAAGCTTACCGAACACGATCGGCTGAAAACCGAGTTCTTCTCGAATGTCAGCCACGAATTGCGCACGCCGCTCACGATGATCATCGCGCCGGTCGATCGGTTGATCGAAAGCACGAAAAGCCTCCCCTCCGAGGCCTCTCGGATGCTGGAAATGGTCCGCATCAATGGCTACCGCCTGCTCGATCTGATCAACCGGCTGTTGGATTTTTCCAAGCTCGAGGCGGGCCAGATGAGGCTGCGACTCGACCGCTGCGATTTGAACCAGCTTGTCGACAAGTTGATCATGGCGGCCACGCCGCTGGCCCAGGAACGCGGCATTACGCTGGAAACCGACTGCGATCCCGATCTCGGCGCGTTTGGCGCGGATGAAGAAAAGGTCGACACGATTATCAGCAACTTGATTTCCAACGCCATCAAATTCACGCCGCGCGGCGGCACGATCCGCGTCGAAACGCACCAGGCCGACGATCGCGTGTGGGTCTCGATCACCGATAGCGGCATCGGCATCGACCCATCCCAGTGCCAACGCATTTTCGAGCGCTTCGTCCAGGTTGACGGCTCCTCGTCCCGCGAATTCAGCGGAACGGGCTTGGGCCTCTCGCTCGTCAAAGGCCTCGTCGAGCTGCATGGCGGCGCGATTTATGTGCAAAGCCAGCTCGGCAAAGGCTCGCGCTTTTGGTTCGACTTGCCGCTGCGAGCGGCGCCCGAGGCGGCACTCATCGCCGGCCCGACCGATGCCAAGAAAATCGCCAAGCCGTTCGCTGATTTGGTCACCTACGTTGACGCGACTAGCGAACCCAGCGCGCCCACCGCGCCCGCCGACAATACAATCGCTCACGCGCCCACGATTCTCGTCGTCGATGACACCAACGAAGTACGCGGGCTGTTGGGGGAGATCCTGCGCGAACACTATCAGGTGCTCTTTGCGCGCGACGGCCAGGAGGGCCTCGAAATCGCCGAAAAGCAGCATCCGCATTTGATCCTGTCCGATGTCATGATGCCCAGGATGGACGGGCAAGAGTTTTGCCGTCGCATCAAGCAGAACCCCGCCACTGCCCACATCCCGTTCGTCATGCTCACCGCCAAGACCGAGCTCGCCATGAAGATCGGCGGGTTGGATTTAGGCGCCGACGATTATCTGGCCAAACCGTTCGACCAACGCGAACTGCTGGCCCGCGTTCGCTCGCTGCTTAAGTTGCGCGGCTTGCATCGCGATTTGGATCACCGCAATCGCGAGCTCACCCGGGCTTACGACGAGCTGCGCGACTTGCAGAGCCAGTTGGTGCAGGCCGAGAAGATGAGCTCGCTTGGGCAGCTCACCGCCGGCCTGGCGCACGAAATCAACAATTCGACGAACGCGGTCTACAACGGCATCAAGCCGCTATCGGCCAGCATGAAGCGGTTGGAAGGCCTGCTGGCTAATCTGCTCGCGCGCGACGAACTGAAAGGCGAGGAGCCGGTGCGCAGCGAAGTCGAAACGCTGTTCCGCAAAGTCTTTTCGCTGGCGCGGGTCGTCGAGACTGGCGCCTCGCGCACGGCGCGGATCATCGGCGACCTGCGCACGTTTTCGCACCCCGGCAACGAAGCCTTTCAGTCGTTCGACCTGCACGAGTCGCTCGACATGTGCTTGAACTTGCTGTCGAACACGATCGTTAACCGCATCACGGTGCATCGCGATTACCTGGCCAGCGGCGAGATTTATGGACCGAGTGGACAGCTCAACCAAGTCTTCATGAATATCTTCAACAACGCCCAGCAAGCCATGGAAGGCGAGGGAGAGATCTTCGTCTCCACGCGCGACGAGGGCGCCGCGGTTTGCGTCCGCATCCGCGATACCGGCCCGGGAATTCCCGAAGCCATTCGGGCGCGGCTATTCGACCCGTTCTTTACCACCAAGGCGCCTGGCGAAGGGACCGGCCTGGGCCTGGCGCTGAGTTACGGACTGATTTCCAAGCTTGGAGGCAGCATCGAGTGTAAGAGCACATTCGGCGAAGGGGCCGAGTTCGTCGTGCGATTCCCGCGCGAGGCCGAGGAGCCGGACGAGCAGGCGGCGCGACAAGAATTAGAGGCTTTTGAAATCGAGGCAACGGTATGACCAAGCGTGACGTGCTATACGTAGACGACGAGTCCGAGAACCTGATCGTGTTTCAGGCCACGTTCGAG
>DATJEN010000042.1:0-4780 GCA_035496575.1 Pirellulales bacterium
GAAACGCGTCCGACTTTTTGCTGGCGCGCGCATGCTCGGTATAGCGCCGAATGCGCAGCAAGGTTCGCTCGTCGATCTCGAAGAACGCGTAAATCGGGTCGATCGCCACGATGGTGGTCAAAAGCGTTTCGTCCTCCTTGACCACGTTGCCCGCGTCGATTTGCGTTCGGCTCACCCGGCCCGAGATCGGCGCGCGGACTTTTGTGAAGCTCAGGTTCAATTGCGCCGTCTGCACGTTGGCCTTGGCGATTTCGACCGCGGCCTGGCCTTCCGCCCGATCGCCGGCGGCCAGATCGAACTGCTCGCGCGTCACGGTATTCGTTTCAACCAATTTCGCGGCGCGGCGATAATCAAGATCCAGCCGCTTCAAATGCGACTCGGCCTGCAACAGGTTCGCCTTGGCGCGGGCCACATCGGCTTCATACGGTCGGGGATCGATCTCGTAGAGCACCGTTCCCTTCTCGACGATTTGGCCTTCCTGCGGCTTGAAATTGATCTTCTCCAAATAACCGGTTACGCGAGCCCGGATTTCGATGTACCGCGTAGCCACCGTGCGGCCGGTGAAGTCTTCGTAGTCAGTGATCGTTCCAGTTGTCGGCATGTCGACGATAACTTCCGCCGGCTTGGGCGCGGGCGGAGCAGCCGCCGCAGGGGGAGGCGCCGTCGGAGCGGCCACCGGGCCGGCCGTCTGCGATTGTGCTTGCGAACAGCCCACGATCGCCGCGCAGATTAATAGCGCGGCGAGAAGTTGCAAGCGGGTTGAATGGGTCTGTTCGCTCACGTTTCGTTCCACTTCCAAGGAGCCGCGGCTCGCCGGCCGCGTTCGCGCCTATTTCGGTTTCTTCTGGGCGCGCGCCTCGCGCTCGTGGTCAGTCAAAATGCCGTTGAATGCCACGTCGATAATGTCGCGCGCCTGCTCGTCCACGGTTTTTGGCGCGCCACTGAAGTAGTTCGTAAAAATCGTTCCGTACAGCAGGTTGCCGATCACGTCGGTAATGCGGTCGATTGGCACGCCGCGCACGCGGCCACCGGCGATCAGGCCGCGATACAAATCGCGCCAGCGTTCGACGTTCACGAGTCGATGCTCCATGAACGTGGGCCGTGTGCGGTCTTTGAAGTGGGCCCGCTCTTGGATCAAGAGCTCGACGAACTCGGGATGCTCGGCAAAAAAGCCCAAGAACCCTTTGATGCCCGCGGAGATGCGGTCCAAAGGATCGACGATGTCGATCAGTTGCGCGTCGACGCGCTCGCGCATCATTCGCATCACGCGATCGGCCGCGGCCAGAAACAGCTCGCGCTTGCTGGGAAAGTAGCGATAAACCGTCCCCTTGCCGACGCCAACCGTTTCGGCCAAAAGCGTGGTGTCCGTATCGCTGTAGCCATGCTTGGCAAACAGTTGCGCCGCTTCGACCAGGATCTCTTCTTTACGGCTGGCCCACAGGGCTTCGGCGTTGGGGCGGCGGGGTTTGTTTTCGAGGCTGCGGGACATAGGCGGGGCCTCTTGAGGCAGGCTGACTGACTGGTCAGTCAGCTAAAGTCTATGCGACCCCGCAAATGGGGTCAAGCTAGCTTGCCAACCTTGCCAATCTGTAACTCAAAACGAGGGCCGCTCGCCCACGACAGCCTTCGCCGGCCTGGTAACTCGTGCGGAAAACCGCGCATTCGCTCCGCGAGTCTCAGCTCGGTACCAGGGCCACCGCTCGGCACCAGCCGGCGCTTGCCCGAGCGATCTTCACCGGCAGGCAAGAAACGTAGAAGCCCGTTGGATTGGGGAGGGCGTCCAAGTTGGCGAGTTTTTCAATCTGGCAATACTCGCGCGTGATGCCGGCAAAGTGAGCCGGCCAGATATAGCGGCCGTCACCGGTCCGCTGATAGTCGGCCACCATGGCGGTAAAGGGCCGATCGAGCGTGTAAGCGTCGATGCCGATCACCTTCACGCCGCGCTCCACCAACCACAGCGTGCCCTCGCGGCCCAGCCCTGGCTGGGCGAAATAGTCGGCCGAGTCGATCCGTTTGTCGGCCCCGGTCTGCAAGAGCACGATATCGAGCGGACGGAGCGTGTGTCCGATCTGCTCGAGCGCCAGCGCCAGATCGGCCGGTTCGATGAACTCTCCGGCTTCCTTGTGGCGCATGTCGAGCAACACGCCCGGGGCAAAACACCACTCCAGCGGAATTTCGTCGATCGTTCGCGCCGGACGCCCTTCGGAAGTTGCGGCATAATGATAGGGCGCATCGACGTGCGTGCCGGTGTGAGTGATGGCGTTTACTTGTTCGATGGCCCAGCCCTGTCCGCCGGAATACACGAGATCCTCAGGCTTGACGCCGAAGGCCTGGCACAATTGATCGCGTCCTTCGGCATCGTGCCGCACATAGTGCAGCGAGGCCGGCATCGGCTCGCTCACGGCTTGATGGGCCAGCGGCACGCTGAGATCGATGATCTGAACTTTGCCAAACATCAGGAGTGACTCATGGTCCCCGTGAACTCCGCCCCCGTCGTGCTCACCGAACACACGTCCGATAGCGGCATCGTGCTTGAAATCATGATCAATCGGCCCGAGGTACACAATGCGGTCGATGGCGCCGCCGCGCGGGCCTTGTTGGAGGCATGGCGCGCGTTTCGCGATAACGAGGAGCTGACCGTGGCCGTGCTGCATGGCGCCGGAGAATCGGCCTTTTGTTCCGGCGCCGATCTCAAAGGGCTCGGCACGCTGGCCCGACTACACGCGACCGACGAAGAGATCTCCAACCTGGTCGAGCATGGCACGGGACCGATGGGCGGAACCCGGATTGTCCAGCACAAGCCGGTGATCACGGTCTCGCAGGGTTACACCTACGCCGGCGGTCTCGAGCTGTTCTGTCACGGACACATTCGCATCGCGGAGCCGCAAGCGACGTTTTCGGTGGCGTGTCGCCGCTGGGGCGTGCCGCTCGTAGATGGCGGCACCGTGTACTTGCCGCGACTTCTGGGCTGGGGAGCAGCGCTGCCTTTGATTTTGACCGGTGAACGCATCTCCGCGGAGCGTGCGTTCCAGGTCGGGTTGGTTTGGGAACTCGTGCCACGAGGCGAAGGCCTGTCACGAGCGATGTCGGTCGCCCAGCAGCTTTGCCAACAGCCGCGCGACGCCATGTTTGCGGACCTGAACTCAGCGATCGAAGGATTTCACCTGCCGCTTGAGGCCGCTCTGCAGCTCGAAGCGCGTAATCTGTATCCCGTCATGCGCAGCGAATCGACGCGCGCCGGCGTGGAACGCTTCGCGCGCGGCGATCGATTCTGGTTCAAATAGTGTGGCGCGAGGAGCGCTCGGTGGGGGCGCCAGCAACTGTTCATCTCGCTTGGAAATTCGCTATACTGAAGCGAGCCACACTCGTGGCCGGAACAGGGGCAAGCGGACGCGGCGGACGGAACAGCCATGAGGCCCTCACTTGCGCGAGGCCACGCGCTCGCCCGCCGTGCGCATCTGCGCCGGCCGTGCTCCCAACCAGGCCACTTGCGCTGCGAAGCCCTGGAGTCTCGTATCCTGTTGACTCTGTCGGGCAATGCGCTTTTTCCGGCGGATAACCCCTGGAATCAGGTGATTTCGGCCGCGCCCGTGGCGGCCAATTCCTCGACGTTGGTAGCCAGTATCGGCGCCTCGAGCGCGCTGCACCCCGATTTCGGCACCGTGTATCAGGGTGCAAATATCGGCATTCCCTACAACGTCGTGTCGGGCACACAGCCGAAGGTGCAGGTCGTCATCGACGCCTATGCCGATGAAAGCGACATCGTGCCCGTGCCGATTCCGACAAGCGCCACCATCGAGGGCGATCCGCTACCGAGCGCGCAGAATACGGGCGATCGACACCTGATCGTTTATGACAAAGACAACAACATCGCCTACGAACTTTTTAACGTGCACCGGCCCTCGGAAACGGCGGATGGCAAGTGGCACGCGGACTCCGAGGCAGTGTGGGACATGTCGCGCGATTCGTTCCGCACGCCGGGAGACACCTCGGCCGACGCAGCCGGATTGCCAATCCTGCCTGGACTGGTTCGCCCGGACGAAGTTCTGGACCAGGGCGTGATTACGCACGCGCTGCGGTTCACGGTTCCGCGCACGAACAGCTCGTACGTCTTCCCGGCTTCGCACCAGGCGGGGGTCAACAATGCATCCTTGCCGCGGATGGGCGAGCGATTTCGGCTCAAGCAAGACTTTGACATTTCCGGATTCTCCGCCGCCAACCGCGTCATTCTGCAAGCGCTCAAGGATTATGGAATGATCGTGGCCGACAACGGCAGTGCGTGGTACCTGAGCGGCTCGCCGTCGTCTCGCTGGAACGACGACGATCTTCATCGACTTTCGAGCCTGGTCGGAAGCAACTTCGAGGCGGTGGATCTCAGGCCGGTCGTCACCGGACTGGATCAAGTGAGCGGTTCAGTGGCTGGCGGAACGGTCCTCACCATCCAGGGCAAGGATTTTTCCGGCGCGGCTGGGCAGTTGCAGGTGTTCTTTGGTACCACACCGGCCACGCAGGTCAGCGTGCTTTCAGACAGTGCAATCCGCGTCACGGCGCCGGCACATGCGGCGGGCACCGTCCATGTGACCGTGCGCACGCCCTATGGCAGTTCGGCCACAAACTCGGGCGACCAGTTCACGTTTAGCACCGTCACGGCCTCGAGCATCGTGAGCCGGCTGTTGTTCTACAACCAGTCGGGCACCGCCTCGCCGCTGCGCTATGACGGCAACGACCTCGCGATCAACGCCGCCGACGACAATGCCATCGCAACCGACAAGGTGGCCTA
>DATJEN010000043.1:0-9812 GCA_035496575.1 Pirellulales bacterium
TAGGCCACCTTGTCGGTTGCGATGGCATTGTCGTCGGCGGCGTTGATCGCGAGGTCGTTGCCGTCATAGCGCAGCGGCGAGGCGGTGCCCGACTGGTTGTAGAACAACAGCCGGCTCACGATGCTCGAGGCCGTGACGGTGAAGCTGGTGTTGGTGGTTCCGGTGTAGGCGTTGCCGGCGGCGTCCGTAATCGGCCCGAGCGAGCCATCCAGCACGAGCTGGTAATTGCCGTTTGGCGACGTGGCCGCGGTCAAATCAGAAAGTGTCCACAACAATCCGTCACCGCTGGTCACGCTTTGTCCGGCGAGCAGATTCGCGCCGCCGTCTCGCGTGAGGCTCAAGTTCGAAAGGCCCACACCGGACACGGCCTCGGTGAAGTTAAGCGTCATCGAGGGTACGGGATTCGCGCGTGGGTTGGGCGACACCGCCTGGATGCTTGCCCCGGGCGCGACGGAATCAATGACAATCGAAGCAGCAGGAGACGCGGACGATGCCGATTTGCCCGGCTCCGTTTGGATTGCCGTGATCGAATGCGAACCTTCCGCGAGGAGGGTGGTTCCGTCTGTGGTAACCACGACGCTGGAACCCGCGGCAACGGCCGATCCAATCGGCACTCCGTCCGCGAGCACCGTGACCGTGGCGCCGTTGACCGCGCCCGTCACTTGAAATTGGAGCGTCGCGCCGGCCGAGCCGTTGTTCAATCGCGTCAAGCCATCCGAGTTGGAAATTCCCGTGTCACTGATGGCTTGCAGCACGACGGAACTGGGCGCCGAGCTTTGCAACACGTGGTTGCCAAAATCCTGATTGGGGGTGTTCACGCCCGCGACAAGGATCGAGTTGTAAAAACCGGACGGGGGCGAGGTCTGCGAAAAACCACCCTGCAGCACTTCGCCGACGTGGTAGGTGCCGGCAGGCAGGTTCGTCAGCGAGTAAGTGCCGTCGGCCGCGGAGGTGGTGTTCGGATCGCCGGACTTTAGTTGCAGTGACCAGGAAATGAGAGAGCCACCCGTATTGCTCACCGTGTCGGCTACTTCCAATTTCCAGGTGCCGTTTGGATTCTCGCCGAACAAGGCCGACAGCGGGCTACTCGGCTGATAGGTCGAGCCGAAAGGCGCCGTGCCTAGCGAAATGGCGACCGAGCCCGAGTCGTCGAAAGTGGTGTTCGTGAAATTGTCGCCGGTGCCCCCGACGTGATTGGCCAAGGTGACGCGGGTTCCGCTGGGGCTAATCAGAGTCAGGACCAGATCGCTGTCGCGCGTATGCGTGATCTTCAGCGTCACGTTCACGTCGATCACATCTCCAGTCGCGGAGACTGGCGCGTTCGACGTAATGGTACCAATCGTCGGAATGGTCTTGGCGACCGCAAGGTCATTCGGCAGGAACGTGTTCGTAACCACGGGATCGAAGCTGTTCGACGAGTTCAGATCGGCGTAAACCGTCCAGCCAGCCAGCCCCGGCTCGCTGTTCAATTGCCCGTTGTTATCGAGGTCGTTGAACACCGTGCCCGTGATGGCGCTTGTGCCCACCAGCGCGGGCACCAGCAGGTTTGCTTTTGGGCTACCGCGCCCGGTTACCAGGTCGTAACCAGCGGCTGCGTTTTGCGGCGTGGTGCCGCCGCTGTTTCCGATCACAATGTCGTTGAAATTGCTGGCTGGCATCGCATACAGCTTGGTCATCAAGCTGTTGCCGCTGAGTGTTGCCAGACCCGAGAGTTGCCGGCCCTGATCGGCTATCGCGACCAGGCCTGACCAAAGTGGAGCGGACAAGCTCGTTCCGCCCACGACTCGCCAAGGAGTGGCCAGGCCGTTGTTGAACGAGTCGTAGACGGAGACACCAGTCTGGGAATCGGCCACGGCCGCGACGTCAGGGCTCGTGCGCTTGGTGCTGTTGTAAAAGCCGCTTTGGTACGCGGGCTGATTCTCGTAGGCGCTAACGCCTCCTCCACTGCCGCCCCACCCTGTTTCGCTGGAGATATTGTTCGATCCATTCAGCGTAAGCGTCGTGCCGCCCACCGCCAGCACGTTCGGTGAGTACGCCGGATAAGTGCCCGGGCTTCCAGCGTCGCCCGTAGCCGCTACAAAAGCCACATTCGAGTGATTGGAGGGAGTTGTGAAGTTGCTGTCCCAACCCGTCTCACCAAAGAATTCATTAGCGCCCCAGCTCATCGAAATGACGGACACGCCGGGCTGCGAGCGCGCGAAGACCACCGCTCCTTGTACGAGGTCAAGAAAGTCATTGCTATCGGCCTCGACGAGCATGATGTTTGCCTTGGGTGCCATGGCATGCACCCATTCGACATCGAGAGCCGTCTCGAGCGCCCATCCGCTGTCGGTAGCGGGATAAGCGTTCGAGCCCGTCTGAGACACGCGGACGAACTTGGGCGGGTCGCCTGGGTTCGCAGGCAACTGGAACGTAGCCAGATCTGGCGAGATCGTGGGGACCGGCAGGCTAAAAGCAGTGGAAAACGCTTGCAGATCGTGGGCGATGGAACTGTTGTCGTACGCCGTTACGATCGCCACCGTCTGCCCGGCGCCGTCACCTACGACCGATCCGCCCGAGAAGGTGATCTGGTCTACCCCATAGGCGTGACGAATCTGAGCGGGTGAAAATCCCTGCGGATTGGCGCTTCCGGCCAGCGGCGATGCCACGGGATTGGGGAGGGCGACCGCGAATGGCTGCGCAACCGGGTTGATGGAAAGCAAGCAGCGATCTTCAAGCCCTTCAAAGCCCAAGACCCGCGAGCTGAATATGGCAGGCGCAGAATGGCCCGCAAGCGGCGCGGAGTATCGCTGAAGGCGCGAACCGCGCGCACGCTTAATCCTTGACTTCATCCCGTATTCCGGCGAGTGCGCGAGAATTGACTTTCCGCCGAATGCCAAACCTCCAGAATATCCGAAGCCCATTTGTTCCGGCAAGGAAATTTGCGGGTTTTTCCGTCAAATCTGGTTAAAGAGCCTTCCGCAGTTCGACCCCGACGACCACTGGCCGAATACGCGGGCAAGACCGCACGGCCGGTACAGCGTTTGGTTGACACTACCGAGCATCGCCATTAGTCTCAACTTAGAACAGAGTTACACTTTTCTTCGGGTGAAGCCCGGGGCTAGGCAGGGCTTCACAGCCGCACACTTCTTGTCCTTGTGGCCTAACGCTTTGCGCGTTACGAAGTAGGCAAACTCGTAGGCAAACTCCATTTGGCGCATCGAGCGCCCCCGATTGAAATTCGTCCCGCGCGTGGCATTTGATTCCGCCCACGTGCTGGCACATCGATACGTAAGGCAGCAATGGCCGCAAAAAAAGTGGACTTTACTGAAATCCTGGTCCGCCAGGGTGTGATCAGCGCCGAGCAATTGGCCGAAGCCAAGCGCGTCGGCAAATCCTCGGGAAAGAAAGTCGCCGATCAACTCGTGGTCCTCGGCTATGCGGCGAGCGACGAGGTCATGCGCGCCATTGCCAAGGAGCACGGGCTGGACTTCGTGGACTTGAATGAAGTCGTGATCCCGCCCTCGATCGTGGAGCTCGTGCCCGAGTCAGTCGCGCGTGAGAACGCGGTGCTGCCGATGGCCGAGGAAGATGGGGCGCTGAAGGTGATCGTAAGCGATCCGCTGGATCTCGATACCTTCGAAAAGCTGAGATTCATCCTGAATCGCAAAGTCGACATCGCGCTTGCCCCGCGCGAAAGCATCCTGGATGCGATTAACCGGCACTATGGCCAGATGGAAGACCAGAGTGCCGACTCGATGCTCCAGGAATTCACCGATACGGCCATCGATTTCACCGAAACCGAGCAGGAATCGCAGGGCAGCGAAGAGGTCATCGACGAGACCAGCGCGCCGATCGTGCGCCTCGTGCAACTGCTGATCAGCGAGGCGGTGCAGTTACGAGCGAGCGACATTCATGTGGAGCCTTTTGAGGATCGTGTTCGCATCCGCTACCGAATCGACGGCGTCCTCGTCGAGCGGGATAGCCCGCCGCGGCGGTTGCTGGGAGCCCTGCTCTCGCGCCTCAAAATCCTCGCAAACATCGACATCGCCGAGCGGCGCCGCCCCCAGGATGGCCGCATCAAGGTAACCCTGGGCGACAAGCAGTTGGACTTGCGCGTGAGCATCCTGCCCACCAACCACGGCCAAAGCGCCGTCATGCGCGTGCTGGACAAGGACAGCATTCGGGTCGGCGTGCGGCAGCTCGGGCTGTCGGAAAACGACTTTCGGCAGTTCAAAAACCTGATCCGGCGGCCCAACGGAATCATCCTCGTCACGGGCCCCACGGGGTCTGGCAAGACGACCACCCTGTATGCCGCCCTCAATGAGCTCAACCGGCCTGACCGAAAGATCATCACGGCCGAAGACCCCGTCGAGTACTACCTGCCCGGCATCAACCAGGTCGAAGTGAAGCACCACATCGGGCTGGATTTCGCATTGATTATCCGCGCTATGCTTCGCCAGGCTCCGAATGTTATCCTGGTGGGAGAGATGCGGGATTCTGAAACGGCTCAGATGGGCATCCAAGCAAGTCTGACGGGCCACTTAGTTTTCAGTACACTACATACGAACGATGCGCCCGGCGCTATTACACGTATGATTGACATGGGAGTGCCCGGTTACCTGGTTGCCAGCAGCGTGATGGCCGTGTTGGCCCAGCGCCTGGTGCGCGTGGTGTGCTCCAAATGCAAGCAGCCGCACTCGCCAAGCGAGGCCGCCTTGGAGTCCGCGGGCATCACGCCCGAAATGGCGAGCAGTGCCAAATTCATGAAGGGCAAGGGGTGCGGTCACTGCTCGAAATCGGGGTACCGAGGCCGGATTGGGATCTTTGAGTTGATGATGATCACCAACAAGATTCGAGAGTTAGCGTTTGCCGGGGCTCCCACGCAAGAGATCCGCCGCTCGGCGTTAGCCCAAGGAATGACAGCCCTGTATCACGACGGAATCCGCAAGGTTCTCAACGGCACGACGACCATCGAAGAGGTGTTTCGCGTTGCCAAGAAGTCGGATGGGTAGGCGGGCCAAAATTCAATCACAAGTGGAACGAGAGATTTCAACGGCACGGCGCGCGAATCAAGCGAAATTTGGCAATTTGAAGCACTCAGCGAATAATCAACTGGCGAAAAACGCCACATTCCCTATCTGAGACCCGCCTCCGGAACGGCGGTTCTGCGAAAAAAATCGAAAGGTTTTGCCTGCGGCCAGCCACGACTGAGCGCAGGATGCCTGTGTTTGTAACGAGGAGCATCGGGTGGCGACGACCGACACCATTCTTATCGACAAACTGCTGCATGCCGTCGTGCGGCAGGGCGCCAGCGACTTGCATATTACGGTCGGCCAGCCCCCGGTGATCCGACACGACGGGCATATGGTCAAGCTCAAGACCAAGGTGCTCGAGCCAGCGGACACCGTATCGTTGATGAAGAGCATCGCCCCGGATCGCTGCCAGCAAGAGCTGCAGGCCGTGGGCGGATCGGACTTTGGGTTCGCTTTCGGCGACCTGGCCCGCTTTCGCGTCTCGATCTTCAAGCAGCGCGGCAACATCGCCATGGTGCTGCGGCAGATTCCCAACAAGCTGCTGACGATGGACCAATTGGGTTTGCCACAGGCGTGCGTGCGGCTGATTCAGCGGCCGCGCGGTTTGTTCCTGGTGACGGGCCCGACGGGCTCCGGCAAGAGCACCTCGCTGGCCAGCATGATCAACTATCTCAACGAAAACTTCGATCACCACATCATCACGATCGAAGACCCGATCGAGTTCTATCACCCCAACAAGAAATCGACGGTCAACCAGCGCGAGATCGGCGTCGACGTGCCGAGCTTTTCCGAGGCGCTGCGACGCGCCTTGCGACAAGACCCGGACGTCATCCTGGTGGGCGAGTTGCGCGACCTCCCCACGATCGAAGCGGCCATCAGCGCCGCCGAAACCGGCCACGTCGTGTTCGGCACCTTGCATACGACGGGTGCCCAGGGCACCGTCAACCGCATCATCGACGTGTTCCCGACCAGCCAGCAGGACCAGATTCGCACGCAACTTTCGACCTCCATCATCGGCGTGCTTTCGCAAGCGCTCATCCCGCGCATCGGTGGCGGGCGCTGCGCGGCCTACGAGCTGTTGGTCTGCAATTCGGCCATCGGCAACTTGATTCGTGAAAACAAAACGTTCCGCATCACGTCCGCCATCCAAACCGGGGCCAAGCAGGGCATGATGCTGCTCGACGACTCGCTCTTCAAGTTGTGGCACGAGCAAAAGTGCAGCAAAGAAGACGTGATGGCCAAGGCCGCCGCGCCTGAAGAGCTCGCCGCTCGCATCGCCAATGCCGAGCGCGGTTTGTTCGATGAAGAAGAGGACGGCGCGGGCGACGGAAAGGCCAAACCCAAATTGAAGGAAGCCCACTAACGCACAGGTAGAAAGCCTCTATGGCCATTCGGCGGCTAGGCCAGATCTTAGTCGATCTGGGGTTCATCACCGACGATCAGCTCGAAGCCCTGCTCGAAGAACAATCGCAGCAGCCAGGACAACTGTTGGGCAAGGTGGCCGAGAGCCAGGGCCTCGTCAACGAAGAGCAATTGGCCCAGGCGCTGGCCGAGCAGTTCGGCATGCAGGTGATTCACCTGGCCGACACGGTCATTCCGCCCAACGTGCTCAACCTGGTCACCGAGACGATGGCGCAGATGTATCGCATCGTGCCCATCAGCTTCCGCGACAACACCCTGACCATCGCGCTGTGCGACCCACAGAACCTGGCGATCCAGGACGAGCTGCGGACGTTCCTGGGTTACGAGATTCGCGCGGTCGTGGCCACCGAGCGCGACATTCTCAAAGCGCTCGACCGATTTTACGCCGCCAGCGGCGAGAGCGTCGAAAGCCTCGTCCACGACATGGACGAAGACGAGGAGCTGGCCGCCGCCGCCGAGGCGATCGATTCCGAAGGCCCCATCGATCTGACCAGCGTCGAGGCCCTGGCCGATAGCGCGCCGGTTCGCAAGCTTCTCAACATGGTGTTGCTGTTGGCCATCAAAGATCACGCCAGCGACTTGCACTTCGAGCCGTTTGAAGACGAGTTTCGCATCCGCATCAAGGCCGACGGCGTGCTGTATGAAATGGTGCCGCCGCCGCGGCACCTGGCGTTCGCCATCACCACGCGCATCAAGGTCATGGCAAACCTCGACATCGCCGAGCGGCGCATGCCGCAAGACGGCCGCATCGAGCTCACCGTCGGCGGACACCCCGTCGACCTGCGCGTCAGCGTCCTGCCCACCATGTTCGGCGAAAGCGTGGTCATGCGGGTGCTCGACCGCTCGGTGGTCTCGCTCGACCTGGCCAAAGTCGGCATGGACGCCCCCACCATGAAGTCCTTTCGAGAAGTGATGCACAAGCCCAACGGCATCATCCTGGTCACCGGACCCACGGGCTCGGGCAAAACCACAACGCTCTATTCCGCTTTGAGCGAGCTCAACGAAATCACCGAAAAGTTGATTACCACCGAAGACCCCATCGAATATGACATCGATGGCATCGTGCAGGTGCCCATCGATAGCCAGATCGGAAACACGTTCGCGCAGTGCCTGCGCGCCATCCTGCGGCAGGATCCCGACAAAATTCTGGTGGGCGAGATTCGCG
Source organism: Pirellulales bacterium (assembly GCA_035496575.1). Taxonomy (GTDB): domain Bacteria; phylum Planctomycetota; class Planctomycetia; order Pirellulales; family PALSA-1355; genus PALSA-1355. The sequence continues at coordinate 7,603 of DATJEN010000043.1, forward strand.
ACCTGGAAACGGCCGAGATCGCCATTCAAGCCTCGCTCACCGGCCACACGGTCTTTAGCACGTTGCACACGAACGATGCGCCCAGCACCATCACGCGCCTGCGAGACATGGGCATCGCGCCGTTTTTGATCACGGCCACGGTCGAAGCCATCCTGGCGCAGCGCCTGGTGCGCCGCGTGTGCACCGTGTGCCGCGAGGAAAGCGTGCCCTCCAGCGAGATGCTGCAAGACTTGGACATGACAGCCGCCGACATCGTGGGCAAAAAGTTTTATCGCGGTAAAGGGTGCGACGTCTGCAACAACACCGGCTACAAGGGGCGCGTGGGACTATTTGAGTTGATGATCATGAACGACAACCTGCGCGACATGATCATGCAGAACGCTTCGCGCGACGAGCTGCGCGACACGGCCCGCAGTTACGGCATGGTCTCGCTGCGCGACGCCGGCATGTCCGCCGCTTACGAGGGACGAACCACGCTCGAGGAAGTCATTCGCGAAACCGTGCTCGAAGCATAACCCACGAGAACATTGCCGCCCCACAGGGCCGCGCTCAGCTAAATACGTACAAGGATTTCGGGTATGCCAACCTATCAATTCGAGGCGATGGACCCCACGGGGCAAGAGATCAAGGACGTGATCGATGCTCCCAGCCAGGAGGAAGCCCAGGCGACCATTCGCCAGATGGGCTACTTCATCACCAAGATCGCCGTCAAGAAGGCAAAGAAGGCCGCCGCCGAAAAATCCAAGACGGCCCGCAAGCGCACCTTCGCCCTGGGCGGCGTCAGCAGCAAGGTCCTCACCGCCTTCACGCGGCAGCTTTCGATTCTGCAGGACGCCGGCCTGCCGATCTTGCGCAGCCTGCGAATCCTGGAAATGCAGAGCAAGCCCGGCCGCTTCAAGAACAGCTTGATGGACGTGTGCGAGGAGATCGAGGCGGGTTCGACGCTCTCGGAATCGATGGCCAAAGCCCCCAAGGCCTTCGATCGCCTGTACGTCAACATGATCAAGGCCGGCGAGGCGGGCGGTGCCCTGGAAATCATTCTCAAGCGCCTGGCCGAGTTCCAAGAGCGGGCCCAGTCCCTCAGGCGAAAGATCAAGGGCGCCATGATCTATCCGATCGTGGTGATCTCGGTCGCGGTCGGCATCTTGACCTTCATCATGATCAAGATCGTGCCCTCGTTCGAAAAGATCTTCGAGGATTTCGATACCGAGCTGCCGCCCATGACGATCGTGCTGATCACGATCTCGAACCTGGCGGTCAACTTCTGGTATCTCATCCCCGGCATTCCCATCTTGTTGTGGCTGTTCATCAAGCTCATACGCAAGTTCAAGGCCGGCCGCGTGGGCTGGGATATGTTCCTGCTCAAGATGCCGATCTTCGGCCCCTTGGTCGAAAAGAACATTCTGGCCCGCACCACGCGCACGTTGGGCACTCTGGTTTCCAGCGGTGTGCCGATTCTCGAAGCGCTCAACATCACGCGCGAGACGGCCGGCAACGCCACGTTCGAACATCTGTTCGGAAAAATCTCCGAGTCGATTCGCGAGGGTGAATCGATCGCCAAACCGATGAAGGAATATTCCAAGATGTCCTTCCATCCGTTTTGCGCGTTCTTCTGGTTCTTCTTCATCGCCGGCCCGGTCGGCCTGTTGATGTACATGAGCCGCATGAACGCCCGCGTCGTCGACGACCTGACCGTCAACATGGTCGACGTCGGTGAAGAAACGGGCGAGCTCGATACCATGCTCTACAAGGTGGCCGACACCTATGACGAAGAAGTCTCGGTGCTCACCGAAAGCCTGGTGAGCTTGATGGAACCGTTGTTGATCATCGTGCTGGGCGGTGCGGTGGGCTTCATCGTCATCGCGCTGTTCATGCCGCTTGTCAAACTCATTACTGATCTGAGTCACTAAACGATGCAGAGGGATTGGGGGTTAGGGGTTGGGGGTTAGAGAATTCGAAGATATGCGGGAACAACAATAGGGCGGAAACCACTCCCACCCTTTGTCGCCACCACATCCAAAGAAACGGGCAACTAGACACGGGGCACGTCACCTTCATTCATAAGAGGCAATCAGCTCAATCACCTCGTGCGTTATCCCGTTTTTAGACCACCGGTTAAGCACAACGGAACTGACCCCCACTTATGACACCCCTAAAAAAAAGAAATGGGCGGGGGGTAATGTGCTTCCTAATCGAAGGGGTCGGGTAAT
>DATJEN010000044.1:0-7135 GCA_035496575.1 Pirellulales bacterium
TCAGCAAGAGGTTTATATTGACCGGCCCGCGCGGAAGTGATTCTATAGCGGTTAATCGACGGACGCCAACGCGCCATCCTAGCGCGCGCATCTTCACCCAAAGTGAGCGCCATGAGCACTCTCGATCGAGCCGCGAGTCCGAGTTCACCAGATCCACGCCCGACGGCTTCTTCGGCGCCGGCCAAGCCCGTCGCGGCCCGCGTGTGGCCGATTGTCGTTTTGGTCGGCATTTATTGGGCCGTGATGTTGGGTCTGCGACTCTCTGACGCACCGATCTACGCGCTGTTCATGACCTCCATGGCCGCGTCGCTCGGCTTGCTGCTGCTGGTGTGCGGGTGGTGGCTCACGAACGGGACGATTCCGCGCCGCGAGCGCGTGATTGGGTTTTTGGCCCTGCTCCTCGGCGGGATTGCCGCAGGCGTGCTGTGCGACCCCTCGGTCGGTCCCATCGGGCTGATTTTTTCCGCCATCCCGTTCGTGCTCACGGTTTGGGCCGTGTGGCTGGTGGTCGCACGGAACCGCGCGCCCTTGCGCCGCGTCGGTCTGGTGGTCCTGACTCTTGGCTTGTGGGGATTTTTTACGTTGGTGAGGGCCGACGGCATCGACGGCGATAACCAGGCCGCCGTCAGTTTCCGCTGGAGTCCCACGCGCGAAGAGCAGTATCTGGCGAGTCTTAAAAACGAGCAGGCGGCCCCTCCCGCGACCGATGAAGCGGTCGCGCTCACCGCCGGCGACGGCGACTGGCCTGAGTTCCGCGGTCCGAATCGCTTGGGCGAAGTGCATGGAGTGCGGATCGCGACCGACTGGACCAAGTCGCCACCCAAGGAGCTGTGGCGAAAGCGCATTGGCCCGTCCTGGTCGTCGGTGGTCATCATCGGCAACCGGTTGTTTACCGGCGAGCAACGCGGAGATCAGGAATGTACGGTGTGCCTGGATACCGCGAACGGAAATGAAATCTGGGTCCACAAGGACACCACGCGGTTTACCGACGGTCAGGCCGGCGCGGGTCCACGCGCCACGCCCACCTTCCATGAAGGCGATCTTTTCACGCAAGGCGCAAGCGGCGTGCTCGATTGTCTGGACGCGGCCACGGGCAAGCTCAAGTGGACGCGCAACATCGCCACCGACTCCGGCGCTCCCTTGCCGATGTGGGGATTCTCGAGCTCGCCACTGGTAGCCGAGGGAGTCGTGGTGGCCTACGCCGGCGCCCCCGGCGATAAAGGTTTGCTCGGCTATCGGCAGAGCGATGGCGAGCAGGTGTGGTCCGCGCCAACTGGCGTGGCCAGTTACAGCTCTCCGCAGCTAGCCACGATTGGCGGCCAGCAACAGGTTTTGTTTTTCAGTGATTTGGGGCTGATGGCGGTCGACCAGAAGACGGGCGCGGTGCGCTGGAAGCACGACGCGGCCAGCCCGAACATTTGGCGCGTGGTGCAGCCGAGACAACTGGATTCCGGCGGGTTTCTGATCGGGTCGGAGGATTTGGGCCTGGTGCGGCTGGAGGTCACGCCCGACGGGGATTCGTGGAAAACGGAGCAGCGCTACGCCACGCGATCGCTGCGGCCGGCATACAACGACTTCGTGGTGCTCAACGGGACCGTGTACGGTTTTGATGAGAGCATCTTTTGCGCGATCGACGTCGAGACCGGCAAGCGGCGCTGGAAGAGCGGGCGCTACGGTCACGGCCAGGTGCTTTTGCTGGCCGATCAGCCGCTGCTGCTGGTGCTTTCAGAGTCGGGCGAGGTGATTCTGGTTGCGGCCAACCCGGAAAAGCACGAGGAGCTGGCCCGGATGGAAGCCGTGCATGGCAAGACGTGGAACCATCCGGTCATCGCGCACGGCAAGCTGTTTGTGCGCAACGACGAAGAGATCGCCTGCTATGAGCTGCAAGCGGCGGAGTAGCGTGTGCCGCGGCCTGGACTGGCGATCGCTCGGCTAAGGATGCATGACGCCGCACACGGGCGCTTGCCAACCCAGCGCATTCTGCCGCGCCAACAGGCGATCGAACCGCTCGGTGATTTCCGGCGGCAGCGCAGCCATGCGCCGCGTGCGCATGTCGATATGCGCTCCGATGTGTTCCTGAACCGCGGCTAGCGCTTGCGATTCATCGATGGTCATGAAGTGCATGAAGTGAATGCGCTTCTCGCTGCGGCCGATCAGCCGGCTGCGGACTGTCACGTGATTGCCGATCCGCACTTCCGACAAGTAGCGCACGTGGGTTTCGAGCGCGAAGCTGCCCATCTGCTGTTCGCGGAAGTACGCTTCGCCAAATCCAAACGCGGACGCGAACTGCTCGAAAGCCGAGCTGAACAGGTGGGTGTACCACATGACGTTCATGTGGCCCATTTCGTCCTTGTAGTTTTCCGGAATGTGGCGGCGCAGCGTAACCGGCAGGCCCGCGAGGTCCTGGGGCGAGATTTGGATTTTGCTTGGCACGAGTCGCTTGGTTATGCCTCTTTAGTTTTGTCGAAGTCGGCGAACGTGCGGCCGTTCTCGGCCAGTTCCTTGAGCAAGGGCGACGGCGCCCACAGGCTGCCGTGTTGCTTCTCGAACTCGCGCACCTTGTCGTACACCTTCTTGAGACCCACGGTGTCGCCATACCACATCGGGCCGCCGCGGTGGGCCGGGAAGCCGTAGCCCAGGATGTAGAGCATGTCGATATCGACGGCGCGGAGGGCAATCCCTTCGGCCAAAATCGTGGCGCCTTCGTTGACGAGCGAGTACAACGTGCGCTCCAGGATTTCCTGGTCGCTGATCTCGCGGCGTTTGATGCCGGCCGCCTTGGCGCTTTGCTCGATGATCTGCTGCACCTCAGGGTCGGGGATCGGCGCGCGGCTGCCGGCCTCGTACTTGTACCATCCGGCTGAAGTTTTCTGGCCGTAGCGCCCCTTCTCGCAGAGCTGGTCGGCGACGAGCGGCTGGCGGATGCCAGCCGGCTCGAGATGCTTGAACTCTTTGCGGATTCGCCAACTGACGTCCAAACCGGCCAGATCGCCCACCGCCAGCGGACCCATCGCCATGCCGTAGTCGTACAAAACGCGATCGACCTGCTCGACACGCGCGCCTTCTTCCAACAGGAATTGAGCCTCGCGCTGGTAGCAATGGAACATGCGGTTGCCGACGAACCCGCGGCAGTTGCCGACCAGAATGCCAACCTTGTTCAGTTTTTTCGACAAGGCCATCGAGGTGGCGATCACGGCATCGCTCGATTGCTTGCCGCGCACGACTTCGATCACGCGCATCACGTTGGCGGGGCTGAAAAAGTGATGCCCAATCACGTTGGCCGGCCGCGACGTGGCCGACGCGATCTCATCCACATTCAAGGTCGACGTGTTGCTGGCCAGGATGGCGTCGGGGCGGGTCACTTTTTCAAGTTCGGCAAACACCTTTTTCTTGAGCGCCATCTCCTCGAACACGGCCTCGACGACGATGTCGGCCTCCTTGAATTTCTCGTAGCTGGTGGTGGGCTCGATCAGCGCCATCCGCTCATCCATTTGCTTTTGCGACAGGCGCCCCTTGGAAACCGTGGCGGCGTAGTTCTTCTTGATCGTGGCCAGCCCCTTGTCGAGGGCTTCTTGCGAGACTTCCTTGAAGAGCACCGGGATCCCGGCGTTCGCGTAATTCATGGTGATGCCGCCGCCCATGGTGCCGCCACCGACCACGGCGGCGCGCTTGATGGCAATCAGCGGCAGGTCCTTGGAAATGCCGGGAATCTTGGCCACGGCCCGTTCGCCAAAGAACGCGTGAATCAGGGCCTTCGATTGATCGGAGAACAAGCACTCCTGAAACAACTCGGCCTCGCGGGCAATGCCCTGGTCGAAAGGCAGCTTGGTGGCAGCTTCGACGGCATCGATGGCCTTCGCGGGAGCCAGCAATCCGCGCGAGCGTTTTTTGACCGCGTCGCGCGCGGCAGCCAGCGCCTTTTCGTTCTCGGCCTGGTTGCTGATCTTCTGATTCATCTCACGTGTTTTGCGAGGCGGCTTGCCACTGGCGGCCTGTTCGCGAGCATACGCAACAGCGCCCGAGAGCAAGTCACCGTCAATGATCTTGTCGACAATGCCGGCTTCCAGCGCACGAGGGGCCGGCAGGGGATCGCCGAAAGCACACATCTCGGCGGCAATGGCCACGCCGGCCAATCGCGGCAGCCGCTGCGTGCCTGCCGCTCCCGGGATGATGCCGAGCTTGCACTCCGGCTGGCCGACTTGCGCGGTGGGAGCGGCCACGCGGTAATGGCAACCCATGGCGGTCTCCAATCCGCCGCCGAACGCGGTGCCGTGAATGGCGCACACGATCGGTTTGGGGCAGTCTTCCATCACTTGCAACACGGGGTGCAGGCCCACGCCGCGATCTTTTTTCCCGGAGGTAATCTTGCCGAATTCTTTGATGTCGGCCCCGGCAATGAAGGTCCGCCCGCCACCGATCAAGACGATGCCTTTGACCGCGGGGTCTTTTTGCGCTTCTTGCACCGACGCCATAATGCCTTCAGGCACGCCAGGGCTCAGCGCGTTGACGGGCGGGTTGTTGATCGTAATGACCGCGATGTCGCCGTCTTTGGTGAGTGTGACCAGGTCGCTCATGTTCGGTCCTCGATACTTGGTTGGCTTTGCTGGTGTGTTGTTGGCTCTGGCGAGATGAGTCTGCCCGCGCTACGGGGCCGGGCGGCGCTTGATGAATTCCACGATGTGGGCCGCGATCTCCTCGCCCTTGTCTTCCTGCAGAAAGTGCCCGGCATCGCGAATCGTGATTTCGGGCTCTTGTCGAGCACTCGGGATCGCGGCGCGGAAGAACCGATCGCCGCCCGCCGTGACGGGATCTTTGTCTGAGAACATGACGAGCGCCGGCTTGTTCCACTCTTTGAGAGCCTCGGCCGCGCGGCGCATATGGGGTAGCGCCTCGGCATCCTCGAACACGGGAACCAGGTTGGGAAACTGCAGCGCGCCCCCCTTGTAGCTCGCATCGGGATAGGGGGCGTCGTACGCCGCCACGACTTCCGGCGGCAAGTCGCTTACGGTCGCGTTTTGCAGCACCTGGCCCACCGGCAAGTCGTTCGAGCGCGTTGCGAATGCCTTCCACGCCATGAAGGCCGGGCTGAGTGGCTTGCCGCTCGTCGGTAAGCCCGTGTTCATGATCACCAGCCGGCTGAACCGATCGGGCATTTCGGTGGCGATGGGCAGGCCAAGCAATCCACCCCAGTCCTGGCACACGAGCGTGATGCGCTTGAGATCCAATTGCTTGATGAGCGCAACAAGCGCGTCGTGGTGTAGCGCGTAGGTGTACGACTCCTTGCCGACGGGCTTGTCGGAGCGGCCGAAGCCAATCAGGTCGACCGCGACGACGCGACCGACTTGCGAGAGTTGCGGCACCATCTTGCGATACAGATACGACCAGCTCGGCTCGCCATGGATACACAAAATCGGGTCGCCGGATCCCTCTTCGATGTAGTGCATCCGCAACCCTCCCGGGACTTCCACATAGTGGGGCGCGAACGCGTAGCCGGGCAGATTCGCAAACCGATCGTCGGGCGTTCGCAACACTTTCATGGCGCGTCCTGCGGTGGCCGGAAGCTCATCGGCGGAAGATTGCGGGTTCATCGACAAAACTAGCGTGATGACCAGGCACGGCGCGAGTGCCCCGGGCCTGAGTCGAAGGGCTGCGACGCTCACAGGCAGGCCTCGAACAAGCCGGCCGCTCCCTGCCCTCCGCCAATGCACATGGTGACCACACCATAGCGAATGCGGCGGCGCAACATCTCGTTGGCAATCGTGCCGACCATCCGTGAGCCCGTCATGCCGAACGGATGCCCAATGGCAATCGATCCGCCGTTGACGTTCAGCCTGTTGGGATCGATGCCCAGCTTGTCGCGACAGTACAGCACCTGCACGGCGAAGGCTTCGTTGAGTTCCCACAGGCCGATATCCTCGACCTTAAGTCCGTTGCGCTTGAGCAGCTTGGGCACGGCATACACCGGTCCAATGCCCATTTCGTCGGGCTCGCAGCCGGCTACCTGAAAGCCGCGGAAGATGAGCTTGGGCTTGATGCCCAGCTTGTCGGCGCGCTCGCGCGACATGACCACGCACACGCTTGCGCCGTCGGACATCTGCGAAGCGTTGCCGGCGGTCACGCTGCCTTTGCCGCTATCGGGATCGAAGTACGGCTTGAGCGCCATCAATCCTTCCAACGTCGTGTCGGCCCGATTGCACTCGTCCTTGGTGATGGTGTGCTGCTCGCGCGACACGATCTGGCCGGTCTTCTTATCGATAACGCCGCGCGTGACCGTCATGGGCGCGAGCTCTTCGTCCATCAGTCCTTCGACTTGAGCGCGCGCGGTGCGCTGTTGGCTGGCCAGAGAATATTCGTCTTGAGCCTGGCGACTGATGTTGTATCGCTTGGCGACCACTTCGGCCGTGTCGCCCATCACCATGTAGATGCCGGGCTTGCGTTCCTTGACCCATTCGTTGGGTTCGCCCTTGCGGCCGGCAATCGCGGTGATGCTTTCGACACCGCCGCCGAGCGCGACGTCCACGCCTTCGTTGAGGATGGTATGCGAAGCCAATGCGACAGCCTGCAAGCCCGAAGAGCAGAAGCGATTGATGGTCGCGCCGGCGACCGTAACCGGCAGCCCGGCTCGGATGGCGGCCACGCGGGCCACGTTCATGCCTTGCGTGCCTTCGGGATTAGCACAGCCCAGGAAAACGTCTTCGATCTCCGCGGGATCGAGCTGGGGGACTTTCTTCAGCACATCCGTGATGCAATGCGCGGCCAGATCATCGGGCCGGGTCAAGTTGAACGAGCCTCGGAAACTCTTGGCCAATGGCGTCCGAGATTGGGCCACCACGACAGCTTCTCGCATGACGAATCTCCCGAGTTGCAGGCGTCGCTCCCGCGTGGGGCGCACCTGGAGAGTTGGTTGTGCCTGGACGTCGAGCGGCGGCATTCCGCTGCCCGTGGGGCAGCCAAACTTGCAAAAGTGTTTGGTTGCCTACCGTCCGTTCGGTAGAATGTACACCGTCGCCGCCCAACTGAGAAGATACTGGGCAAAGTTCGGCGGAAATGGGTCTGTCGCGGCAGGGCTGGCAACGGGCGCCGCGTCCCCCGGCTCGGGCCGTTTTCGAACAGCCGCCAGGCGTATTGAGTCGCG
>DATJEN010000045.1:0-4743 GCA_035496575.1 Pirellulales bacterium
GCGCTACGCATGAGCCCCAGCGAACTTCGCGAGGAGCTGCGAGCGCTCGAGCCCAATCCGCAGGTATTGGCCGCGCGGCGCGAGGCGCGCAAGCGGATGGCCGCACGGTATCCGGTCGAGCGGAAGTAAACGCTTCCGGCTAGTGAAGAGGGTGCTACAAGCCGTAGAATTAAGGCCACGCTGACGGCTGGTGAACGCGGAAGCATGTCGGCACTGACAAAGCCAGTGGCACCAGGGCGGTCCGCTATGTCGCTGCCGGCTCGCTTAGCGTTTGGCAGTAGCCGTGGCGGCGCATGTAAGGTCCCCAGCGGCGGTCGATCTGCTCGCGCAGCTCGTCGGGGATATCGTACGTGCCGGTGCGATAGTCCTGGGTGTCTTTGAAGTAGGCGGCCAGCTTGGGCCGGGCCACTTCGAATTCTCCCAGCCCGAGCTGATCGTAGATGGCGCGCATCTGTTCGATAGGGTCGCGCACCAGGTCTTCGTAGCGGATTTCGATCAACCGCGAAGGATCGACGAGCTGGCGGTCGCGCTCATAGCTCTCGTACATTTTCTCGAAGCATGAGAACACATATTCTTCCAGCCCTTGGTGACGCGGCTCCTGCAAGGCCTGGAACTTATAGAGCGTTTTCCAGAGTTTGACCGTGGATCCGAAGAGCGCGTAGGGATTGCGCACGATATGCACGAAGCGCGCGTCGGGAAACAGCTCGACGAGCGTCTTGATCCGCCCGGTGTGCGGTGGCGACTTGAGGATGATGCGTTTGGGGCTGCGCAGGGTCACACGTTTCAGGAACCACTTCAGCGCGTCTTTCCAACGATCGACTTCTTCCTGCGCGAGGCCGTCCAGGGTCAAATACTGGGTGTCGTGCGGCGGCTGGTTGGGAAAGGCCATCGTCAGGTACGGCGAGGGCAATCCCATGTTGCACAGCGCGAACTCGTCTTCCTGCGGACGATGCCAGCCCGTGATCATGTTGTCCATGGGCCGCTTGGAAGGGATCAAGAACTTGAACTTGGTGATCAACCACTCGCTGACCAGGAAGTGGTTCGGGGCTAGGCACTGATACGTCGTGGGGAACGTATAGCGCGCGTCGAGCACCAACAGCTCGTGCAACAAGGTCGTTCCCGAGCGCCAGTGCCCCAGAATAAAGATGGGCTCATCCTTGATTTGCGTGCGGTCAATGTAGCGCCGCATCCAGAACTCCTGGAACGGGCGCCCAAGCGAATTGAACACCGTGGCCGTGGTGATCGTGCACGCCAGCGGAATTCGCGTGAGACTGATCCGAAAACGATTGCGCCGCAACAAGCGAAACCAGGAGCCAAACAGCATCCCATGCCAAAAGCGCGCGGCCCAAAAGCCATAGGGATTCACTTCGACCTTCTTGTCGGCCTTTGCGCTTTTCGCCATCTTGTTCTCGCTTGAACGACCTGCCGGCCGTCGAGGTAGCGACGTCCGGCTTTGTTCTCGTGCGATGGACATCACTTGTTGCGCTCGCGTTATGAGGATACCAGTTGCAGCCCGCGTGGGCCAACGCGGCCTTCCCGCGCGCGTGTGCGAAGCTACAGGGCGGCGCTTTCCGACTCGTTTTCATGCCGCGCAACATTCTGCAACGCGGCTTGCATGGCCATCATCAGGTGGTGGCCAGGCTGCTTGCCGACCACGCGGCCTAACAACGTTCCACGCGGCGAAAGAAACTGAATCGTGGGATAGCCGCTAACTTGGAATTGTTGACAGAGCTCGGGCGTCCGGTCGGCGTCGACCAACACGCACACGAATCGATCGGCCAGGCGAACCACCTGCGGATTGGTGAAGGCCTCATCGGCCATTTGGTGGCAGTACTGGCACCACGAGGCGGTGAAGAACAACAAGAGCGGCCGGCCGTCGATCGAGGCTTGCCGCAGGCCAAGTTCATAGCTTTCGACGAACCGCAAATTGCCGTGAGCAATGGCGGCGGCCGCTTGCGGATGCTGAGGTCGCGCCTGGAACGTGCCCGTGGCCGCGCCCGAATTTGCCTGGGGTGGTTGTTCGATGCCGATTTCGCAGCCAGCTAGCACACACAAGCAGGCGACCGCGACAAAAACGCGCAATTGCGACGTCATAAGCAAACTGGGTGTCGGAAGGGGTGACGCGTCTGGAGAAGCGCGAAGGCGAGAAAGGAGCGGCGGCGCGCCGCTCGATTTCTATCGTCGGGCACGCGAGCGGAACTTAAGGCCGACTAGCGCGTAAGTTGCCGTCATTCAACTGCTTACCCCCCCGTGAGAATCCGCTGCTTGCGGCGCGCGAGAGTCCGGCGAATTCGTTTTTGCCACGCTAAAAACGGCCTGGACTCTGCCACCTGATTTCAGTACTTTCCGCCCCTCATCTCTGCGACGGATCGGCTGGTTTACACATCCAATCGCCTGAAAGCTTTCCACGTCCATGCCGAGTGCTGCCATCCCACGCGCCGAGCGATCCTGGGCTAACCTCCCAGACCTGATTCTGCCGGTGGCCATGGTCGCTAGCGTGGTCGTGATCCTGGCACCCTTGCCGACGCCGCTGTTGGATGTGTTGCTGGCAGCCAACATCGCGGCGGCGGTGATTATTCTGCTAACGACGATCTACGTTCGCACGCCGCTCGAGTTCAGCATTTTTCCTTCGCTGCTGCTGGCGACCACCCTGTCGCGGCTGGTGCTCAATATTGCCACCACGCGGCTGATTCTCACCCGGGCCGGTTCGGCCGGGTTGCTGGCGGCCGGCGAAGTGGTGAAGAGTTTTGGCGAGTTCGTGGCCGGCGACAAGCTGGTGGTGGGCCTGGTCGTGTTCTCGATCATCGTGGTGATCCAGTTTGTCGTGATCACCAAGGGCGCCACGCGCATCAGCGAAGTGGCGGCTCGATTTGCGCTCGACGGCATGCCCGGGCGGCAGATGGCCATCGATGCCGATTTGAACGCCGGGATCATCGATCAGCAGGAAGCGCAAAAGCGCCGGGCCGAAGTCACGAGCCAGGCCGACTTCTTTGGCGCGATGGATGGTGCCAGCAAGTTCGTGCGCGGGGATGCCGTGGCGGGCGTGATCATCACGCTGGTCAACATCGCGGGCGGTCTGGCCATCGGAGTCTTTGAAAATGGAATGGACTTGGGCCAGGCGGCCTCCATCTTCACGCGGCTGACGATCGGCGATGGGCTGGTGAGCCAGGTGCCCGCCTTCTTGATCTCGCTCGCGGCGGGCCTGATCGTCACGCGCAGTAGCGCCAGCGTGAATCTTCCGGCGCAATTCATCGCTCAGCTTTTTTCGCGCCCGCAGGTGCTGTGGGTGGCCGGCGCCTTTTTGGGGATCCTGGTATTCACCAGTCTGCCTGCCATTCCGCTGGTCGCGCTGGGCGGCGGATGTGTCGCCGTGGCGCTCCTGCTCGGGCGGCGGCAGCCGGAGGCCGAAACGGTCAAGGCGCCCGCGCCGGCGGCGCCGCGCGAACAACGCGTTGAAGATTTTTTGGCGGTCGATCCGCTGGAAGTCGAAATTGGAGTGGGGCTGATCCGCCTGGCCGATCCCAAGCGGGGCGGCGACCTGCTCGACCGCATCGGCCGCGTGCGCCAGAACATCGCAACCGAGTTGGGCGTGGTCATGCCCAAGGTGCGCATTCGCGACAACATGCGGCTGGAACAAAACCAATATCGAATCAAGCTCGCCGACGTGCCGATTGCCGGCGGCAAGCTGTACCCGGGCATGCTGTTGGCCATCGACTCGGGCGCCGTCAATGGTGCGATTGAAGGACAAGCCACGCGGGAGCCGGCGTTCGATTTGCCCGCGGTGTGGATCGAGCGCGGCAATCGCGAGGAGGTCGAGACGCAGGGGTACTCGATCGCGGAGCCCGCCAGCGTGTTGGCGACCCACGTCACGGAAATCGTGAAGCGGCACGCGGACGAAATCCTTACGCGCGACGCGACCAAGCACTTGATTGCCGAACTGGCAAAATCGTCACCGGCCGTCGTCGAGGACTTGATTCCCGAGCGCATGAAGCTCGTGGAAGTGCAACAGGTGTTGCAATTGCTGTTGCGCGAACAAGTGCCGATTCGGCAGTTGGCCTTGATCATGGAAACGCTTGGGGAGCATGCGCCGGAGCTGACCGAGCCGGCCGCCCTGGCCGAGCGAGTGCGCGAGCGGCTGGCGCGGACGCTTTCGACGCGCTATCGCGACCAGGAACACAGGATGTATGTAATCACGCTGGATGCCTCGCTGGAGGACCGCATCGCGCGCTCGATCGACGACGACAGCGATCTATTGTCCGAGAGGTTGAGCACGGCGGATTGCGACGCCATCTGCAGGCGAATCGAAGACGAGCTTTCGGCGCCGGCCTGGTCGCAGCGGCCGCCCATCATCCTGGTCAGCCCGCGCATCAGGGCCTATTTCAAGCAAATCACCAGCGCGCGGCTGCCGCGGCTGGTCGTGCTCAGCTATCGCGAGATCACCCGGGACACGCATCTGGAATCGCTGGCAGTCGTGGAAGACGTATTTGTGGAGACACGCGGCGCAATAAGGCATTCGCGAGCGGCATAAACGACTCAAGCGCCGGGGTGGATTAAGCCGATACTGTAGGACACCTCAAACACGCGCGCACCTGGTAAGACGTGACGATTACGTAATACTTAACGCGCGTTCGCTCGGCCAGGGGGCCCGCGAAACCGAGGCGCCGGACGAGCAAGCCAAGGATTGGCTACCGCGCGTCCGGAGCTGCGAGAAGGAATCTCCTGCGGCGGACTGTCGCGCCGCAC
>DATJEN010000046.1:0-2343 GCA_035496575.1 Pirellulales bacterium
ACGACCGGTTTTTCGCGACCGCCAGCCGTCGGGCGGTCGCAAGCGGACATGGCCACCGCCGCAAGCCCAGCCGAAGGGATCGCCACCGCCGATGAATTGTTTCGCCAGATCGCCAGCCACGAACTCGCTGCGCTCGCCCTCCAAGACGCGCGAATTGTCGTCGTTTCAACCAGCGATGATCCGACCGTGCTCGATCCGTGGAAGGCCATGTCCAACCGTCTGTTTCCGGTAGAGTCGGATGTACCGCATGCATTGAAATGGTGTGCCAGCCTGGCGGCCGGCGGCAGCCGACCCTTTGCCTTCGTGGGCAGCGAGGAAGTGCAAGACAGTTTTGGCGACGTGCGACAAAGCATCAGCCTGAACCGCGCGCCGGTAACGCTACTCGTCGAGCCTCGAGCGACGACCGGCGACGCCGGCACCTCGACTTCCGCGGCAATGGCTGGAATTCGGCAGTTGCCGCACACCAGCCTGTTGTCCCCCAAGGACGGCGCCGAGTTGCGGCAAATGCTGGCATGGTGCGCCACACAAAACGATCCTGCCGTGATTTGGCTGCCGCAGGCCCTGGTGCCGCAATCGTCCTGGCCGCGAGAGACCGAAGTCGTCGCCGGCGGCGCCGAACACCTGCGCGAAGGCGCGGACGTGGCAATCATCGCCTGGGGGCCGATGGTCGCCGCGGCGCAATCGGCCGCCGAGAGCCTGGCACATCAGGGCATTCGCGCGGGTATTGTTAACGCCCGCTTCGCCCGGCCCCTGGACGTCGACACCCTCGAACGGGCCGCCGGTTCGGCGACGTGCGTCGTCGTCGTGGATGACGTGGAAGCGGGAGGCGGATTCGGCAGTTGGGTCCTCGAGAAATTGCTCCATTTGGGGATTTCGCAGCCGGTATCAATTGTAGCGCCGCAGGAAAAACTGCCAGTCGCGCATCCTGGCGGACTTCAAGGAGAATGTGCGCGGGCGATCATCGAGCGATGCCGGTGGCTCTCCGCGCCGATTGTTTCGGAAGTATCGATTGAAGCGCCATCGCATTTGGAGAATTCGGGCGCTCTGGCGGGCACCAAGGGAAACTGGCTGAGTTTCTTCGGCGGAAACGCCCACCGCATGGCTCGCGAACGCGAGCAAGTCTATGCCAGCCAACTATCTATGGATGTCAAGCGATGGGTCGCTGCCTACGAAAAAGTCGGGTCGCGTGACCTATATTTGTGGAAGTGGTGCATGCACGGGGCGATGATCACGACGCTGCCATGCGTGGCGCCCGAGCTTCGCGCGCACGTGAACGACACCAAGCTTTTGTCGATTATTTTGTGCGTGCTGATGGATGACGTTGCCGACCAGCACGGCGACAGCCACCTGCTGGATGCATTGTTGGAGATGGCCTGTTCGGGGAAACCGGGTTCGTGGAAAGACTTAAGCCAGGTCGAGCAAGAGCACGCCGAAGTTACCCGCGCCTTGTGGGCGGAGTACTGGACCCGGGTCGCCAGTTATCCGTGTTACGAGGCGAACGAGCCGGTGCTGCGCTTCGACCTTTTGCAGACTTTCAACATGATGCGTTATTCGCACCTGGTCAACGACCGGCCCTACTTGTTGAACATGGTGGAACACGACCTGTACACGCCCCACAACATGATGATGACGAGCTTCGCCGTGCTCGACCTGATGTGCAGCCCCGGATTTCCGCAGTCGGACGTGGCCACGCTGCGCGAAATGAACTGGCATGCCCAGTGCATGGGACGAATCGGGAACCTGCTGAGCACCTGGCGGCGCGAGCTGGCGGCCCGCGATTTCACCAGCGGAGTCTTTGCCCATGCAATGATGCAGGGCGACTTGACGCTGGACGAACTGGAGCACGGCGACCTGGCCAAGCTCGAGGATACGATTTGCAGCCGCGGCCACGAAGCGCATTTTTACCACAAATGGCTCGAGCATCGCGAACGCTGTCACGAGAGTGCCAGCCGGATCCGATCCCTCGATCTCAGACCGGTTTTGGCGGGACACGACCGATTTTTCGCGGCGTACTTGGGAAGTCAGGGTTTGATTTAACTTCCAGGAGCAGGCAATAGGCCTTCGGCTTGCAAGCGCGTCGCGCGCGAGCCGGCGACTGCCTTCGCCCGCACCCCATGTTGAAAGAACGTCTCCTACAGCGGTTCCCCGCACATTACATCCTGGTGATGATGTGCGTTACGCGCTTGTTCGCGTTTGTCGGGGGAGCGCTGGTCGTGTTCTACGTGAATATCACGTTCAACATGGCCCTCTACGATCAACATCATTTCGAGATCACGGCCATTGGGATCGTGTCGTCAGCGGTCTTGATCACGATGCTGATGGCGCTTTGGGAGACCCGCGATT
>DATJEN010000047.1:0-2082 GCA_035496575.1 Pirellulales bacterium
AGACCGCGCAGGCCATGTGCATGTCCAACTCGCTTGAGCCCCAGAACCAGCCGTCATTGGTCAGGTTGACCAAGACGTCCGGCTCGCGATCTTGAGCACGCAATTGCACGACTTGCCCACGAATGAAATGCGGGATCGTGTTTTCGTAGCAAATGTTCGGCGCGAATCGCGCGTCGGCGACTTCTATCGACTCGGGCCCCGCGCCGCGGTTGATTCCGCCCGGCAATGGTGTCAATCGGTAGAGCCAAGGAAACGTGTCGGCAAACGGCACGTACTCGCCGAAGGGCACCAGGTGCGTCTTGGCATACTTTCCCGACAGCTGAACATCGCGATCGAAGAACAGCGCCGAATTGTATCGCTCCGCGCCGGCACTGGACTCGTGCATGGCGTCGATGCCCAGCAGCATCGCCGTGCCGAGCGGCCGCACGGTTTGCTCGATGGCCTGGTGGCTGCGCGCTATGAGTTCGGCCGGCGTCCAGTTGGCATCGGCCGGCGGCACAAAATCCTTGTCGAACGTGAACCACGGATAACGAAACATGGTTTCCGGCCAGACGATCAAATCCAAGTCGCCATGCTCCTGAACGGCACGTGCCGAAAGACCGAAGTACTCGTCAAAGATTTGCTGCCCCTGCCGGGGATCGTGCTTCATCTCGATATCGATCGAACCTTGGATCAATGCCACCTTGGGACCCACGTGGGTCGTCTGCTGGTTCGTGCGCCACGATCCGTAAGCAAGCGCGAGACCCAGCGCCGCGGCCAACGGCACGGCGGGCCACCATGAACGGCGCACGCTTGCGCACGGCAACATTTGAGCCAAAGCCGCTCCGACCAGCACGATCAAGAAGCTGACGCCGTACGCGCCGAATAGATCGCTGATCTGCACGAGCAACGGCCAGCGATATTGGGTATGCGATAGCGCGCCCATGCCGAAGCCGGTCAACAAATGCGCGCGGGCCAGCTCGAGCCCCACCCACACCACGGGCGCAGCGAACAGCGGCGCGATGCGAAAGCGATGCACCGCTACGCGACTGAGTCCGATGAAAAGCGGGAAGTAGAGCGCCAGGTAAAACGAGAGCGCCAGCCAGCCGAATGTCGTCGCCCAGTGGGGCAGCGTCACCCAATAGAATGCAGCCAGGTGAAAAATAAAGCTCGATAGCCAGAGCGCCAAATAAGGGCGCCGCCCGGCCAGGACTTCGCAGCGAATCAACCACACCCACGGCACAGCGGCCAGCCATGCAAGCAGCGCAAACTCGAGCGGCGGCAGCGCGGCCCAATACAGCGCATGGCCAGCCAGCGCAATCGCGAACGTCGAACGCCACCAAACCGGTGCTGGCGCAGGTCGGGCGTTGTTTGAAGCATCCACTTTACGCGAGACGCCTCGGGCTCTGGCGGGCGCGGTTCCCATACATTCAAGCGTAGGAGGATTGGCCGGATTTGCACAGACCGGATCGCTCGCCGTGTTCGCTCAGCAACAGCCCGGAAGGCGCAGGGCGACGATCGACTCGCCGGGGGGATACTCGCGGTCGCCTGTCGGAAAGCAGGCCAGCGCGTTGGCTTCGACCAGGGTTCGCAAGTCGCCCGAGCCTTGCCAGCGGAGCGGCCGAATCAGGTTCCGCCCGTCGACCGACTCGAGGCGAGCTGGATGGTAAGTGGGACGGTCTCCACGATGCACGTATGGCGTGGCGAGTTCTGCGGTGACACGAACCAGCGACGCATCGCCGCGCCCCGCCAGGCGTCCAATCGCCGGTCGCACGAATAACTCGAAGCAGACCAGGCTGCTAACGGGATTTCCCGGCAGCCCGAACACCAGCTTGTCGCCAGCGGCCGAGGACACAACGCCGAACCATAGCGGCTTGCCCGGCTTGAGCTTCACCTTGTGAAAGACCTGCCGCACCCCCAACTCCGCCAGCACCGAAGGCACCAGGTCGAGCACCCCGGCAGAAACGCCCCTCGAGATAATCAGCACGTCCGACTTCAGGCCTCTCGCGATCGATTCGCGCAGCGATTCGGCCGTATCCCGCGCAATGCCCAAGTCGAGCGCGGTCGCGCCGGCCGCTTCGGCCGCCGCCAGCAACAGCGGTC
>DATJEN010000048.1:0-5980 GCA_035496575.1 Pirellulales bacterium
TTTGACTGGAACGAGCCGTCCAAGGTCGTCCGCGTTGAGGTGGATCAGGACCGGGCTCGGGCGCTGGGCATCAGTTCGCAAGCATTGAGTCAGACCATCAATGCCATTTTATCTGGCACGACCGTCACCCAGGTGCGCGATGATATCTATTTGATCGACGTCGTCGCCCGCGCCATTCCTGAGGAGCGCGCGAAGCTGGAGACCCTGCGCAGCCTCATGATCAACGTGCAGGGCGGGCGGGCGGTGCCGCTTGAGCAGGTCGCCAAACTCTCCTACGGGATCGAACCGCCGCTGGTCTGGCGCCGCCATCGTCTGCCAACCGTCACAGTGCAAGCCGATACGGCGCCCGGGCTTGAGGCAGCGACTGTTGTCAAAGTCCTCTCTTCCGAAATTGCCGCATTCAAGTCGCAACTGCCGGCGGGCTACGACGTGGTTGTCGGCGGCACCGTCGAGGAGAGCGCCAAGGCCGAGGCCAGCATCTTCGCGGTCTTTCCGATCATGATCCTGATCATGATCACGATCCTCATGGTGCAGCTGCAAAGTTTTCAGCGGCTGTTCCTTGTACTTGCCACCGCACCGCTGGCTCTCATCGGTGTTGCCGCCGCGCTGCTTTTCGCGAGAGCACCGATGGGATTCGTTGCGATCCTCGGCGTCGTCTCGCTGATCGGCATGGTGATCCGCAACTCGGTGATCCTGATCGGCCAGATCGACACCGAAATTGCCGCGGGTCAGCAGCCATGGACCGCGGTGATCGTGGCGACGGAGCATCGGTTGCGCCCGATCCTGTTGACCGCTGCCGCCGCCATTCTGGGCATGATTCCGATCGCACCCACCGTGTTCTGGGGACCGATGGCCTACGCGGTGATGGGCGGCCTCGTGGTCGCGACGCTGCTGACCCTCGTATTCCTGCCAGCGCTGTACGTTGCATGGTTCCGGATCAAGCCGGTTTCGGAACGGCAGCTAACAATTTCAACCGGAGTTCATGCGCTTGCCCACGCCTGATCAACGAGAAGCGATGGGCGCGCTCACTGCGGCCCACATTAGTCACCCAAAAGGAGAAGATTCATCATGGACCAGCTTTCCTCAACTGCCATCGCAGCTATGGCCGCAAAGCGACGCCGCGTGCCGGCTCGGCGGCCCCCATTCGAATGCATCGCGCTGCTGCTGCAGGGCGGCGGCGCACTCGGCTCTTACCAGGCCGGCGTATATGCCGCGCTGGCCGAGGCCGAGCTTCAACCGGATTGGGTCAGCGGCATTTCGATCGGTGCGATCAACGGTGCGCTGATCGCAGGCAATGCGCCCGAGCGGCGCATTGAGCAACTCAGAAAGTTCTGGGAGCAAATCACGGCCGAGACGCATGGCCTCGACACATGGCTCGCGCCGCTGTCAGGAACCAGTGATACCCTGCGTGGTTGGATGAACCAGACGAATGCTGCCCTGTCACTGGTTGGGGGCGCACCTGGATTTTTCACGCCGCGTCTTATGGCACCGTGGTTCGTTCCGGCCGGTGGCGCCGGCGCCACCAGCTACTATGAAACGGCGAAGCTGCGCTCGACCCTTGAGCGCCTTGTCGATTTCGATCGGATCAATTCGGGCTCGGTGCGTTTCACGGTCGGCGCTGTCAATGTGCGTTCGGGCAATCTGGTCTGCTTTGATACCGAGACGCATCGCATCGGCCCCGAGCACGTCATGGCGAGTGGCGCGCTGCCGCCTGGCTTTCCCGCCGTTGAGATCGAGGGCGAGCATTATTGGGATGGCGGCCTCGTCTCTAACACGCCGCTGGAATGGGTCGTCGAAAACGTGCCGCGGCAGGACACTCTGGCTTTCCAGGTCGATCTCTGGAGCGCACGCGGCGATTTCCCTCGCCACATGGCCGAAGTCGAGACGCGGCAGAAGGAGATCATTTATTCGAGCCGAACCCGCGCCAGCACGAGCAGCTTCAAGCGCATGCAGAGGATGCGCCATGCGGCAGCCAAGCTGAGCGCCGACATGCCTGAGCATGTACGCAATAGCCCAGAAATGGAAGTGCTGCAGCCGATGATCGAGCACAAGGCCTACAACATCATCCAGCTCATCTATCGCGCGAAAACGTATGAGGGCCCGTCGAAAGATTACGAGTTTTCACGCCGGAGCATGGAGGAGCATTGGCGCGCCGGCTACCACCATGCACTACGCACTTTGCGTCACCCTGAGGTGCTGAAGCAGTCCAAGACGCCCGACGGCGTTTTCACCTTCGATCTGCACACCGACGGCCGAGAATAAATGGAGCACACCATGACCGAAGAAGAGATCCTAAACCGCGCCTTTGCGATGCCGCTTACAAACCCAGCCTTTCCGCCGGGACCGTACCGATTCGTCAACCGCGAATACTTCATCATCACCTATCGAACCGATCCGGAGCGACTACGTGCGATCGTGCCCGAGCCGCTAGCGTTAGACGCACCGCTGGTGAAGTACGAGTTCATCCGCATGCCAGATTCCACCGGCTTTGGCGATTACACTGAGAGTGGTCAGGTTATCCCGGTGTCGCTCAACGGCCGCCGCGGGAGCTACACGCACTGCATGTTCCTTGACGACGAGTCACCGATCGCCGGCGGGCGCGAGCTCTGGGGCTTCCCCAAGAAGCTCGCGAGCCCGAGCCTCAAGATCGAGAAGGACACCTTGGTCGGCACGCTCGACTACGGCTCGGTGCGCGTAGCCACGGGAACGATGGGTTACAAGCATCGCACGTTGGATGTCGCGCAGATCAAGATGGCAATGCGTGAGCCGAATTTTCTGGTCAAGGTCATTCCACACGTTGATGGCACCGCGCGCATCTGCGAGCTCGTCGAATACCGGCTGGAGAACATCGAGGTACGTGGCGCCTGGACGGGACCCGGCTCGTTGCAGCTTAACCCGCACGCGCTGGCGCCTATCGCCGACCTGCCGGTGCTCGAGGTCGTCTCGGCCGTCCACTGCGTCGCCGATTTGACCCTCGGCCTCGGCAAGGTCGTGCACGACTACCTGCACCCGGCTGCGATACGCGCGACTGAAAGGAGATTGGCATGCGTCTCCTAGGCAAAGTCGCGGTCGTCACGGGCGCCGCGAGCGGCATTGGAAAGGAGATCGCGCGCGCCTTTCAGCGCGAAGGCGCCAAGGTCGTGATCGCCGATCTCAATCAGGCCGGCGCCGACGCGGCGGCAGCGGAGCTCGCTATGCCACAATTTCCTGTGATGCTTTCACCGCGGGCCGACTGATTCGGACCGCGCTGTGACACCAAACAAAAGGACGAAGATTGCGATGAGCGACTTTAAGCAGATTGCGAAAAATTTCATTTGTGGCACCTGCATCGGGGTTGCCCTTTGCGTGACTGTCGTAACAGCGATGTCCGAAAAAGCTTGCGAGCCGGTCTCGATTTGCCAAGTTGTCGTGCCGCATATGCCTGACGGGCACGACCCCGATCGGGCTCCGTCACCGGCGACTGGCAAGGCCACCACAACGGTCCTTCCGTCAGCCGCGGGTACATTGTCTAGCAGCGCGCTAACGTTGCCGAAGAAGAACAGCACTTAGTGTTTGTAATGATAGCCCAGTGATAGCCCGTGATTGGTTACGGTCGGTCTGAAATTGCAGAAGTGCCCAATTTTACTGGCGCGCCCGAAGAGATTCGAACTCCTGACCCCCAGATTCGTAGTCTGGTGCTCTATCCAGCTGAGCTACGGGCGCTTGGTTCCGCTGCCGAAACCGGCGTCGGGACCGGGCACTAGCTAACGTCTAAGGCTACTATTGGCAAGGGTTAGCGCGGTCAATGCTCACGCCGCCTGCGCCGCCCACGCCAGCGCCGTGTTTTCGATGCGGATCCGATAGATGAGCAGCGCCGCATTGGCGGCTGAGAATATCAGGGCAAACCACGGCAACCCGAGCGCGAGCGGGACCACGGCAATTTCCAATGCAACGATCAAGTAGTTTGGATGCTTGAGCCAACGGTATGGCCCACGCGCGACCGGAACGGCCCCACGCAGCACGATCACGCGGGTCGTCCATCGGCGGCCAAGGCTTGCTATCACCCACAAGCGGCCGATCTGGAGGACCCCGAATACCGCCAGCCAAAACCAAACAATGGACTGGCCGTGGCCGAGCGCCAACAAGCCCAGCAACCACGCGGCGTGCAACCCGATCATCAGCGGATAGTGCGCAGCGCCGAATTCGACTGCACCCTGTGCACGCAATCGTCCGGTGTTGAATTGAGCGAAAGCAAGCTCGAGGACCCTTTGCACGATCAGAAACGCGATCAGCCAGGCTCCCTCACCCATGCGTGGCCTCGAGCGCGAGAAAGCTTGCGGTAAACCCGGGCCCGAGCGCCGAAAGCATCGCGGGGCCACGCAAGCCCCGTCGAAGCGCGCGTTCGAGAACGAACAGTACAGTCGGCGCCGACATGTTGCCGTGGCCGCGCAACACTTCACGCTCATCGCGCAAGGTGCCCTTTTGCAGCTCAAGCGCAACCTCGATCGCGTCAAGCACCTTCGCACCACCTGGATGACAAATAAGCTGGGGTGCCTGAAGGCGGGCCATCTTTATGAAGCGACGCACAGGCGCCGCCATCTTCTGCTCGACGAAACGTGGCAGCGAGCGCGAGAGCAACACCTGGAAGCCGATCGGATCGATCGCCCAACCCATGATGTCGAGCGTGCGAGGCCAGGTATGTTCAGCTGCAGCGCCGACGCGTAGCCCGGCCGCGGCGGGAGCGGCGCGGAGCACGGCCGCGGCAGCGCCATCACCGAAGAGAGCAGAGGAAATTACGTCCGCTTTAGAACTACGATCGATGCGGCACGCGAGCGTGCACAGTTCGACGACAACCAATAAGACCACCTCCCCTGGCTCAGCGCGCGCTAGCCTGGCTGCGAGCGCCAGGCCTGACACGCCACCGGCACAGCCGCGGCCGAACACAGGAACGCGCATCACTGTCGGCCGAAATCCCATTTCCGGGCCGACGCGCGCTTCAATACTGGGAGTGGCGATTCCGGTAGAGGAAACCGTAACAACCACATCGACATCGCGCGCGGAAATGCGCGCACGATCGAGCGCGGCGCGGGCAGCCTGTACGAACAGCTGGCCTGCACTCTCAAGATACACTTCAGTGCGCTCTGCCAGATCGTGCGGCTCACTCAGCCATTCGAGTGATCTTGCCGAATAGCGCCGCTCAATGCCGGCATTAATGAACACGTCGGCCAGTTTCGGAAACCGCGCGAACGTACGCCCGTAGACCTGGAGCGCGGCATTTGCGACGGCGCGCTGCTCAAGCACGTGGGGTGGCACCGCGGTCGCGATCGCGAGCACATTCACCGGCGGTCCCATGCAAAATCCTTCGCGTGGTACGGACGACGCCCCTATGCGAAGAACACCACAGTTTGTGGACTCTTCCCGCGTTCAGGCGTGGGCCCGTTCACCACGTCGTGTACTCAGATCGACCGCGCGATCCGGAATTGTGATGCTGAAGGTTGCGCCGATTGTTCCTGCGACGAGGCGGATTTCACCGCCATGGGCGCGCACCAGCTCGGCGGCGATCGCCAGCCCAAGTCCGGTACCCCCTGTGCGGGCTGATCCCTGAAAGGCCTGGAACAAATGAGCCTGCGCCTTTTCGGGCACACCCGGCCCGGTATCGGACACCTCGATAATGACGACGCTGCCTTCACGCCGTCCAGTGATGCGGATTTGATCGCGCGCAGGGTCGCGCGCGCCACGCGCTTCCAACGCTTGTGCCGAATTACGTGCGATGTTGACGAGGACGCGGAACAGCTGATCGTGATCCGCCTCGACGGTGAGACCGCGTTCCACAGCCACGATCCAGCGGATCGGCACATCAAGACCGAGTCCGAGCGCCTCGTGCACCTCTTCGACCAGCGGTTCGACCTCGATTGTCTTGCGCTCGGGCGGCGGCTCCTGCGCGCCCCCGTAAGAGAGAGTCGACTGGCAGAACGCGATCGCGCGTTCGAGAGCCCGCATG
>DATJEN010000049.1:0-7888 GCA_035496575.1 Pirellulales bacterium
GTGGGCAGCTTCGTGGGAGACGCCTGGCAGGAGTGGAACGGCCGCTTTCGCGACGACGTTCGAGATTTTTTCCGCGGCGAGCCGGGGGCCCTCAGGCGAGTCGCCGACCGGATCGTGGGAAGTCCCGAGATCTTTCGCGACGAGCACCGGGAAGCAGAACAGAGCATCAATTTCGTGACCTGCCACGACGGCTTCACGCTCAACGATCTGGTCTCCTACAACCAGAAGCACAACCAGAGCAATGGCGAGGAGAACCGCGACGGCACGAACGACAATCGCAGTTGGAATTGTGGCGTTGAGGGTCCAACCGACGATCCGGCCGTCGAGAAATTGCGTAATCGGCAGGTCAAGAATTTCCTCGCAGTTACGCTGTTATCCCTTGGGATGCCCATGGTCCTGATGGGCGACGAAGTTCGCCGTACGCAAGGCGGCAACAATAATGCCTATTGCCATGACGATGAAAGCACTTGGTTGGATTGGGCTCTCGTCGAACGACACGCTGACGTCCATCGCTTCCTGCGGATTCTGTGCGCTCGACGCGTGCTGCGAACGATCCAGCACGAGCAGCAGCGCGTCAGCTTGACCGCGATGCTCGAGCGCGCGAAGAAAGCTTGGCATGGCATCAAGCTCGATCAACCCGATTGGAGCGACGACTCTCATAGCGTTGCGTTGAGCGCCGAGATGTCCGGCGAGAATCTGCGCATCCATCTGTTATTGAATGCCTTTGGAGAATCCTTGCCGTTCGAGTTGCCGAAGCTGAGCGACGGCCATTCGTGGCGGCGCTGGATCGACACAACTCTGGATTCACCGAACGATATCGTCGACTGGGATGCCACCCCGAGTGTCGAAGGCGAATCTTATCGCGTCGGCCCGCATTCGGTTGTGATGTTGATTACGGAAGGTGCGACCGCATGAAGGTCTTGTTGCTCAATGCCGGCTCCAGCAGCCTGAAGGCCACGCTAGCCGAGTCCGGCACCGGCGTCACGCTCGCGCAGGGACGGGCCGATTGGGCCGGATCGGCCACCACGTACGAGTATGGACGTTCGCAACAAGACAAGCCGCGACGCGAGACGGTCGCGTGGAAGGGGCACGCCGAGGCCGTCAAGCGCTTTCTGTCTGACCTGACCCGCAGTCAGCCCGTTGCCTTGGCGGATCGCACGTCGCTGGCGGCGGTCGGACATCGCGTGGTTCACGGCGGAGAGTTTACCTCCTCGATTCGGGTGACACCGGACGTTCGCTCTCGAATTTCGGCGCTGGCGGAATTGGCGCCCTTGCACAATCCGCCGAGCCTGGAAGCATTGGCCGCGGCAGAAACAGCCCTGCCGGGAGTTCCGCAAGTGGCCGTATTCGATACGGCCTTCCACTCCACGTTGCCGCCCGAAGCGCGCACCTACCCCGTGCCGGCTAGCTGGACGCGGGACTGGCAGATTCGGCGCTATGGGTTTCACGGTCTGAGCCATGCCTATTGCAGCCGCCGCGCCGCGGAAATGCTCTCGCGCGATGCCGATCAGCCGCGTCTGGTTATCTGCCACTTGGGCCACGGTTGTTCGGCTTCGGCCGTGCGCGGCGGCCGATGCATCGACACCACGATGGGCTTTACTCCGCTGGAAGGTTTGATGATGGCCACGCGCAGCGGGTCGATCGATCCGAGTATCGTGCTTCACGTGCAACAACAGCATGGGTTGACGCCCGCGGCGGTCGAGACGGCGCTAAATCACCAGTCGGGCTTGTTGGGCGTATCGGAAGTTTCGGCCGACATGCGCGAGGTGCTGGCCGCCGCGCGCGAGGCCCATGCGCCTTCTCAATTGGCTCTGCAAATCTACTGCCGGCGAGTCCGGCAGGCCATCGGCGCGCTGGCCGTCACGTTGGGAGGCATCGACGCGCTCGTGTTCACAGCGGGAGTCGGCGAGCGCGCACACGAAATCCGAGAATCGATCTGCGCTGGATTGGAGTGCCTGGGACTTGAACTTGATGAGGGTGCCAACGCGCGTTGCACGCCCGATGCGGACATCGCCCGCCGCACTTCAGCGGGGCGGATCCTGGTCATTGCGACACGCGAGGACCTGGTGATGCTCGAAGAAGTCGAGCGGGTGCTCAGCTTGAATTGAATTGACTTGGTTCCTGAAGTCTCAACACACAATGTGGCCACCACCCACAGCCGAGGACACAAGATGAGCAAGAAGCAACTGACTGCCCCGCAGTCGGCAAAGTCGTCGGACGGCAGCGCACACCTGGCCCAGCAGTATGGCTCCGGCGCCGTCGCCTTCGCGGAAAAAGACAACCTGTTGTATGAGCAGCACGTTCTGTTCGATCTGGTCGTCGGATTGTCCTCGGTGAGCGTGCGCGAGGAATTCGAAGCCTTTGCGCGCTCCGTGCGTGATGTTCTGTCCCAACGCTGGATTCAGACCGAAGAGACCTACGCTCGCGAGAATCCCAAGCGCGTGTATTACTTGTCGATGGAATTCCTGATGGGGCGGATGCTGGCCAACAACGTGACGAATTTGCTGCTGGATGGCACGGCTCGTCGAGCCGCGGCGCAAAAACACCTCAATTGGCTGGAGCTGTTGGAGCAAGAGCCCGACGCCGGCTTGGGAAACGGGGGCTTGGGTCGATTGGCAGCCTGCTTCCTGGATTCCATGGCCACCATGCAGTTGCCCGCCATGGGATATGGTTTGCGTTATGAGTACGGCATCTTTCGTCAGTCGATTGAAAACGGATGGCAGCACGAGCAGCCGGACAATTGGTTACGATCGCCCGATCCGTGGGAAGTGGCTCGCCCACGCGAGGCAGTTGAAGTCGCGCTCAACTGCTCGGTTAAATTGAGCGGCGGAACTTTGCAACTGGTACCTGGACAACCCTCGACCTTGATTGGGCTGCCCTTTGACCGGCCGATCGTGGGTTACGGCGGGAAAACCATCAATACGCTGCGCCTGTGGGCAGCGGCTTCGCCGGACTACTTCGATTTCGAGGAATTCAGCCGCGGCGACTTCGTGGGCGCCATGGCCGAAACGCTTGCGGCCGAGTCGCTGACCCGAGTGCTCTACCCAGACGACTCGACGAGCCAGGGCCAAGGATTGCGATTCGTGCAGGAGTATTTCCTGGTCGCTTGTTCGCTGGCCGATCTTGTGCGTCGATTCCGACAGGGAAATAAAGACTGGAGCACCCTTCCGGACAAGGCCGCGATTCAATTGAATGACACTCACCCGGCCATGGGCGTGGCCGAGTTGATGCGGATTCTTTTGGACGAAGCGGGGCTGGGCTGGGAGCCGGCCTGGGATCTTTGCCGTCGGACGCTGGCGTACACCAATCACACGTTATTGCCGGAAGCCTTGGAAAAATGGCCGCTGGCCTGGTTCGAGATCATGCTGCCGCGTCATTTGGAGATCATCTTTGAAATCAATCGGCGGCTGTTGGACGACGTGCGGACGCGATTTCCTGGCGATCAGAGCCGCCTGGCCCGCGTCAGTTTAGTTGAGGAGGGTCCGCAGCGAAAAATTCGCATGGCCCATCTGGCCATTGCCGGCTCGCATAGCACCAACGGCGTGGCGGCGATTCACTCCGAGCTGTTGCGCACCACCACCGTCAAGGACTTCGCCGAGATTTTTCCAGAGCGCTTCAACAACAAGACCAACGGCGTAACACCGCGACGTTGGCTGCTGGCGTGCAACCAGCCGCTCGCCAGTACCATTACGGAGGCCATCGGCGAAGATTGGACAACGGACTTAACTCGCTTGGAAAAGTTGAAGCCGCTGGCCGAGGACGCGGCCTTCCGCGCTCAGTTTCGCGCCGCCAAGCAGGAGTGCAAGGCGGAGTTTGCCCGCTGGCTGGAAACGAGCTTGGGTCAAAAAGTGGATCCGCGGTCGATCTTCGATTTCCAAGTCAAGCGGATTCACGAGTACAAGCGGCAGTTGCTCAATGCGCTGCGAATCGTGGTGCTTTACAACCGGCTGCGTGAAAACCCGAATGTGAATTCGCCGCCGCGCACGTTTTTCTTTGCCGGCAAAGCAGCGCCCGCCTATCGTCTCGCCAAGCTGATCATCAAGCTCGTCAACAGTGTGGCGCGCACGATCGATGCCGACCCGGC
This sequence comes from Pirellulales bacterium, assembly GCA_035496575.1. Lineage (GTDB taxonomy): Bacteria > Planctomycetota > Planctomycetia > Pirellulales > PALSA-1355 > PALSA-1355. Next base: position 4,085 of record DATJEN010000049.1, read on the forward strand.
GGTACGGGGCCGCGTGCAGGTTGTGTTTTTGCCTGACTATCGTGTCACGCTCGCCGAGCGGTTAATTCCGGCCAGCGACGTGTCGAATCAAATCTCCACGGCCGGCTACGAGGCCAGCGGCACGAGCAACATGAAATTCATGATGAACGGAGCGTTGACGCTGGGCACGCGTGACGGGGCCACGATCGAAATGGCCCAAGAAGCAGGCGAGGAGAACTTCTTTCTGTTCGGTCTGACGGCCGAACAAGTGGCGAACAGTCGTGCCTGGTACAACCCGGCCTGGCACTACGACAACGAGCCGGAAACGCGCGCGGCGCTCGACACAATCTTCTCCGATCACTTCAGCCGCCAAGAACCGGGTGTGTTCGCTCCGCTGCGCGACACACTCTTGACGGGCGGCGACCACTACATGCACCTGGCCGATCTGAAATCCTATCTCCACTCCGACCAACAACTGCTAGGCTTGTACGCAAACGAGGACGAGTGGGCGCGAAAAGCGATTTTGAACGTGGCCGGCTCGGGCAAGTTTTCCAGCGACCGCACCATCGCCGAGTACGCCAGCGATATTTGGAACGTCGAACCCTGTCCAGTGCCCTAAGTGAAGGCTTACGCAGAGGAACGATTTCATGGCAGCGACTGAGATTGCACCCCTGAAGGAGCGGAAATCATGGAGGGCCCTCGCGGCCCATTACGAACAAGTCCGGCACGCGCACCTGCGGACGCTGTTTCGAGATGATCCCGAACGCGCCCAGCGGATGAGCGCTGAAGCCGTGGGACTGTACCTTGACTACTCGAAGAACCGCATCACCGCCGAGACGGTTCGCTTGCTCGTCGAGCTTGCCCAGGAATCGGATCTGCCCGCGCGAATCGATGCCATGTTCCGCGGCGAGAAGATCAACATCACCGAGAATCGGGCGGTGCTGCACGTGGCGCTTCGCGCGCCACAGGGCGCTTCCATCGTGGTCGACGGCGAGAATGTCGTTCCCCGCGTGCACGCCGTTCTCGACAAGATGGCCAGGTTCTCCGAGCGCGTACGCGGCGGCGACTGGAAAGGACACACGGGCCGCCGGATTGTAAACATCGTCAACATCGGCATTGGCGGCTCCGATCTCGGCCCCGTGATGGCGTACGAGGCTCTCAAGCATTACAGCGATCGGGCGCTGACGTTCCGTTTTGTATCGAACGTGGACGGCGCCGATTTTTCCGAGGCCGTTCTGAACCTCGACCCGGCGGAGACATTGTTCATTGTTTCGTCTAAGACCTTTACCACTTTGGAAACGATGACCAACGCTCGAACGGCTCGCGATTGGTCGCTGGCGGCCTTCGGGGGTGACGCCCGATCAGTCGCCAGGCACTTTGTGGCCGTGTCGACCAACGCGGCCGAAGTCGCGAAGTTCGGCATCGATACGGCCCAGATGTTTGAATTCTGGGATTGGGTCGGGGGGCGCTATTCCATGGAGTCGGCCATTGGACTATCGACGATGGTGGCCATCGGTGCGGAAAACTTTCGTGCCATGCTCGGCGGTTCCCACGAAATGGACGAGCATTTCCGCACTTGCCCGCTCGAGCGCAACTTGCCGGTGCTGATGGGGTTGTTGTCCATTTGGTACAACAATTTTTTCGGAGCGCATACCGTTGCAGTCTTGCCTTACGAGCAATATCTGAAGCGGTTCCCGGCGTATTTGCAGCAATTGGCTATGGAGAGCAACGGCAAGCACGTCACGCTGGACGGAACCAAGGTCCAGTACGCCACCAGCCCTGTCTACTGGGGTGAGCCGGGAACCAACGGCCAACACTCCTTCTACCAATTGATCCACCAGGGAACGCTGCTCATCCCGTGCGACTTTATCGCATTCGGCCAGGCGCTCACTCCGCTGGGCCGCCACCACGACATCCTGCTGGCGAACGTGCTGGCTCAAGGCGAGGCGCTGGCGTTTGGAAAGACAGCCGAGCAAGTCAAGGCGGAGGGGACTCCAGATTGGCTTGTGTCGCACCGGACCTTCGAGGGCAATCGCCCGTCGAACACGATCTTGATGGAGCGACTCACCCCCGCGGCCCTCGGCAAGCTGGTCGCCCTGTACGAACACATCGTGTTCACGCAGGGGGCAATCTGGAACATCGATTCGTTCGACCAGTGGGGAGTCGAGCTGGGCAAGCAGTTGGCGCAGCGCATTGTTCCGGAGCTGGAAAGCCAGGACGATCCCGATCTCGGCCACGATAGTTCGACCAATAGCTTGATCCGCCGCTATCGAAAGTTGAAGGAGGCCTTATGAAAACCATCAGCTTGAATGAACAGCAATTGAAGAAAATGCGCACCCATCCCGGTTTCATCGCCGCGCTCGATCAAAGCGGCGGCAGCACCCCGGGCGCCCTGCGCCTGTATGGAATCAACGAAGACGCGTGGTCCAACGAGGAGGAGATGTTCGCGCTGGTGCACCAGATGCGGTCGCGGCTCATCCAGAGCCCCAGCTTCACGGGCGAGCGAATCATCGGCGCGATCCTGTTCGAAAACACCATGGACCGCGACATCGAAGGACGGCCCACCGCCGATTACCTGTGGAACGTGAAACGCGTGGTGCCTTTCCTGAAAGTAGACAAGGGCCTGGCGGCGGAACGAGACGGAGTCCAATTAATGAAGCCCATACCCGCGCTTGCTGCACTGCTCGAAAGAGCCAAGGCCAAGCACATCTTTGGAACCAAGATGCGTTCGTTCATCAAGCAAGCCGATCCGGCCGGCATTCGGGACGTCGTAAACCAGCAGTTCGACCTGGCCGAGCAGATTATCGATGCCGGCCTCTTGCCGATCGTCGAGCCGGAAGTCGACATCCACTGCCCACACAAGGCCGAAGCCGAAGAGCTGCTCAAGGAAGCGATCCTGGAAAAGCTGGACGCACTGCCGCCCGATCAATTGGTCATCCTTAAGCTGACGCTTCCGGAGCAAGACAACTATTACGCCGAGTTCGTGAACCATCCGAGAGTCCTGCGGGTGGTTGCGCTGTCGGGCGGATACACGCGCGATGAGGCCAACGTACGGCTGCGCAGGAATCATGGAGTGGTGGCGAGTTTCTCCAGGGCGCTGGTCGAAGGCCTGACCGCCCAGCAATCGGATGCGCAGTTCAACGCTCTGCTCGACAAATCGATACAGGGCATCTACGACGCGTCGAACACTTAGTGAGCGCCATGGATGCGGCGAGCCCGGTCTTCCGTATTCCGATCGGGCGGCGGCCAGGCCACTCGCTCACAGACGCACCGTCACTTTTAAGAAAGTGGCAGGTATGGACGTGCTGCCGTCCGTGCTCTTGTTTTGTGATTTCGCCAGTTGCAAAAGTTGCTCGTGCAGCTCTTCCACTCTTCCGTTCGCTTGAGCCGCTTCGAAGGCGTTCATGGTTGGGCCATAGAATCGCTCGAGCGATTCGACGAACTGCGCTGGACTATAGTCAGCCGATAGAAAGGTGTATGTGTCCGTGACCGTGGATATTTTGTCCTTGGGCACGCCGGCCGCTGCAAAACGCTCGATAATGTGACTCTCCACACCCCAAGTCATGGGACTGATGAAGCCTTCAGGCGGTGGCGGAGTGAAGGATGAACTTATTTTCAGCAGTTGCGACACGAAGGACGTTGGATCGTTGGGAATCCAGTTGCCCATCACGATCCGGCCACCTGGCCTTGTGACACGGACCATCTCCTTGGCGACATCGAACGGCTGGGGAGCGAACATGGCGCCGAACATCGAGAGAGTCAAATCAAACGAATCGTCGCCGACTCCTTGCAGGTTGCGCGCATCGCCCTCTCGAAATACCAGTC
>DATJEN010000050.1:0-33469 GCA_035496575.1 Pirellulales bacterium
CATGGTGCCCACCGTGACGTGGTCGCCAGCGTGCAGCCGCTGGCGGATGTAGTAGCCCGCCAAGATTCCGGCCATCACGTCGCGTCCACCCAACCCGAAGGCCAGGCCGAAGCCGACGGCCAAGGCGCCGAAGGCAATCAGGATGAGCTGTTCGAGCAAGTCGAACTGCACGCCCAACTGCTTAAAGGCGGCGATGAAGGACAGCAAGGCGAACACATAGTAGCAGCCATTGGCCAGGTGCTCGGCATACGAGAGACCGACGCGGTCGGCACTCGTGGCCACGACACCTCGCAAGAAGGTGGCGACCAGCAAGCCCACCACGATCAACACCGTGGCGACCAGCAGGTGCGGGATGTAGTGCACGATTTCTTGAATCGCGTCACTGACCGCTTGCAGGCCCAGAATGTTGAAGCCGGCCATCAAGAACACGCACATCAACAGCCAGAACACGATCGAGCCAATGATCGCCGGCACGTTGCGGGTCATGCCCATGTGGTGCATCGAGTCGGCAAGGCCGCTTTGATCGGCGGCGGTTTGCAGGCCCAACTTTTCCGACAGCGCGGTAATGGTCTTGCCTACGAACCGAGCCACGACGTAGCCCAGCACGATCACAACGACCATGGCGAGAATCTGCGGAGCCACGCCAATAATCTGGTCGTAGGCTTTTTGGAAGCTATCCATGACGGCTTGCTTCGAATGGTCAAACGTGCTTGTCGCGCCATTCGACACCGTTTCAGCGACGGTGGTGGCGGTTTCAGCAAAAGCGAACAGGTTCATACTATGTTCCTTGAAAAAAAAGGAGTGTGTTGTTTTCCGCGGCCAGGCTTTTTGGCCCTCGCGGCTCTTGTTCCATGGCGGGCCCGGCTTTCCCGCTTCTACCTATTTAGAAACTCGCCGGGCCGATTTCGTCACAGGGGCGCGCTAAATGCGGCGATTCTTTTTCTCTTTGCTTTCGTAACGTCCACAGGCCGTGAACGTTAACAATCCGAGAAAAGCCTTGCCGAATTGCAGCAGGGCCCACGGAACTCCGCTAACAAGCAAATCCACCAATTGTGCGGTTAGTAACGAGCGATTCACGCGGTCGTGCAATTGCGTGTCAAAAGCTGCCGGAGGCGGCGGCACTTCCCAATCGGCGAGTTGTTCCAATAAGTTGTTAGCCATGGCTGCGATCCATCAGTGTTTCAGGAGGTTTGGTCGGGAAATCGCTGTTGCAGCTTTTCGCGGGCGCGCGACAGCCGCATTTTGCAGGCGCTGACCGACAAATCGAAAATCGCGGCCAGCTCCTCGTAGTCGTAACCTTCCGCATACTTGAGGATCAGCATGGCGCGATCCTCTTCATCCAAAATCTCGAGCATGTGCATCAAATCGAGCGACAGCCCGCTTTGCGTTTGCCGCTCGGTGGGTTGCTCGCGTTCCCACTGCTCGCTGCTGGCCGTGTCCTCGTGCCGTTGTCTGCGCCCACGCCCGCGGCGGATCGTCAAGCACGTGCGCACCGCGATCGCATGCACCCAGGTGGCGTATTTCGATCGGCCCGCGAAACGCGTGCGATTGAGAAACAACCGCACGAACACTTCCTGCGCCGCGTCGTTCGCATCCTGTTCGTTGCCCAATAAACGAAAGCAAATCCGCCACACGCGCTGACGAAAGCGCTCCACGAGCGCAACGAACGCGGGCCCGTCCGAGCCTTCGCGCGCGGCATCAGCGGCAAGCTGCTCGTCGGTTTGTTCGGTGATTTGCAACTCCAGGTCCCCGAAACAAGCATGGCACGAGCGGAAGTCCGCAATCCGTGCGGGCTCTGCCAATTTGGTTGCCGCGCCAGCCCTGCCGGTCACACCTGAGGGCTCTTGCTGAACGCGACGGAAGTGCCGCCAGGGAAACCGGAAAAACCGGTTATCTCCGGGTTTTCGCGCGAATCGGACCACAACCTCATTGTAGGGTCAAGATCGCTTCCGCCTGGGCCGGGAATGCCGTCCGCGTCGGGCGTCGTGCGGCGGAGCCACGCCGAAGCCGAGCCCCCTGGCGCCTATAATGACCGCATGCACCGCCCGGCCCATCTCGGCATCAAAAGACAGTTCAATCTGCGTGGCTTGCTGATCGTTATTGCGGCCGCGGCCGTGCTGTTATCCCTCCTGGCGGCCCGCTGGCGCGAGCAAGAGCGAGTGGCCGCGCTGTTGGCAGGAAACCCCAATGCCGTCATTCGCTACGGTCAAGAAAAATCCCCGCGTTCCATCGATCGCAAACCAACCTGGTCGGATACGCTCGGCAATTGGCTGGCGCTCGTGGGCCTCGCGCGCGCGGCAGCGGTCGAACTGACCTATCCCACCGACGACGACGTCCACCGCGTAGCGCGGCTGGGCGGTGTTAGAGAACTGCGGCTCGAGCGCGCGCTCGACTTGACGGATGCCGGTATGAGCGAGATCGCATCCATGCCCAATTTGCGCGTGCTCGAAATTGAAGGCGCGGACTACGTCACGGACAAAGGACTCGCCGCGCTTGCACGAGCGAGCAACCTCGAGCACCTGGTGCTGGACGTGCGCGGAAAAGGATTGACCGAAAGCGGCATCGAACAACTGAAGCAATCGCTGCCAAGATGCCGCGTTGAAATCACGGATGCGAACATCTCTTCCAAAGCGGCTACCACTTCAGCCCAAACTTCTCGCCCGTAGCTGGGCCACCGACGCCGCCCTTCAGCGGCGTATTGCGCTTCCGCTGCGGTTCCGGTGCAGCCTCCCCTTCATCCGGCTCCTCTGACTGCGCGGCCTCAGACGCGGAGGCACGGGCTTCGAGCGCCTTCAGCGAAAGACTGATTCGCTGCTGCTCGGGATCGACCGCCAGCACCATCACTTCGACGTCCTGTCCTTCCGTGAGCATGTCGGAGACACGGAACACGCGCTTGTGCGACAGCTCTGAAATGTGAACCAGGCCTTCCACGCCGGGCGCCAGCCGCACGAAAGCGCCAAACTCCATCAGTCGCGACACCGTGCCTTTGACGCGGCTGCGCGCCGGAAAATCGCGCGACACGTTCGCCCACGGGTTCTCCGACAGATCGCGAAATCCCAGCCCGATCTTTCCGGTCTGCGGGTCGATCTTCTGAATCTTGACTTTGACTTTTTGTCCGAGCTGCAGGACTTCGTCGGCGTGCTTGATGCGGTCCCAGCTCAACTGGCTGATGTGAATCAGGCCATCCACTCCGCCCAAGTCGACGAAAGCACCGAAGGGCTGCAAGCTGCGCACGGTGCCCTCGCGCTCCTGGCCCGGCTGGAGTTCGGCCAACAACTTCTCTTTGGCTTCGGCCTTATCGCGCTCGAGCACGGCGCGGTGGCTGAGCACCAGGTTGCGCTTCTCGGGATTCGCCTCGGTGACCACGCAATTCAGTTTCTGATCGACGAACTGCGCCAGATCTTCGACGCGATACATCGAGATTTGGCTGGCCGGGATAAACCCGCGCAGGCGGTTGACCTCGCACTCCAGCCCGCCCTTGTTGTGTCCGGTGACGCGCGCTTCGACAACCATGCCCTCGGCCACTTCAGACCAGTCGCCGACGCTCACGGCGCCGCCGGGCATCGTGAGTTCGTAGTAGCCATCGGCCGGATTGAAGCGGCTAACCATCACGTCCAGAACCGTCCCTATCTCCGGCGGATCGGCAAAGTTCTTGAGCGCAAGCAGACCTTGTTGCCGGCTGCCGATCTCCACGAACACGTTATCACGGTGAATCGAAATCACGCGCCCACGGTGCCGCGACTCAGGCTCGAGCTCCAACACGGGCGACTGGGCTTGCGTGCTGATCACCTCATCCAGCGATTGGCCGCCCAGGGCTTCCAGGTACTCCAACTCCAGGTCGGCCGGCAGCTCCCCGCGCGTGTTGGGCGGCGCGATTTTGGAGCCCGAGGGAATCTCTTCGACGCTTCGCGGTGCGCGAGGTTTGTTCTCCTTGCGGCGGGCCGTGCGATTTGCCGATGCCTCCCCGCGATTTGCCGGTGCCTCCCCGCGCTTTTGTTGATCGCGATCGTGAGAACCCGTGCTGCCCGGCGCGGTCGCCGGCTCGACAGCTTCGTCAGCCGACGACGCGCGAGTCGGCTCCGCGGGCTGGTCGGTATCGCGCTCTTCGGTGTGGCGCTGTTCGGTATGGCGCTGCTCGGTATGGCGCTGCTCGGTGTCGCGCGCCTGAGTGCTGCGCGATTCAGTCGTTTTTGGCTCCGGCTCAGGCATCGAGTCTGGCAGTGGCAACACGGGCTTCGCAACCGCGGGTGGTGCTTTCACTCCATATCGCTGCGTGCCAATGCGGATCGATGGCTTGTTGGAGCTTGGCTGGGCCGGCGCAGAGCTAGCGGCATCAGATTGCGCGTGGCCGCCCGCGTCTTCGGCGGTCGGCTCGGCCGGCTGCGGCGATGCAGGCTCGGAGGGACTACTCATCGGGTGAATTCTTTCAATGAAGACGTCGCGCGAAGGCGCGCCGGAGGGCAGAGATCTCTGCGATTAATCGCGTCATTTTAGCAAGCTGTCCAAGGGCTGTACAATGACGCGAACTCCGGTCCCAAAGAGCTCCGCTCGTATGCCGAAACCGATTATTTTTTACAACTCAGCCGTTCAATCATTGCTCGACGCGCGGCGTTTGAACGATCTTGGGCCCGGCCAGCCGGATCTCGCGCGGCGGGACGCACTGGAGTCGCTCACGCCACGGTCGCTGGTGGCGCCCCGCCCGCTGGTCGACGAGCAAATGGCGCGCGCCTGCCTGGCAGGCTTGTGGCTGCAATTCGATTTTCTGGACGAGTCGCACGAGATCAGCCAATCGATTGCCGACACAAACGGCAGCTACTGGCATGCGATCATGCATCGACGCGAGGGGGACTTCGCCAATTCGAAATACTGGCTGCAAATGGTCGGGAAGCACGCGATTTTTCCGCAACTCGCACGAGCGGCGCGCGAGGAGGCCGCCGGCTCGGAGGACTCGGCACTTGCCGCCCTTTCCAGCGAGGCCACGTGGGATGCCCACCGCTTCGTCGATCTGTGCCAGCGCGCCAGTCGCGATCCAAAACTCGCCGCCGTGTGTCAACGCATCCAGCAGCATGAATGGGAGCTTCTTTTCGTTCATTGCTTTAGCGGGGCAGCCGGCAACGCAGACTAGTTTCCCCAAGCAAAGCCACCAGGTGCACATTCGCGCAAGCTGTCGGGCAAAACTTCACCTTCGCGTTGACGCAATCGCGAATAGCGGATAGTAAGGAAGGACCCTTCCCAGGCGGGGGATCTCCCCAACATGACTTTTCAATTCCTGTGCCCCGAGGGCCATCTGCTCGAAGGGGATGAAGCCCACATGGGCATGCAATGCCAGTGCCCCCAGTGCGGTACGGCCTTCATCATCCCCACCATCGAAGGCGCTGCTAGCGGCGCGCAACTCAATTCAGTGGGCGAGCCGGCCATCGGGGTTGCGCCCTTGGAGGGCGCGGCCGACCTGGTGAGCGGCGACGCACTCGCCGGCCTCGATGCCAGCGAGATTGCGGCCAGTGAACTGGGCGCCGCCGACACGGACCACTTGTTGCACATTCCGTGTCCCAATGGGCACGAGCTGGAAACACCCCTCGAAATGATCGGCCAGCGGGCGCTATGCCCTCACTGCGGCGTTGAGTTTCGCCTGCGCCGCGAAAAGAGTATCGAGTACCTGCATCAGCAAGAGCTGCTCGAGCGGAAACGGGCCCGCTTCTGGTTTCAGTTGTCCGTGATGGCGGCGAGCTTTGTCGCCTTCGTGCTGCTGGTGATGCTCGGGATTATGATATTCTCGTAGCGCGAGCGCTCGAGAGCTCGCTGATTCTCTGCTTGGTTCAAGCGCGCTCGTTCGCGCATCATCCTCTCGCGCCCCGGAACGCTGCACGTGACAGAATCTCTCGACCAGGCGGCCAGTCACCCTGCTGGCGAACTCGAGAAGCTGTCACCCCCACCAGCCAATCGCGAAGCGGCAACTCGCCACGGCTCTGCCCGCGCGGGCCGCTGGTGGGTACTGTTGGCCGCGGTCATGTGGAGCTCGAGCGGCCTGTTTGCAAAAGCTTCCATCTTTGCGGATTGGCCGGCAGAATCGCGCGGGCTGTTGCTGGCGTTTTGGCGAGCCGCGTTCGCGGGCGTGCTGCTGCTGCCCGCCGTGCGACAACCGCGCTGGAATGTGCGGCTGATTCCATTGTGCGCGGCGTTTGCGCTCATGAACGTGATGTATCTTTCGTCCATGACGCTCACCACCGCCGCCAATGCCATCTGGCTGCAGAGCACCGCGCCGTGGTGGGTATTTCTGTGCGGCGTGCTCGTGCTTCATCAGCCCGTCCCGCGGCCCGAGCGCATCTCGCTGTTCGTGGGCGGATTGGGAATGTCGATCATCTTGTGGTTTGAACTGCAGGGCCAGGCTCAAGCGGGCGTGCTGTGCGGACTGGTTTCCGGCGCGGCCTATGCCGCCGTCGTGATGGCGCTCCGCTCGTTGCGTGGCCTGGAGACCGTGTGGATCGTGGCGGTCGCGCACCTGGCCACAGCGGCACTCATCTTTCCGTACGTCGTGGTTCGCGGCATTTGGCCCAGCATGCTGCAGCTTCCGGTGCTCGCCGGATTCGGATTCTTTCAGATGGCTCTGCCCTATGTCTTCTTCGCGCGCGGGCTGCGCTCGATCACTTCTCAAGAGGCCACCGCCATTGGCCTGCTCGAGCCCATCTTGCTGCCCGTGTGGGTCTATTTGGCCTGGGGCGAGCTGCCGGCCTGGTGGACGTTCATCGGTGCCGCTTTCATCCTGGCTGGATTAGTATTGCGATACGCGCGCCCGCAACGAGAAATTGCGTCGCCGACGCAATCTCAGCGGCCTTGATGCGCAACGTCGCCGATTCGAAGGTCTGTAAAATTGTTTTCGGCAAGCTTGTTTGGCCACGCGAAAAGATGGAACTCCAGCAATGAGAAGCCACTTAGGGCACCTTCAGGCACTGAATAAGAATCAAGGTGCCTAAGCCGCAAATTCGATGACCACGCATCTATGTCAGCAAAGGTGGTCGTCTTGCATGCCGCAGCTTGGTCCATAAGGACTTTGTAGACTGGATTCTCCGGTAGACATGAGAAAAGCGTGACAAACACGGCAGCAACACTGGGTTGCTCATATTCGCGAACTTTTTGAATATCGCGGCGAATTCCGTCGGACTCGTGGTCTGAAATCCACCAATTTCCGACCAACGAGAGGCAAATGCCTAAGAGCAGCAGCGCCGCAGCAGCACCGATGATGCGTGACTTCATCGCTGGCCCTCCCAACAGGGTTTGCGCTCAATTTCGGAGAGGGATCCGGCAATTACAACTAAAAGACGTTGCCAACTCGCGCAAAGTGGCGGGTCTTGTCTTGCTGGCGAGAATAGTAGTTGGTGAGCCCCGAACTTTGTGATGTACATATTTGACGGGTGACAAGATCCTATCCAGGAGAGGTAAGCATCAATGATCCGTCTCGCCGTCATAATCATTCTAGTGTTTTGCAATCAAGCGGCTGCGCAGGTTTTTGACTCGAATTCGTCTAGGCCCAGTCGTGAGCAACTTCGGTGGCTGCTTTCCGTGGCAAATGATGCCATCTTCAACGTCATCAGTCCGCGAGTCGATGCACAATACAGTAAAGGCAAGCCGGATGAAGCACGATATTGCATTGTCGCGTGTGACCGATACGAGAAGGCGGCCAAGCGTCTTCGTGACGAGATTCTTTCCGAAGGCACATACTCGGAATCCACCTTGGCCGAGTTCAAAGAGGCGGGCATTCGCTATCAATTTGCCTGCCGAGATTTCTATGCCGCCACCCCTAGTCGGCCGTATCAGCTTCCAGGGTGGAAAATCGGCGGGCAAAGCAAATGAAGCCCCATTAGCAATGCGAGTGCCTTAAACCCGCGCGATCGAGTTCCCGCTGATTCGTCGCACCAGGCGACGCATCTCGAGCACGCTGATCGTCGATAACACCTGCCCGGTCGGCAAGCCGCTTGCAACCACGACGGCGTCGATGGTCGAAGGGTCGCTCGTAATCGCGGCAAGCACCTTTTGTTCGAGCTCGTTGAGCAACAGCTCGGCCGGATGATGAATCGCTTCGCCGTCGCCGCGCTCGGCCGGGGCGGCCAGGGGACCCAGCTCCTCCAGGATGTCGTCGGCGGTTTCGACGAGCTTCGCGCCATCGCGAATCAAACGGTGGCAGCCGCGCGCCATGCGATTATCGACGCGGCCAGGCACGGCAAACACCTCGCGATTTTGCTCCATTGCATGCCGCGCGGAAATGAGCGCGCCAGATTTCGTCGAGGCTTCCACCACCAGCACGCCCAGCGACAGGCCCGTGATGATGCGGTTTCGCTGCGGAAACGCGCCGCTCAGGGGCGGGCTGCGCGGCGGCGCTTCGCTCATTACCGCGCCCTGGTTCCAAATCTGCTCGGCAAGCTCCGCATGCTCGGGCGGATAAAGATTCAACAGCCCACTACCCAGCACGGCCAACGTGCGTCCGCCGGCGGCTAGCGCGCCGCGATGCGCCGCCGCATCGATGCCGCGTGCCAGCCCGCTCACGATGGTGAAGCCGGCGCGTGCCAGGCTGCCGGCCAGGCGTTCGGCTTGCGCGAGCCCGTATTGCGTGGCATGCCGCGAGCCGACCACCGCGATCGCAAGCGCATCTTGCGGCAACAGTTCGCCGCGCAGGAACAGGATGCCGGGCGGATCGTCGATCTCGCGCAGGGCGCGCGGGTAATCCGCTTCCGAGTCGCCCAGAATGCGAATCCCACTCGCAGCGCACAAGTCGAGCTCCGCTTGTACGTCGATCTCTTCACGCGCGACCGCGATGCGCCGCGTCAGCTCCGCTCCGACGCCCTGCACGCATCTCAAATCCGCCGGCGCGGCGGCGAACACCGCGCTCGGGCTGCCAAACCTTTCCAGCAGCAACTTGCGAATGCGCGGACCGATGCCGGAAACGAGCGACAGCCGCAACGCATCGGCCATTCCATCGAAGCTTGCGGCCGACTGGTCCAATGGTGTTCCCTTGATTTGGGCAGTGATCACGTAGCCAGCACCGCCCGCACGTCCGTAGGATCGACGTCGCCGACCAGCTCGACGTGTCCCAGCCGCGTGGGCAGCACGAAGCGGAGCTTGCCATGCTCGACCTTCTTGTCGCGCGACATGGCAGCGAGAATCGCGCCGTGATCAAGCGCTGGAAAATCGACGGGCAGTCCGAGCGCCATGAGCAATGCATGCTGACGCGTGGTGAGCGCGTGATCGATCCGCCCCAGCCGCTCGGCCAGTCGCGAGGCGCACAGCATGCCGATGGCAACCGCCTCGCCGTGCAGGAACTGTCCGTACCCGGCGACCGCCTCGATGGCGTGACAAAAGGTGTGGCCGTAATTCAATACGGAGCGCAGGCCGGTCTCTTCGCGCTCGTCTTGCTCGACGATATCGGCCTTGAGCCGGCAACTTCGCATGACGATATGTTCGAGCACGGCCGGGTCGCGCGCCGAAAGCTCGCGCACGTGCTGTTCCAAGTACGCGAAGAACTCGGCATCCAGGATAACTCCATACTTCACGACTTCGGCCAGCCCGGCGCGATATTCGCGGTCGGCTAGCGTCGTGAGCACGGCAGTATCGATGAGCACGCCGGCGGGCTGCCAGAACGCGCCCACCATGTTCTTGGCGGCCGGCAAATTAACGCCAACTTTGCCGCCCACCGAGCTGTCGACCTGGGCCAGCAGCGTTGTGGGCACTTGAATGAATGGCAGTCCGCGCGCGAAGGTCGCAGCCACGAAGCCCGCCAAGTCGCCGACCACTCCGCCGCCAACCGCCACGACGACCGTCTTGCGGTCAGCGCCCAACTCGAGCAGCTTCTCGTGAAGCTGCGCGGCCGATTCGACCGACTTGGTTTCTTCGCCCGGCTCAACAACCAGCACGTCGACGCGCGCGCCGGCTTCGCTCAGGCTGGCTGCCGCGCGCTCGGCATGTGGCGATTCGACGTTGCGGTCGGTGATGATCACCGCGTGCGAAAGTTTGCACCACGCGCTGGCCAGCGCGCCCAGCTCGCTCAAGTTGCCGGTGCCAATTTCGACGCGGTAGGTGCGCGGCCCAAGCTGGACGACGACGGCAGTCACGCGCGCAGGCTCCGGGCTCAGGCGAGCCGTTCGATGTCCGAGGGGGTGACGGTGATTTGCCGGCGAAATCCGGTGTGCATGCGGATGTATTCGAGCGCGGCGGCCTTGGCGGGATCGGCGTGAAGTTGCTCTTCGATTCGGCCCCGCTCGAGCGGATCCCAATCTTCGTACTCCTCTGGCCAGATGGTCGTCGCCTCCATGACCAGCGCCTCGCGATAGGGATCGAACTCGTCTGCCATTGTGCCTTTGTTTACTGTGCCTTTGTTTACGGTGAAGGTGCTGTCCGGGACTTGTCGCAACCCAGTATACTACGGGCCTTGCGCGTGCCTAGTGGCCGCGGAGTTGTGGCGAAAACGCCTTCGAATCGGAACATCGACTATGCCCAACGCTGGAAAGATGGTGATCGTTGGAATTGTGCTGGTGGCGCTGGCGGCGGCGTGTTTTAGCGCCTGGTATCACTACCAAGGCCAACAGCGCGCACAACAATTTTGGGGCACAACGAGCGCCGTTTTGATCGCGGGGGCGCCCGAGGTCGAGCTGATGCGGCTGGGCGAAGCGCGCGTCTCCAACCCAGACGACGATAGCGAGCCGCATGGCGATGCCGACTCCGCACCCAGGGCCTTGGAATTCGGCGGCCTGGCGTGGAGCGTCGATGAGACAAAGGACGCAAGCGGCGCCAAGGGCATCAACAACGTGCGCCGCGCGCTGGTGCAAGACACCACCTTCGACTGGCGTCGGCCTGTCGACGAGAGTGAACCTCACTGGCAGTATGCCGTCGGGTTCACTGACCACCGAAATTGGGCCACGGTGTTGTTCGACGTCGAGTCCGGTCGGGTGGCGCTCACCGGCGGCAAGCAGCCGGTGTCGCTCGATCCATCGGCGCATGAAGAGTTGAAGCAATTCTTCGCGGAGCAATTCCCGGCGCAAAAAGAGGCCGAGGAGACCGCGCCCTCCGCGGCGGAGGAGAAGCCGGCGGACAGCCCGGCCGCAGAAACACCCTCGGCGCCAACCACAGCGCCGCCAGCGGACGCCGAGCCATCGGCCGTGGAATCGAAGTAAGCGGCTGTGGGTCAATGCCAGCCCAGCCGTCGATTCAGGTCGGCATGCCAAACCGCCCCAACTGGCCCGACTGAAGTTCCGCCTGGGCCCGCTCAACCTCTAGGTAATAGTCGCGCCGCTCGAGCAGTCGCGCGGCTTCCTCATCGAGGATCGCGATCACGTCGCGATGTAGTTGCAAAGCGGAAGCGGTAACCTGGGCCGTGATCGGACCCTCGATCGTGTCGCGGATGGCCCGCGCCTTGCTGTGTCCGGCGGCGAGCAACAAGCAGCGGCGCGATTCCAGGATGGTGCCGACGCCCATCGTGATGGCCAGTCGCGGCACTTCGCGCTCGCTGCCGAAAAATCGCGCGTTGTCGCGGACCGTTTCTTCGGTCAATGTCTTGAGCCGCGTGCGGCTGCCCAACGAAGACCCAGGCTCGTTGAAGGCGATGTGTCCGTCGCTGCCGATCCCCAGCAGTTGCAGATCGATGCCCCCTTCATCGGCGATCATCCGCTCGTACTGCTCGCAATAGGATTCGAAATCAAGTGCGCGCCCGTCGGGCACGTGCGTGTCGCGCGGGTCGATATTGATGTGATCCAAAAAGTTCTGCTGCATGAAGTAGCGATAGCTTTGCGGATGCGTCCCCGCCAGCCCCACGTATTCATCGAGGTTGAAGGTGACGACGCGCGAGAAGTCGAGCCCTTCCTCGCGATGCAAGCGGATGAGCTCGGCATACGTTCCCAGCGGCGTGCCGCCGGTCGCCAGGCCCAACACGCACGTCGGGCGGCGGCGCACCAGGTCTGCGACGAGCTGAGCGGCCCGGCGACTGACTCCTTCTCGATCTTTCTCGACTATCACGCGCATGGAATTGAACGAGGGGTTAGGGGGTGGAGTTGGGGTCAGGGGTTAGCGACCCCTACTTTAAATGAACCTCATTAGCCGTCCAACCCGTCGCTTGACTGGCCTAGGTGCGCACCTGCGCCGCGGCTACAATCTCGCGGCTTTTTCCCGCCTCAATCGCCTGCCTGCTTTGCTTGCGCCGGAGTACCACATGCTGAGTTTCGGTGGATGCCGTTTGGCGGTTGCTTTTTGCTGGGCCTGCCTGGCGGCGGCCGCGTTGCTTGGCGCGGAGACGCCCGAGGTATCGATTGGCGAGCGCGGAGACGCGCAATTGGCCGACGTGTGCTTCGTCGACCGCGCCAACGGCTGGGCCGTGGGCGACCGCGGTGTCATCTGGCACACCGCCGATGGCGGCGAGCATTGGAAGTTGCAGCCCTCAGGCGTGGACTGCCGGCTTTCGAGCGTGTGTTTCATCGACGAGCAAGCCGGCTGGGTAGCCGGTGGGTCGACACAGCCCTACACGCGCTTGGCGTCCGGAGTCGTGCTCCACACGAGCGATGCTGGCCGCACCTGGACGCTGAATCGCAAGCTCGTCCTGCCGACAATCTCGCGGCTGCGCTTCTTCGATGCCCAGCATGGCTGGGCCGTCGGGCGCAGCTCGGCCTTGTTTCCTTCCGGCGTGTTCGCGACGCAAGATGGCGGGCGAAGCTGGTCCGCCATCCCGGCGACGGAGAGCGGTGCCTGGCTGACGGGCGATTTTGTCGATCCCAACACCGGTGCTCTGGCGGGCCGCGTGGGCAGGACGGCGCCCCTGCGGCGCAGAGGAATCGAATCAGCAAATGCCGCGTTTGGTTTGCGCGCGCTTGCGGACATGAAACTCCTGGCGCCCAACAAGGGCTGGCTCGTTGGCGAAGGTGGGCTCGTGCTGCGCACTCAAGACTTGGGCAAGAGTTGGCAAACCACGGAAGGCGAAATCCCATCCGGCGTACGTAGTCAGTTCGATTTCAACGCGCTGGCCGTGCGGGGCGAACACGTGTGGGTCGCCGGCACGCCCGGCACACGCGTGCTGCACAGCGCCGACGCAGGACGCAGTTGGCAAGTCGCCGATACGGGCCAGTCCGTGTCGATCCGCGCGCTGGCGTTCAGCGACGAGCGCCATGGCTGCGCGGTGGGTGATCTCGGCACCATTCTGACGACTGCCGATGGCGGCCAGACCTGGTCGCAGCGCCGCGCCGGCGGATCGCGGGCGGCCTATGTGGCGTTCGTTAGCCGCGCCACCGATCTGCCGTGGGAGCTTGTCGCGCGCCTTTCGGCCGAGGAAGGTTATCTGGGCGCGATCGACGTTCTCAATCGCGAGGACCTCGAATCGCGCGATGCATCGGATGCCGCCCTAGTCGCGCAAGAGGCCACGGTTTCGGCCGGCGGCAGCGTCGCGCAAGCGGCCTGGCGATTTCCCTTGCGGCAAGCAGGCTTGAAACTCGGCGCGGAGGAGCTGGTCGAGATTTGGAACTCCGCGAATGACGGCCAGGCGATCGACAAGCTCGAAGCACACGTCGTGGCCCGCATCCGCATGTTGCGCCCCAACGTCGTGGTGACCTCGGCGGCGGACGTTCGCGGCGGCGACCCCGCGGCGCACATCGTCAACCAGGTTGTGCTGCGAGCGGTGGAACATGCCGCGGACTCAGCGCATTATCCCGAGCAACTGGCCGACGCCGGCTTGCGTCCCTGGAGCGTGCAAAAAGTGTTCGCCGCGCTGCCCTCAGGCCAGGCCGGCGCCATCAACGTCAACACCTCGCAACTTTCCAATCGCTTGGACCGCTCGATTGGCGAGTTGGCGGCTCCGGCGCGCGGCGTGCTGGCCGCCGAGTTCTCGCCGCCTCCGGCTGTTGTTGGGTTCCGCTTGCTGGTCGACCGGTTGCCGCAGCAGATTGGCCAGCGAGATTTCTTCAGCGGCATTCCCCTTTCGCCTGGCAGTGACGCCCGGCGTCCGCTCGACGAGCTTGTGCCCACGAATCTGGAGGCCACGAAACGCGAAGTGCAGATGCGGCGCAACCTGCAGGCCATTCTCGCGCGCAGCGAAAGCGACGAGCGCGACGGCCGTTTTCTGGCCGACTTCGGCGAGCAAACCCGCCGCATGGAGCCAGCCCGCGCCGCCGAAGTGCTCTTCCAATTGGGCGAGCGCTACCACCGGCTCGGGCGCTGGCCCTCGGCCGCCGAATGCTTCGAACTTGTCGTCGAACGCTATCCGACCAGTCCGCTGGCCGGCAAGTCGCTGGTTTGGCTCGTGCAGTATTACGCAAGCGGCGAAGCCGCCTGGCGCAACCGCGCTCCCCAGCAGCATCGCATCGAGCAGGTCAGCGGGCGACAGCCCACCATGCCACCGCGCGCCCAGAGCGCGAAGGAAAAAGCGGCGACTGAAGGTATGCGCGCCGTCGGGCGCGGTGTTCGCCGGCAAGCGGCCATTGCCGCCGGAGCTGAAGTGGCAACCGCGGCCGGGCTTGTGCTGGGCGATGCCGAGGCTGCCGATCGGCTCGCCAAGGCGGCCGGTTATGGCAAGCAGCTCGAAGAACTGCAGCCCGCGCTGTATGGCGAGCCTGCCGCGCGCTTTCCGTTGGCGGTCGCGCAGCGCCAGCAGGGCTCGACGCGGGTCGCCGAGCGTTTTTATGCGATGCTCAAGAGCACCCGGCCTGCCGATGCGTGGCGCGATTGTGCCGCGGCGGAGATATGGCTCGGCGACCGCAGAAGCGAGTGCCCGAAGTCCGTCTATCCTTGCCGCATCGCGCCGGGCAAGCCGCGCCTCGATGGGCGCCTCGACGAGCCGTTCTGGCAAACCGCCGAAAAAGCCCAGTTGCACAGCGCGCTGCGCGACGATGCCGACTGGGAAGCGCTCGCCATGTTGGCGTTCGACGAAGAATTCTTGTACATCGCCGTGAGTTGCACCCGGGCGGAACAATTCAAATATGAACCGTCAGACGAGCCCCGCCCGCGCGATGCCGATCTCGCGGACCAGGATCGCGTGGAGCTTTTGATCGACGTCGATCGAGATTTCGCGACGTACTATCAACTGGTGATCGACTGCCGCGGGTGGACCGCGGAACGCTGCTGGCAGGATTCGAGTTGGAACCCCAACTGGTTCGTGGCGGCCGGACAAACGGACAGCACCTGGACTGCCGAAGCCGCGATTCCGCTCTCCGAGCTCGGCGACAGCCGCACGGCCGGCAAACGCGCCTGGGCGCTCGGCATCCAGCGAATCGTCCCCGGCGTGGGATTTCAATCCTGGACCGTCCCCGCGTCGCTGAGCTACACGCCCGAGGGTTTTGGTTACTTGCTCTTCGAGTAGAGCAAGCAGAGCCGCGCCAGGGCGCGACGATAGCGCAGCCGAAAAACCCTTTGGCACCCCCGGCTGAAGAGCCCGCTCGGGCCAATCTAGCGCTTCGAGAACTGCGTGCCCTTGCGAGCGCCGCGCAAACCGTAGTGCTTGCGTTCCTTCATGCGGCTGTCGCGGGTGAGCAGGTGGTTATGACGCAGCGGGTCGAAGGTTTCCGGATCGAACTTGATCAGCGCCCGCGCGATGCCCAGCATGCAGGCGCCTGATTGTCCGGTATTGCCGCCGCCGTGCACGCGAATCGAAATATCCACCGCTCCTTGCTTGCCGCTTTTCGTGAGCGGGGCCAAAACATTGCGGCGATCTTGATCGACTGGAAAGTACTCTTCGAACGGACGCTCGTTGACGATGATGACTCCCGTGCCCGAGCGCACGCGAACGCGGGCGACAGAAGTTTTGCGGCGGCCGGTGCCGAGAAAATCGTTGGCTTTGGATGCTTTGACGGCGGACATCATGCTTTCTTACGTTTTGGATGTGCGGCGGGCGGCGGCCGGCCTTGCTGCCTGGCTCACTTAACCGCCAGCTCTTTGGGTTCGGGATTCTGGGCCTGATGCGGGTGCTGGTTTCCCACGTACACCTTCAGCTTCGAGAGCATTTTGGTGGCCAGCTTGTTCTTGGGCAGCATGCGGCGCACCGCCTCGATCAAGATCAGCTCGGGTTCGCGTTCGAATCGCGTGCGCGCCGACTCGGTGCGGAGGCCCGGATAGCCAGTGGTCCAGGTAAACTGCTTGTAGTCCCACTTCTTGCCGGTCAGCACGATCTTCTCGGCATTGAGAACGACGACATAGTCGCCGGTGTCGATATGCGGAGTGTAGGTTGGTCGGTGCTTGCCCATCAGGATCATGGCGATGTCGCTGGCCAGCCGGCCCACGACTTTGCCTTCGGCATCGACGAGCCACCACTTGGGCTCGAGTTGGCCGGGCTTGGCCATGTAGCTTTTCACGGTCGCCGTTCTCATCTCTCACGCTCACTTCGAAGTTCAAGCAGAAAGCTGCCGCGGCGGTGCAGCAGCAATGCCCAGGCGCAGGTAGGCCCCCGGCCGCCAAAGGCGAAACTGCCAATTTACCGAGTCGGCCAGATCGGTTCAAGGCGGGTGCCGACACATTCTGTGGGTCACGGCGACGCGCCACGGCCACCAAGCGCACCTTTCGAGCACGAGGGCAATCTGGCACAATCGGGCCAACTTACCCCGTGCGATCGAGCTAGCGGATGGTCGCTCGATCGGCAAAAACCCGCGCCGCTGACTCCCTGGCATTTCATGATTGTTGCCGCTCTTCGAGAGACTTTTCCGGGCGAGCGCCGCGTGGCGCTCGTGCCTGCCTCGGTGCCGCCGCTTGTCAAAGCGGGTTGGGAGGTGCGAATCGAAAAATCGGCAGGGCTGGCCGCCGGCTTTCCGGACGCCGAGTACCAGGAAAAAGGCGCCGCGATCGTTTCACGCGCCGATGCCCTGGCGGCCCAGTGCCTGGTTCAAGTTCGCACCTTGGGCGCCAATCCACAAGCCGGCATGGCCGACTTGCCTCAGCTTCATGCGGGCCAGGTGCTGATCGGTTTGGCCGACCCACTAGGCATGCCCGCGCCGCAGCAGGTGTTGGCTGAGCGCGGCGTGACGCTATTTGGCCTCGAGCTCGTTCCGCGCATCTCGCGCGCGCAGTCGATGGACGTACTGAGCTCGCAGGCAACGGTGGCCGGCTATCGGGCCGTGCTGTTGGGGGCGACTGCGCTCGGCAAAATGTTCCCGATGTTGACGACCGCCGCGGGCACGATCACGCCAGCCAAGGCACTTGTCATTGGGGCCGGGGTGGCAGGGTTGCAGGCCATCGCCAGTGCCCGCCGCTTAGGCGCGGTCGTCAGCGCCTACGACGTTCGCAGCGCCGTCAAGGAACAAGTGCAAAGCTTGGGCGCGCGGTTTGTCGAGATGTCGCTTGTCACCGCACAAACGGAAGCCGCCGGCGGTTATGCAAAACAGATGGACGAATCGTTTTATCGCCAGCAGCGCGAGCTGATGCTGAACGTGGTGGCCGCCAGCGATCTGGTCATCACGACCGCGGCCGTGCCCGGCAAGAAAGCGCCGACGCTCGTGACGGCCGAAATGGTTGCCGCCATGGCGACCGGATCGGTCATCGTGGATGTGGCGGCCGAGCGCGGCGGAAATTGCGAGCTCACGAAGCCGGGTGAAACCATCGTGTCGGGTGGCGTTACCATTCTCGGGCCGACCAATCTGCCGGCTGAGGTTCCCTACCCTGCCAGCCAGATGTATGCCAAAAACGTAACCACTTTTCTGGCGCAGCTCGCCAAAGACGGCGAGTGGCGCATCGATCGCAAGGACGAGATTGTCCGTGAGACCCTGATCGCCATCGGCGGCAATGTGGTCAACGAGCGCGTCCGCGAGGTGCTTGGCCTGGGCGAACTGATGTCGAAGTATGATGTCCGCCCGCCCATCGAGCTGGAGTAAGGCGCGCCGCTTCAGCGGGCGGCGACGGCGGCCCTATTGCAGGGCTTTGACTTCGGCCACGAGCTTCGTCAGCGAGCTTTTGGCGTCGCCAAACAGCAGCGAGCACTTGTGATCGTAGAACAGCGCGTTCTCGATCCCCGCAAAGCCCGGGTTCATGCTCCGCTTGAGCACGATCACGCTCTTGGCCTGGTCGGCGTTCAGGATCGGCATGCCATAGATGGGGCTGGACGGGTCGTTGCGCGCGGCGGGATTGACGACGTCGTTGGCCCCGATGACCAGTGCCACGTCGGCCCGAGAGAACTGGTCGTTGATTTCATCCATGTCGAGCAGCTTGTCGTAAGGCACGTTGGCTTCGGCCAACAGCACATTCATGTGGCCTGGCATCCGTCCGGCGACGGGATGGATGGCGAACTTCACCTCGCCGCCGCGACGCTCGATGAGCTCTGCCAGCTCGCGCACCTGGTGCTGGGCCTGCGCCACGGCCATTCCGTAACCCGGCACGATGATCACTTCGCGCGCATAGGCGAGCTGCGCCGCGGCATCTTCGGACGAGATGGGCCGGACCACCAGCCCCGCCGTGCTCGCCGCGCCCGCCGACTCCGCCGGCGTCCCGAAAGCCCCGAACAGCACGTTGGTGAACGAGCGATTCATGGCCTTGCTCATCAGGATGGACAGCAAGAAGCCGGACGCGCCGTCGAGTGCCCCCGCGATGATGAGCACGTTGTTTCCGAGCACGAAGCCCGTGGCCGAGGATGCCAGCCCGGCGTAGCTGTTCAGTAGCGAGATGACGACCGGCATGTCGGCCCCGCCAATCGGGATCACGATCAGCACTCCGACCGCCAGTCCGACCACGACCATCAGATAGAAAATGACCGTGTGGCTTCCGGTCAGTGATGACGAGAACACGAGAAACAAAAACATCAGGACGGCGACCGCAAACAGCCCGATGTTCGATTCGTTTTGACCGGCATAGGTGACCGGCGCCCCCGGCAGCAGCTCTTGCAACTTGCCAAATGCCATCAAGCTGCCGGTAATGGTGAGCGAGCCGAACATGACTTCGAAGCCGAGGGCGGCCATGTCGACCCGGCTGAGCTCTTCGCCCAACACGCGCGTGACGTAGTCATAGTGCGAGATGCCGACCAGCGTCGCCGCGAGTGCTCCAAAGGCATGCGAGATGGCCGTCCGCTGCGGGATGGCGGTCATGGGCATCCAGATCGAAATCGCCGCGCCAATCGCCGAGCCCAACGCCAAGCCCAGCAGAATCCACGTATAGTCGACGATGCGAAAATCGATGAGCGTGCCCAGTACGGCCACGAACATGCCGATGGCGGCCAGTTGCATGCCGCGGCGGGCCTTGTCGGGCGCGGTCAGCCCGCGCAAGCCCAGAATGAACAGCACCGATGCCGCCAGGTACGCGACTTCGATGAAGAACTCACGGAACTCGTGCTGCGCTTTGACGGGCTTAGGGGCAGCGGTCACGGCGCCGAGCAGGTGTAGCGCGAGTTGCGAGGCGCTTGGCATCGTCTACGACCGCTCCTGCCGGCGGAACATCTTCAGCATGCGGTCGGTGATCATGAACCCGCCCACCACGTTGATGGTGGCGGCGGTCACGGCAACAAAGCCCAGGAAGGTGCTGAACTTGCTGAATTGAGCGCCGGCGGCGACGAGCGAACCCACCAGCGAAATGCCGCTGATGGCATTCGTGGCCGACATCAAGGGCGTGTGCAGCAGGGCCGGCACGCGCGTGATGATCTGATATCCGACAAACCCGGCCAGCACGAACACATACAACCGCAAGAACGGGAGCGTGAGCGATGTCTGACTGGCCTCGACGGCCAGCGGCCAGGCATTCAATAGGGTTGTTCCCATGCGAAAAGCATCCAAGGATGGGCCGGCTCGAGCGGCGTCAGGTTCTTTCGGCCGGGCCGGCAAATGTTGCGAGAATGCTAACGCTGGGCAGCCATTTTCCGCAAGTGCCGCGCGACGCCGGGCAGGGACCCGTCTGGCGGCCGGGAGCCTGCGTCGGCCGCGCTTTGACAGCCGATTGGCGGCACGTTAGGTTGCTTAGAACCGCTTTTCGTTCCCCACCACAACCGTCTCGCCGGAGGTTGCTCCCATGAAGCTCGCCCTGGTTGCCTCGACCTGCCTGTTCGTTGCGTTGGCCTCTGCCGCCATGGCCGCCGACGCCAAAGGTCCGCTCGATTTCACGATGAAGAGCCTGGATGGCAAGACGGTCGATCTGTCGAAGTACAAGGGGAACGTGGTCCTCATCGTCAACGTCGCCAGCAAGTGCGGCTTGACCCCGCAATACAAGCAGTTGGAGGCGGTGTACACGAAATACAAAGGCCAGGGCCTGCAAGTTCTCGGCTTTCCCGCCAACCAATTCTTGAGCCAAGAGCCCGGCAGCGATTCCGAGATCTCTGAGTTCTGCACCAAGAACTACGGCGTCGACTTTCCGATGTTCTCGAAAGTCGTCGTCAAGGGCGACGGCATCTGCCCGCTCTACAAGTTCCTCACCTCGGAAGACAGCGACCCCGGCTTCTCCGGCGACATCAAGTGGAACTTCGAAAAGTTCCTGGTGGGTCGCGACGGCAAGGTCATCAAGCGCTTCGATCCGCGCGTGAAGCCCGACGCCCCGGAAGTGGTCGAAGCGATCGAAGCCGAACTGGGCAAGAAGTCGTAGCGCTCGCGAATGCTCAGGGCCGAAAGCACACGGGCCGCGCGCAAGCGCGGCCCGTTTTGTTTGGCCCGATTTGCTTAACCTGATCGCTCGCTTGCTGTACGGCGGCAGGCGCGCCAACTAAGATACCGACGAGCGAAACAATTCATCCGCCAATCCAAAGAGATACAACCGGAAACATCATCATGCACAGCCGCCTTTCACGACGCGCGTTTCTGACCACCACGGCCGGCGCCGCAACCGTCCTGGCCACCCGGCGGTTCGCGCGCGCCGCCGATAACTCGTTCAGCGGTTTCAACGTCGGAATGCAGAGCTACACGCTGCGCCAGTTTCCGGTCGACCGCGCGCTGGACGAGATACACAAGCTGGGGCTGAAGACGGTCGAGTTCTTCGACGCACACTTTAAATCCAAGTCGTCGGACGCCGAGATCGATCAGATGAAGGCGCGCACTAGCGCACTAGGCATCAAGATCCTGGCGCACGGCGTGAATCCGTTCACGAAAGATCACGAGGCGAACCGCCGCTGGTTCGAGTTCGCGCGCAAGGCCGGCATTCGCAATCTGTCGGCCGATCCGACCGAAGACTCCTTCGACAGCCTCGACAAATTGTGCGAGGAATATCAGATCCGCATCGCCATCCATAACCATGGTCCGGGCGCCCGCTACGACAAAATCACGGACGTGCTGACCGCGATCAAGGGGCGGCACCCGCTGATCGGCGCTTGCGCCGATTTAGGCCACTACATTCGCTCGGCCGAAGATCCGGTGCGGGCGATCAATCTGTTCGAGGCCCGGCTGTTCGGCATCCACCTCAAAGATTTCGCCGAACAGAAACAGCGCACCAAGGGCGTGATCCTGGGCAAGGGGCACCTGGACGTGGTCGGCGTCTTCAAGGCGCTCGACAAGGTCAAGTTTCCCGCCGATGGCTGCCTGGCGCTGGAGTACGAGGAGAATCCGGCCAACCCGCTGCCGGATGTTGAAGAATGTCTGGCCGTCGCGCGCGAGGCCGCGGCCAAAGCCCGCGCCTGATTCGTTCTGCGATCGACTTAGCGCTGCCGCCGCCGAGTCGAGTTCGGCCGAGCTGGCCGCGCCTCATCTTCGATGGCCTCGGTCAGCATTTGCCCAGAGGTCGACAACTCCGGCCCAATCTTGTCCCAGCTATCGTAGATCCGCGAATTGGGAATGGGGTCCACCCCATATTCCGCGCGGGAGGGGCGAATGGTTTCCACCTGCGCCGGCACCAGGTCAAAGCCATAACCCTGCGGGACCGTGCCGCTCCAGAACTGCGAGTCGGGGACGGGGTCTTGCCCGTAGGTGGTGTCCTGAGCGTTCGCGCTGCGCGCCCCCGCGGCAACAGCCAGCATGAGCGCAGCTATCAGTAAGCTTCGTTGCATGGGTTTCTCCTTCAGCGAAACCGTACCTTGCTATCGCAGGCATCGGGGTGGTCAGGTTAGCCGGAACCGATTTTCGGCCATGAGCTTGCCGCACTCGCCGGCAGCGCGGTTTCGAGGCGGCAAGATCTTAAAAGTTGGTCATGGAATGTCGCTTCCTTAAGCCTTTCACGCGGGGAAGGCCGACAAACAGTAGGAGCTATGACGATTGCAACGGTCGTATTGATTTTACCGCGCATAAATTGACACCCAGATGAGGGCCAGGGAGGGCCCACTCGGTGCGAGCGATGAAAGCAACCTGGGTGAGCCTGATTGCCGCGCTAACCGCGTTGGCGCCATGCGCAAGCGCGCTTGCTCAGCAGCCGAACGCGGGCGCGGCGCCGGCAACCGGCCTGGCCGCGGTGATCCAAGAGATCGCGCCTGACGAGTCGCCGGCCTTGGCTCAACCTCGACCGGTCGCGCGAGCTCCAGAATCCACGTCCATCTTGGGCGCCCCGGCTCCTGGGCAGGCGCGCCCCATACCGGCCTACATCGTCCCCGCGCCGTCAGGTTATCCCGACACGGGCATTGAAGCTCACCCGCTGGTCGCGACGAACGCGGTCACGCCGATCGGCACTTCAACGGTGGCCGATCTAGCGCGGCGACTGGAGGCGACCGAGCGCGAACTGGCCGAGCTGCGAAAGCAGCCCGTTTTCTCACGGCTCACCGGGACGGCGAAAGAGACAGGCTCGAGCATTTTGCCGGTTGCACAAGTGCAAGAGGGACCGGGTCCTGCCGCCGACGTGGATACCGAAGCAAGAATCCAAGCGCTTGAAGAGGCTGCGGCAGCGTCCAAGAAGGCATATCCGCTGATCCGCCTAAGCGGTTTTTTCCAGGTGGACGACGGCCTGTTTTCACAAGACGCCAACAGCCGCGCGACGCTAGGCGACATACAAGACGGCATCGGCTTCCGCCGCGCCCGTTTGCAAGCGCTCGGTAACGTCGCCGAGTTCACGCGCTACAGCGTCGAGTTCGACTTTGCCATCGCCGGGCGACCGAGCTTTTTGGACGTGTGGGGCGAGCAAGGCAACATCCCGTTCTTCGGCAACATCCGTATCGGCCACTTTCGGCAGCCGACCACGATGGACGCCTTGACCAGCATTCGACATCTCGAGTTCCTGGAACGTAATGCGGACTTTCAAGCGCTCGATCCATTCCGGCGAACCGGCATCATGGCGTGGCGCGTGGCCGAAGACGAATTGGGAACCATCGCCTATAGCGCCTACGCCACGGGCACCACGTTTTTTAATGGCGCGACGACGACTTACCAAACGCTGGGCGATACGCGTTTCGCCACGCAGATCGGCGATCAGGGTGGCATCTCAACCGCGATCCGCGGCACGCGGCTGTTGTACTATGACGAACCGGCAGAAGGGCGTTACTTGCTGCACGTGGGAGCCGGTTACAACTTCAGCGAAATCGGTGGGACGGGTACCACCGGCACCGGGGCGCGCGCGTATGAATCGCGCTCGATCCCAGAATTCTTCGTGGGTGACGCGACGGGCGGCGGCCTAACCGTGGCCGGCACGCCCTTCGTCGTCGACACCGGCCGCATTCTGGCCAATAACTACCACTTCGCTCACACGGAATTGGCGGCCAACATGGGCTCGGCTCACTTTCAAACCGAGTTCTTGGCCACCAGTTTGAATCAGATGGGCGGCCCAGCAATCTTCTATTACGGGGCTTATGCGCAGGCCGGCTTCTTCTTGACGGGCGAGTCGTGCGGCTACAACAAGCTGACCGGTGTGCTGGACTACAACGTCAAGCCGTTCACCGAGTTCTTCGGCCTGGGAGCGAAAAAGCGGATGTGCGGCTGGGGCGCGTGGGAAATCGCCGCGCGCTGGACGTATTTGAACGTCAGCGCCGCCCCCAATCCGGCCAACGTTCTGGTGGGGGTCCCCGGCCCGCCGCCCGTGCCCAATCCAGGCGTGCTCAACGAAAGCACGGTGGCGCTGAACTGGTGGTGGAACCAATACACGCGCGTGCAATTCAATTGGATCCACTCGATGCTCGACAACAATGCACGCGGCTTCAGCGCCATGGACATTTTTGCGACTCGCTTTCAGGTCGAGTTCTAAGCGGCTTCTCTGACCCGCCGGATCTGCCATTCCTTTAGCGCGCCGCGCTAACGTGACTCTGGCCGGCGGAACCTGAAGCGCTCCGCGGCGGTTTAACCAGAACGCTCTCCCGGCAAGGCGGGGGGTGCTCTTCGACCTTAAACCCTTACTGCGGAATACCGCCGGCGAATTACGCACTTGCCAGTGCCGCCGGGTATAATAGGGAGATCAGCGTACGTCGGGCCGGATGCGACGCACGAGGAAAAGTGACGAGGTGTTTGATGAAGCTTCCGATTCTGATTGTCGACGACGACGCGGACGCCGGCGAAATGATGTCCAAGTTGTTGTCCGCCTGCGGGTTCCAGGCCGACGTCGCCCGCGATGGGTACAAGGCCCTGGAACTGGCCGAGGACAAGCAATTTGGCATCGCGATTATCGATTACCGCATGCCAGGCATGAACGGCGTCGAGCTGTTCCGCCGCCTGCGCGAAATGCGGCCCGATTTGGCAGCCGTGTTCCTGACCGGCTATCCGACCATCGATGTCGTGTACCCGGCCATTGAAGCCGGCATTATTCGCGTCTTGTCGAAGCCAGCCGATTTCCAAGAGCTGGTTCCAATTCTGGAAGAATATCTGGGCAGCGGCGTCGAGAGCTGACCCGCGCTCGCCTTTTTTCGCGCTCAACGAACGCGTGGCGGGTGTTGCTGCGCGCGTGTCATGGCGCGCCACCGGCGCTTACATCCATCTCGATTTGCTTGCCCTCGGCGACAGCATAGCTGGCAATGGGCGCCCGCCAGATGCGGCGTTCTAGGAAGAATAATGTGGCCGTCGCATAACGCCTTACACGCCTGCTCCTCGGCGGCCGAGATAAAGTCATGTCACGTTGACACGTTCTCGCGCACGCCAGTATAAGCATCCCCTCATTCGGGTTTCGGTTGAGGCTTGCCGGCGGACCGTTCTGGGGCAACACGGGCTGTTTTAAACACGATGGCATCCTCGACTTCTTCGCTAGCAGGTCCCGAGCGCACCTTTCTCACAACGCTAGCGGAGTTTCTCATCCGTCGGCGGATCGTGCTATCGGCCGTGTTGTTCACGTTGCTGGTGGTCGAAGATGTCGCCTTCGGACCCAAGCCGCACGACCTGGTGAACTTTCGCGATCCGCTCAGCGTGGTTGGCGGATTATTGGTGGTATCGGGACTTGCCCTGCGCAGTTGGGCCGCCGGCATTTTGCGCAAAGACGCCGAGCTGACGACCACCGGGCCCTATAGCGTGATCCGCAACCCACTCTATGTCGGCTCGTTCATGATGATGTTCGGGTTCTGCGCTTTGATCAGCGACCCGCTCAATTTCTGGTTTATCCTGGCGCTGATTCTCGTGATCTACATCGTGAAAGTGCGACAGGAAGAACGCTTGCTGGCCGCGAAGTTTCCGGCACAATGGGCCGAATACTCGCGCAGCACGCCACGTTTCCTGCCCCGCTTCGGCGCGCTGCATCTGACCGCCAACTGGCAGCGCTCGCAATGGATGCGCAGCCGCGAATATCAGGCAGTCGCCGCGACCCTTCTCGCACTGGTCGCCATCAAAGTCTGGCATTTGATCTAAACCGCGCTTGCAGCATAATTCCGGTCGCCCTCGCCAGCCGCGATCGTGACCATCGCGCTCGCGGCAGCCGACTTCGCTAGCACGCCCTGCCCGATTTCTCGCCCGAGACGCCTCGATGCGCCTGCTGACCCGATATGTGCTTCGCGAGATCGGGCTGGTGTTCGCGATCACGCTCGTCTCGCTGACTTCGTTCATGATTCTGATCGGCGCGGTGCAGCAGGCCGTCGCGCAAGGCTTGGGGTTGGCGCAGATCCTGTTGTTGCTGCCCTACCTGTTGCCCAATGCGCTGTTGTTCGCGGTGCCCGGCACGATCCTGTTTGCGGTCGCAAACGTGTATGGCCGCATGTCGGCGCTCAACGAGATCACGGCCCTCAAGTCGCTCGGCCTCAGCCCGATGGTGGTGCTGTGGCCGGCCTTGCTGTTTTCGGTGCTGTTGAGCTTCACGACCGTGTGGCTCAACGATCTGGCCATGAGCTGGGGCTATCACGGCGTGCAGCGGGTGGTCGTCGATTCTTTGGAAGACATCGCCTATGGCATGCTGCGCACCAACAAGACCTTCAACCGCCCCGCGTTCTCCATCGTCGTCAAGGAAGTCGTCGGCCATAAGCTCATCAAGCCAATCTTCACCTTGCCCGCCCCCGACGGATCGGGCATGTACACCGCCAGGGCCGACGTCGCCGAACTGAAATCGAATCCCGGTTCCGGCAAGCTGACCGTGGAGCTCGAGAACAGCGTGATCGAAGCGCCCGGCCAGTACGCGGCATTCCCGAATGAGAAGATCGTGCGCGAGATCGACATCGCACCACAAGGCGGCTACGGCGACTCGGCGCCGGCGCATTTGGCTCTCTGGCAATTTCCTGAAGCCACGGTGCGGCACAAGGTGCTGATCGAAGAGCACGAAGAACGAATGGCGGCGCAAAGCGGTCTGCAGATGCTGACCGGAGATTTTGACGGCCTGACGGGCCGCGGTTGGAACGACGGCGCCGATCACTTGCAGCATTTGAAGTGGCAGCTCTTTCGCATGCAAACCGAACCCCCGCGCCGCTGGGCAAACGGGTTTAGCTGTTTGTGCTTTGCCCTGGTCGGAGCCACGATGGCGATTCGCATGCGCAACTCCGATGCGCTGACCAGCTTTTTCATGTGCTTCGGGCCCATCCTGTTGCTGTACTACCCGCTGTTGGCGTTGGGAACCGATCGCGCGAAAGCCGGCGCGATCAGCCCTTACTGCGTGTGGCTGGCCAACGTGGGACTCGTGATCTGGGGCGGCTGGTTGCTCCGCCGCGTGCTGCGATATTGAGCCGAATTCGCTGGCGCCAACTCGTCTAGGTCCAAGCCGCGCGCTTGCAGTAGAATCCAGCGCGTAAGTCGCTAGCTTCCGCGATGAGCCAGGACGAAGGTTCCTTGCGGGCCTCCAGGTTGGGAAAAGGAGTTCCCATGCGATCGATTGCCATCCTGAACCAAAAAGGCGGAGTGGGCAAAACCACGACCGCCGTCAACCTGAGCGCCGCATTGGCCGCGACCGGCCAGCGCGTGTGCTTGATCGATCTCGATCCCCAGGCGCATGCCACTTTGCACCTGGGGCTGCAACCGGCGCGCGACGAGCAAAGCGTTTATGACGTGCTGACCGGCGACGTGCGGCTGGAAGACGTGTGGCGCCAATGCGGCGAGAACTTGTGGGTCGCCGGGTCGCACATCAATCTGGCCGCGGCCGAGGTGGAACTGGTCGGCGTGGTGGGGCGCGAGGTGATCTTGCGCGACAAGCTCGCCGCTTGCGGTGAGTCGTTCGATTATGTGTTCATCGACTGCCCACCGTCGCTGGGCATCCTGACGCTCAACGCACTGGCGGCGGTGGACGAAGTGTTTCTACCGCTACAGCCCCACTTTCTGGCCCTGCACGGACTGAGCAAGCTGCTGCAGACCATCGACCTGGTCGCGCGGCGGCTGAACGACCGCCTCAAGCTAAGCGGGGTCGTGTACTGCATGTACGAGTCGGGCACGCGCCTGGCCAGCGAAGTATCGCAAGACGTCGAGCAGTTCTTTCGCGAGACCCGCGCCCCCCGCACGCCCTGGGCCGAGACGCGGCTGTTCGAAACCCGCATCCGCCGCAATATCCGCCTGGCCGAAGCCCCGAGCTTTGGGCAGTCGATCTTCCATTACGCGCCAGGCTCCAACGGGGCCGAGGACTATGAGCGGCTGGCTCGCGAGGTTGCCTCGAGCTAGATCGCGCGGCGCTTCAGCTTCTCTCGGCGCGACCGGCATAGCCCATCCCACGCGCGCCTGCCCCGGCCGCTTCGGCCTTGCCCGCGACAAGTTCCCCCTCGCGCCCGTCGACCTCGGTGCATGAACCTTAGGGGATATTCCATGTCAGCCGCGCGTAGGCGGCGCGCCTGATTTGTCGGTAGCGCACAAAGCTCCGTAGGGCGCGACCACCTTGAGAAAAAATTAGTTGCAGGTCGCACAATCATCCGATTGAGCACCCGGCCCGTGGACGATGGTGGTAGTGAAGTCAACGGAGTGTTCGATTGTGGAAAGGATTTCCACGCGTCGAGTAGCCCAGTGCTGCTCTTGACCCTGCCGGAACTTCTGGTGCCGCCATCATGGAGGAGGCGCGGAAGGGTAATTGCCTACCGAAAGGAGTCTGATGCGATGAAATCTTTCTACAAGCGCGGCCTGCTTGGATTGGCCACCTGGGGATGGGCCGCCTCGGCCGCCCTGGCACAGACCACGGCCCCCGCCCTCTTGCCCCTTCCGAGCGTCGAACCTCGCGATGCCAACTCACGGACCGCTGCCTATCGAACTGCGGATCCTAGCGCCACGTTAACCTTGCCCGGTTACACCGGTGGCACGGCCGACAGCCCGCCGCAACCGCCGGCCCCTCCGGCCCCCGCGGCATCTGACTTTGACAATGCACTGCACAATTCCACCTGGGACGACGGCGACTGCGACTGCGGTTCGACCCGCGGACGCTGGTTCGGCGTGATCGGCGGGCTGGCGATGGGACGCACCCGCGCCAATCCCTATTGGACGACCGCCGACAGCAACAACAACGCAAACCAACTTCTCAATTCGCAAAATGCAGGGCCCAAGTGGGCAGGCGGCGGCCAGGTAACGGTGGGCTATGGCTTTGCCGGTGGCGGCTGTGGCACAGGCAGTGCCTGCGGTTCGTGCGGATGCGGCAGCCTTGGCTACCTCGGCCCCGGCATCGCGTTCACCTATTGGGGAATCGGTCCCACGACCGGTTTCAGCCAGGTGAGCGATTCCAATAACAACCTGAGCACGCTGATCAATCTCAACGGCTCAGGCGGTCCGGTGATGATCGGCAGCCGCCCGGCGAGCGACTTTTTCGACAACTCGCACCAGCAGCGCATCACGCGCGACGACCGCGTGAACAACTTCGAGTTGAACCTGCTGCAAGGCGCGTGGATGGTGGGCAAGCTGCAAGTTGCCGCCATCGCCGGTTTCCGCTACTTCCGCTTCGACGAACGCCTGGCCTATGGCGGCGCGGCGGCCGGCTCCGACTTCGGCGACATCGGCGGCCAGAACGAGGCGTTTCTGGCCTTCCGCTGCACCAACAATCTGTATGGCGCCCAACTCGGCGCTTTGCTCAATTACAACGTCACCGATAAGTTCAGCCTCTTCGCGGTTCCGAAAGCCGGCCTCTATGGCAACCAAATGAACTGCCGCTCGATGCTATTTACCGGCGACGGACAAACAGGCTTCGATATCCCCTCGCACAAGTCCGACTTCGCCTTCTTGGGCGAGATCGACTCCGGCTTCAGCTATGCTCTGACCCAAAATCTGCGGGTCATCATCGGCTACCGGGTCGTCGGGGTGGCGAACGTCGCCTTGGCCGACAATCAGTTCCTTCCCTCCCTGGCTGACACGAATGGTTTCGCGCAGGTTAAGCAGAATGGAAGCTTGATCCTGCACGGTGCGTTCGCCAGTTTGGGCTGGGTGTTTTAATCACAAGCGGCGCCGCGCGCTCCGGCAGGTGGCGGGCAGTCGCAGCATCGACCAATTGAATTGGGTTGGTTTGAAGGCCCTCGGCCTCGCCTGTGCGGGGTCGAGGATTCTTTTGGGGTAGGGATCGACAGGCTTACAGCGACCCGAAATTGCGGGCGCGCCTCGCTGTCGCCAGCGGGCTACACCGTCACCCGGACCAGGGCTTGAAAGGCCGGATCGGAGCGAATCGCGTCGAAATCGCTCTCGCTCATGACGAGCTGGCGATATTCGTCCTTCAGATCGAGCGCTCGCGAAAGATACGCCAGCGCCTGCCGCTTGTTCTTCGCCAGGCTCCAGTAGCAAGCCAGGTTATAGTGCACAAGCGCGTCGTCCGGCTGGGCCAGCAATGCCTCTTCCAGCGACTCAATCGCCAGGTCGATCCGGCCCGTTCGCTTGTGGCACCAACCGAGCGCCAGCCAGGCGTGGGTATTGCTGGGAGCATTCTGAGCGGCGCGGGTCAGCGGGTCGATAGCCGCCGTGTATTGGTCCAATGCCCGCAGGCATTCGCCCTTCAGATACAGGGCGTGGTCGGGCAGCGAGGTCTCGTCACCAAAACGGGCCAGCACGTCCAGCGCATGCTGGGCCATGCCCAGCTCGAGATATCCCTCGGCTTGCAAAATCAGTTGCTGACGACGAACTCGATCCTGCGACGACACAGCTTGCATCCTTCCTTGTTTCCCGGTCAGTGACTCTCGGCCACAACCTTTCACTCAATTCTACACGCCAAATCGCTACAGCGAACCGGTGCAAAGTAAAAATTGGCTCGCGCGATCAACTTCGCCTCAAGTTCGCGAGCCTGCACTCCTCACTTCTGGTGGGCCCGTCTGCCGAAGCAATCAGAGTTTCCGCGGGCAAACTTGGGCGGCAGCCCCGCGATTTCCGCTGAGATTTTGGCGCGACAAAAATTTTTTCCCGCTCGTTGTACGGATTGGGCCGTCGCTTGGCACTATTAAAGAAGGCCGCCGAATTGTTATGGCGCGGCTGATGGGTTCGCGGAGATTCGCCATGCGACTGACGCTTCGTACGATGCTTGCTTATCTGGACGACATCCTTGAACCGGATGACACGGAGGATATCGGCAAGAAAATCGACGAGAGCGAGTTCGCGACCAGCCTGGTGCAGCGCACGCGCGAGTGCATGCGCCGGCCGCGTCTGGGAGTGCCGTCGTTGCTGGGCCGTGGCTTGGGCGCCGACCCCAATAGCGTGGCCGAGTATCTCGACAATACGTTGGCCCCTGAGCGCGTGGGCGAATTCGAGAAGATCTGCCTCGAATCCGACGTGCACCTGGCGGAAGTGGCTTGCTCGCACCAGATTCTTACGCTCGTATTGGGTGAGCCGGCCGAAATCGATCCCGAAATGCGCGCCCGCGCCTATCGCCTGGCGGCTGAGTATCACGCCCCGCCGGTGCAGAGCGATGCTCCACGGCCTCAAGCGGCGGCCGGCGCTCCGGCTATCCCGCCGCGATCGCGCGTAAAGCCAGAAGTGCCCGAGTACCTGCGCGAGTCGAGCAATCGTTGGTGGCCTTTGGCGGCGATGATTTTGATCGCGGCGCTGCTCACGTTTGGTGGCCTGATGCTCTTTGGACCAGCCGATTTGCGCGATCGGGCGGTTGCGCTGGTCACTGGCAATTCGGAAGCCGAAGGTGAGGAAGCGGCTGTCTCTAATGCGCCGGGTACGGCGAATAACGCGCCGGGTACGGCGCAGGCGCCTGCCCAGCCCGCCGCTCAAGCCGCGGTGTCGACCCCTTCGGCCGCGACGGCTCCGGCCGAAGCGGCTCGCAGCGAGCAACCGCAAGTCACTACGCCGCCGGCCGGCGAACCTGCCGCCGAAAGTCCCTCGACTCCCGAAACTGATTCTCCACCCGCCGCCGAGACCGCGGATGGCGAGCCACGCGCGACCGAGGCAGCCACGCCCACGACGGAGGAAATGGCTGACGACGAGCCCGCCGCTGCCGCAGCGGCCGATACGCCGGCCGCCGATAAAGCCGTGCCAGCGGAGCCCGAAAACGAAAACGTCGGTCGCTACACGTCCAAGCGGGACGTGCTGCTTGCGCTCGATCCGGCCGACAAGTCGTGGAAGCGTCTCAAGTCGATGACCCCGCTGTCGAAGGGAGATCGCTTGCTCGCGCTGCCGCTCTTCCGGCCGACCGTTACACTCACCTCGAATGTCACGATCCAAGCCGAAGGGGCTTCTCTTTTTGAGCTCAGCGGCTGGAACGAGCAAGGCGCGCCGATTATCGACATCGAATTCGGACGGCTGCTGATGGCGACCGTAGGCAAGCCCACCAACACCATCGACCTGAAACTGGGCGAACAACGCGTGCAGCTCACTTTTGCCGATGCGGATGCCACGCTCGCGATCGAAGTCCGTCGCGTCTTGCCTCCCGGCAAAGATCCCGAGGAGGGCCTCTCGCCACTCGTGGCTGACTTGTACGCCACCAGCGGCACCGTGCAAGTTCGCGAAGGCGAAAAACTCGTTCCACTGCAGGCGCCCGCCACCCGCACCCTGTTCGGACCGCAGCAGTCAAGCGCCGGCGAGTTCCCCAAGTGGGTCGGCTCCGAAGCCCTTAGCGCATCCGAGCGCGAAGCGATCAACGCCCTTGAACCCGCCTTCGATACGGATCAGCCGGCTGCGACGATTCTGAAAAACTTCACCGACTCGCAACACTCCATCGGCCGCCGCCGCGAAGTGCGCGCCTTGGCCACCCGCAGCCTGGTGTACCTGGGCGATTTCGAGCCCTGCATCGCCGCCCTGAACGACACCAAGGAAAAACTCTCCTGGCCCACTTACCTGGAAGAGATGCGCCTGGCAATCACCCGCAGCCCCGAAACGGCGGCGCAAGTGCGGGCAACGTTCCAAAAGCAGCGCGGGGCGGATGCTCCCTTCTTGTATCGCATGTTGTGGGGCTACACAGCGGCCGATCTGAAGAACGGCGCGGACAAAGACTTGATCGCGGCGCTGGATAACGACGCGCTCGATTACCGCGTGATGAGCTTTTGGAACCTGCAAAACATTACGGGGTCAGGGCATCACGGTTATCGGCCCGAAGACCCCACCAACAAGCGCCGCACGCCCTATAATGCATGGAAAGACAAGTTGCGGCAGGGAAAGATTCTGCCGGCCGGCGCAACCGGCAAGAGCAAAGCCGCGGCCAAGAGCGGCTAGTGTTGACCGCTGTCTAGCTGACTCGCTGGTCGTCCGGTCTCAAGCCTGGCCGTCCTCGTTAGCCGTGGTCGGGTGCTCCCCGATCGCGCCATTCTTTGGGCGAGACTTGCCTGTTTCGCCCGTAAACTCACGGCTCCGCACGGTGCGGCGCGCGATCGGTTCCCTGCCCTGGCCCGCGCGTGCGTTGTTGCTTTCCCCTCGGATCGCTAAAATCAGCGGTTTGCAACTTGCCGACCCGAGGGCGGCAATCCGAAGGCACGATCCAGTTTAGCTTTAAGGAGTGCACGACGTTGCAAGTGAACATCTCTGCCCGGCACGGCCACCTGAGTGATACGACGCGAGAAAAAATTACGGCCAAGGTGGAGAAGCTAGCGCGGCTGTTTGAACGGTTACTGGCGATCGAGGTCACGATCGATTTGGAGCACGAACAGGCCCCCTCGGTCGACGTTCGGGTTTCGGCGGAACACAAGCACGACTTCGTGGCCACCGAGCAGGCGGCAAACCTGATGGCGGCTTTGGATGGCGTGATCCACAAGCTGGAACAGCAGCTCCGTAAATACAAAGAGAAAGTGCAGGATCGCCATCGGACGCCCGCGCGTCATGGCGAGGCGACATTGGAAGAAGAGCCCCCCGCGCTGTAGAGCTCGGGATGGCAACGTGCTCGACCCGATCGGTCGTTTGGCTTCTTGAGTGGGGCGAGGGGTCGAGCCGTGGAGATG
>DATJEN010000051.1:0-16773 GCA_035496575.1 Pirellulales bacterium
CGCTTCGATGGTGTACGACGGGCAATTGTTGTTTCTAACGGCGGGATTTCCCGAGCTGCACATGATGGCGATCCGGCCCGATGGGCATGGAAACGTGACGGATACGCACATCGCGTGGCGCACGAATCGCGGCGCGTCGTACGTGCCTTCGCCGATCGCCGAGGGCGGCTATTTTTTGGTGGTCTCCGATGGCGGAGTGGCGAGCTGCTTCGAGGCTGAAAGCGGCGAGCGAGCCTGGATGGAGCGCTTGGGAACGCACTTCAGCAGCTCGCCGGTGTCGGCCGGCGGCAAGGTGTACTTCACATCCGATGATGGCAAGACGACCGTGATTCGTCCCGGACCCAAGCTGAACGTGGTGGCCGAAAATACGCTCGGCGAGGAGTGCTTTGCCTCGCCGGCAATCAGCCGCGGCCAGCTATTCTTCCGCGGCACCCAGCACCTGATGTGCATCGGCAAGCCCACGGATTCCGAGCGCTCGAGCGCTCAGGCGGGCAATTGAGTTTGGGGCGTGTCCGCTCGCTGGCGGCCCCTCACGTAGCTAGAGCGATCCGGCTACAATGCTCGCTCATCGAGCCGTCGTTCTGGTAGTTTTCTCAGGTTGATTGTTCGTGTCCGCCACCTTCACTGAAACGACCAAGTCCACGCCGCGGCGGATCCTCGTCACGGCCGCGCTGCCCTATGCCAATGGCCCCATCCATTTGGGCCATCTGGTCGAGTACATCCAGACCGACATTTGGGTGCGCTTTCAGCGGCTGCGCGGCAACCAGTGCGTGTTCATCTGCGCCGACGACACGCACGGCACGGCCATCATGATCCGCGCCCGGCAGGAGGGCCGCAGCGAAGAGTCGTTGATCGCCGACATGCAGCAGGCGCACCTGGATGACTTTCGCCGATTCCATATCGAGTTCGACAACTATGGCAGCACCAATAGCCCCGACAACCGGGCGCTGTGCTCCGAGATTTGGAAGCACCTCCGCGCCGCCGGCCTGATCCATGAGCAAGAAGTCCGGCAGCTCTTCGACCCGGTGGCGGGCACGTTTTTGGCCGATCGCTTCGTGACCGGCACGTGCCCGAACTGCGGCTCCGAAAACCAATATGGCGATAGCTGCGACAAGTGTGGCGCTGCCTACACGGCGACGGACCTCAAAAACCCCAAGAGCACGCTGTCGGGCTCCACGCCCGAGCTGCGTTCGGCCACGCACTTGTTTGTGCAGATCGAGCAACTGCGTCCGTATCTAAGCGAGTGGACACAGACCGGCGATCACTTGCAGCGTGAGGTGGCCAATTACCTGGCGGGGCATTTCCTGGGCGAGCCTCTGCGCGATTGGGATGTCTCGCGGCCGGCCCCCTATTTCGGCTTCGAAATTCCTGACAGCCCAGGCAACTATTGGTACGTGTGGTTCGACGCGCCGAT
Organism: Pirellulales bacterium; assembly: GCA_035496575.1. Classification (GTDB taxonomy): domain Bacteria; phylum Planctomycetota; class Planctomycetia; order Pirellulales; family PALSA-1355; genus PALSA-1355. The sequence continues at coordinate 1,415 of DATJEN010000051.1, forward strand.
CGGCTACATCGCCTCCACGGCCGAGTGGTGCCGAGACCAGGGGCAGAGGCTCGAAGATTGGTGGCGTTCGCCGGCGGTCGAGATCCATCATTTCATCGGCAAGGACATCACCTACTTCCACACGCTGTTCTGGCCCGCCATGCTCAAGACGGCTGGCTTCAGCTTGCCCGCCAAGATTCACGTGCACGGTTTTCTGACGGTCGACGGCGAAAAGATGTCGAAGACCAAGGGCACCTTCGTGCGCGCGTCCAAGTACTTGGAGCATCTCAATCCGGCGGCGCTGCGATATTATTACGCCTCGAAGCTCGGCCCGGGCTTGGACGATCTGGATCTCAATCGCGACGAGTTCATCAGCAAGGTGAACTCCGACCTGGTGGGCAAGGTGATCAACCTGGCCAGCCGCACGGCCAGGTTCGTGCAAGAAGCCGGCCTGTCGCCCACCTATCCCGATGACGGCGGGTTGTTCGCGCACGCGGCCGAGCAAGGAGAAGCCATCGCCGCCGCCTACGAGGCGCGCGATTTCAATCGCGCCATGCGATCGATCATGGCGCTGGCCGATCGAGCCAATCAATTTGTCGACAACACGGCGCCCTGGAAACTGCGCGACCAGATCGAGCGAGCCGTCGAGCTGCAGTCGAGTTGCACGATTGCGCTCAATCTGTTCTGGCAACTGAGCGTGTATCTGGCGCCGGTGCTGCCGAGCTTGCAGGGTCAGACCGAAGAGCTGTTTGGGCGCTCGATAACCAGTTGGCAGGACGCGACGACGCCACTGGTCGGGGCATCCATCAATCCATTTACTCACATGATGAAGCGAATCGAACCGAGAGAGGTCGAAGCCATGATTTCCGAAAGTCGTGATCAATCAGCAGCAACTCCCGCCGTGCCTGAGGGCGCGGCACAGCCCGCCGCGCAGGCGCAAGTCGGCCAGCCGCAAGCTGCGCCGTCGGATAGCCGCGCGGCCCTCGATCGCGAGCCCTTGGTGGCCGACACCATCAGTATCGACGACTTCACTAAGGTCGACCTGCGCGTGGCCCGCGTGGTGGCAGCCGAAGAGGTGCCCAAGGCCAAGAAGCTGATCAAGCTGACCTTGTCGCTGGGCGGAGAGGAACGCCGCACCGTGTTCGCGGGCATCAAAAGCGCCTATCAGCCCGAAAAGCTGGTTGGGCGGCTGGTGATTTGCGTGGCGAATCTCGCCCCGCGGCAGATGACGTTTGGCACGAGCGAAGGCATGGTCGTGGCCGCGGGCGCAGGCGGCGAAGAAATCTACCTGCTCAGCCCCGATTCAGGCGCCGTGCCGGGTCTGCGCGTGCATTGAGCGTGTCGAGCAGGCAAAATGGCTCTCGGCCTGTTTCGGCCCGATTCGCATCGCTGTGCTTAGCCATTACCAGGAGAGATCCTCATGTCGCTCGTCAGCGCCGGTCTGCTTGCGTTTTCGCTCATGGCGGCCGATCCATCGGACGCAACCGTCTCGCAGTACGAAGCGCACGAGTACAAATGGGCGGAAAACGATCCACCGCGGCAGATTCAATATCGACTGCTCAAGCCACAGAAGATCGAGCCGGGCAAGCGTTATCCGATCGTGCTCTTTCTGCACGGGGCAGGGGAGCGCGGCGACGACAACAAAAAACAGCTTTTGTATCTGCCGGAACAGATGGCCGAGCCGGAGTGGCGCCAAAAGTATCCGTGCTTCTTGATGGCGCCGCAGTGTCCCAAGGATAAATGGTGGGCGGGCTCACGGCGCGGTCAACCGCCCGAGCAGAGCGCGGAGCCGGCCTCCGAGGCCGAGCTGGCGCTCATGGCCCTGCGCGAGCTCAAGGATAAGCTGCCGATCGACGAGAATCGCATTTACCTGACCGGGCTCTCGATGGGCGGCTATGGAAGCTGGCAGCTCGCCGCGCATCATCCGGATGTGTTCGCGGCCGTGGTGCCGATCTGCGGCGGCGGACAACCGGCGTGGGCCGTCCAGTTCAAGGACCTGCCGATCTGGGCCGTGCATGGCGACGACGACAAAGTCGTGCCGCCCAGCAAGTCGCGCGAGATGATCGACGCCATCAAGGCCGCAGGCGGCAACCCCAAGTACACGGAGCTGCCCGGCATCGGCCACAATAGCTGGACCCCGGCCTATCAGGACCCGCATGGCGTCCTGGAGTGGATGTTCCAGCAGCACAAATAAGCGGGAACGCGGACGCCACCGCGCGCACGATATACCAATCGCTAGCGATACGGCCGCCAGGTGGGACGATCGGCTACGCGGCCGCCGCGCGGTGAGCCGCGTGGGGCGACGTCGTCCTCCTCAACGTCGTCCTCATCCGTGTCCGCGTCCGACAAGTTTCCGCGCGAGGCGCTGCGGCTCTTTAATCGCGACGACGGCGGTTTGCGCGCGGGAGGCCGGCTCGCACTTTGAGTTTTTGGTTGCTCGCCTTGGCTGGCAATGCCCTGGCTCGTTCGCGGCGGATCGCCGGCCAGCCGGACATTGAGCGGACTTTCGCTGGTGATCTTCTTGCCGCCGGCCGTCGTGCAGCGCACAAAGAGCCGCAGGGCGCGATTCGTGGGCACTCCGGCGGGCCAGGGCAACTCGAACTCGAACCCGCGCCCGTTGGGGCTGGACTTGTAGAGCGCCGGCACGTCGCCGGCCGGGAAATCCCACCGCGCGACGCGCGCAGCGTCACCTTTCAAAGTGGGATCCATGACCACGACCGAAATCGCGCCCGGATTCTTGACCAGCCGCCCGGCCGCATCGCGCAGCTCGACCAGCACCACCACGCCTTCGTCGCCGTCCTGGCCGTCGCGATCAAGCCCGCTGGTGAAGCGCTTGTTGATCAAGAGCTGGGTGGGCGCACTATCGCTCGAGGCCTCCTCGCCGGGCGAGGGCAACTGCACCTCCGGCGGGCTCAGATCGGGTGGGCTCGAGCTGTCGGGCAACTCGATCGTCGGCGCTTGCAGGACGGGAGGCGCCGTGCGGCCGCGTTTCGGCGGCGGCAGCGTTTCGGTGGCCCCGCGTGGGCGAGCGTCTCCGCCACCGGCTTCGAGCTGCTTCTTGAGCTGCTCGTTCTCGCGGGAGGCGGCTTCGCGCGCTGCCTGGCAGTCCTCGAGCATGGCTTGCAAGTGCCATACCCGGTCCTCGAGCATGCGCGATTCCTGCTCGAGCAGCACCTGGTTGGTGTTCGCGGCGCAACCCAGCGCCGCCAACGTAAGAGCGATTAGCGCGAAAGACAACGTTCTCATGTCAGCCTCATGCGACAGAAACGTTTGCAGTGCCGTCGGCCGGTGGCGCGGTTCATCGCGCCAGCAGCTCACGGCACGCGTAACGAGCATCCTTGTTCGTTCGTTCGCGACAGCCCAATGCGGGACGTGAGGCTGCGCGCGTGGCCTTGTTCGGTTGGCTTTTGGACGCCAGCCGATCTCAGCCAATCGGTTCTACTCTAGCGACAGGTTTTGTTTCCATGTGCTCGATCACCTGGTCGATCAGCTTGTACTCCATCGCCTCCTCGGCCGACATGAAGCGGTCGCGGTCGGTATCGCGCTCGATCTGGTCGAGCTGATGGCCCGTGTGCTTGATCAAAATGTGATTGAGCTTGTGCTTGATTTTCTTGAATTCCTTGGCGTGGATCATGATGTCCTCGGCCGTGCCTTCCATGCCGGCCAGCGGCTGGTGGATCATGATCCGCGAGTTGGGAAGCGCGTTGCGCTTGCCCCGTGCGCCGGCCGTCAGCAGCACGGCTCCCATGGAAGCCGCCTGGCCGATGCAATAGGTGGCCACGTCGCAGGTGACGAACTGCATGGTGTCGTAGATGGCAAGCCCTGCCGTCACGCTGCCGCCGGGCGAATTGATATACAGGTGGATGTCGGCTTTCGGATCTTCGGACTGCAAGAAGAGCATTTGCGCCACGATGGAGTTCGAGACTTCATCGTTCACTTGCGAGCCGAGAAAGACGATGCGGTCTTTCAGCAGCCGGCTGTAAATGTCCATGGCCCGCTCTTCGCGGCCGCTCTTCTCGATGACGAATGGAATCAAAGGCATGATGATCTGATCTTTTTAGTGTGCGTTTCTTGAAGGCTGCGGGGGCGCCAGTTATTTGTCTTCGTCCTCGTTGTCGGTCATCACGGGTGGACGCACCAGGATGTCGTCGACGACGCCATATTGCTTGGCCTCGGTGGCCGACATGTAGTAGTCGCGATTGGTGTCCTTGGCGATGCGCTCCAGCGGCTGGCCCGTGTGCTGGGCCAAGATCTGGTTGAGCACTTCGCGGGTTTTCAAGATTTCGTCGGCCTGGATTTCGATGTCGGAGACTTGCCCGCCCACCTGGCCATAGGGCTGGTGGATCATCACCTTGGCGTGAGGCAGCGCATAGCGCTTGCCGTTGCTACCGCCGGCCAACAGCACGGCCCCACCGCTGGCCGCCAGGCCCACGCAGTAGGTTGCCACGGGGCAGGTGCAGATCTGCATGGTGTCGTAGATGGCCAGCGTGGCGCTGACGCTTCCGCCGGGCGAGTTGATATAAAAGTGGATCGGTTTTCGCCGGTTTTCACTTTGCAAGTACAAGAGCTTCATGACCAGCTCGTTGGCGTTGCCGTCATGAATTTCCCCCTGCAAGAGAATCACGCGATTCTCGAGCAGCAGGTCGCCCAGCGTCATTTGCCGCTGGCGCTGATAGTCGCGATAAGCCATGGGTCTTCCTTCTGCTCGCTCCCAAAGTTCGGGAGCCGATCGTTTGTCTGAATTGTAGGAGGCAGGGAAAGCCTACCAACGGAAAGGCGACGCAAAACAAACGCGCGAGCTTCCCGCGGACCTCCTTGCCGCGCTTGTGCTCGCCCTTTCCGGCTGACTAGTCGTGTTCCTTCGCCGTGCGCAAGGGCTCGGCTTCGCCGGGATTCTTGGCCTCGGGAATCGAGGACTCCTCTTCCTCTCCGCCACCGGCGGCTTGATCCAGGGCTTCCGTGTCCATGCTCTCGGGCTTGTAGGGCACATCCTTGAAATTGGCGTGCGAGAGCACCAGCTCGATGACCTTGCGTTCGATGATTTGATTGCGGAGCGAATCCATAAGGCCGCCCTTGTCCAGCCGGGCCCGCACGCGGCGCACGCTTTCACCGCTTTGCGCGGCAATCAACGCGATCTCGGCCTGGTAATCCTCGGGCGAAGCGTCGATCTCCTGGTCCTCGGCGATTCGCTCCAGAATGAAGTGTTCCTTGAGGGCGCGGGCGGTCGAGGCGGCGCTGTTTTGCCGCAGCTCGTTCTCGTACGCGCGAATTTCAGCGTCCGTGAATCCATTGCGGCGCAGTTCGAGCACGGCGCGCTCCAGCTCGCGGCGGCTTTGGCGGCGCAACAATTCCGGGGGCAACTGCCAGTTGGCGCTTTCGGTCAGCGCGGCCGTGACCTGGCGGCGCGCTTCGCGCTGCTGCTGGTACTCGTCCTGCCGCTTGAGATCTTCCTGGATCGCGTCGCGCAGCTCGCCTTCGTCCTTGAAATCGCCGAGCTCCTCCAGCAAGGCTGGGCTCAATTCGGGCAGCTCCAGCTTCTTGACCTCCAGCACCTCGAACACGGCCGTGATCTCCTGGCCGCGCAACGGTTCGTTGGGGGCATCTTCGCTCAAACGGGCTTTTGCTTCGCGAGTCTGGCCCGGCTTCACCCCCTTCATCAACTTGTCGAAGCCCTCGATCTTTCCGTCGCGGAAGCTCAGCACCGGACGGATGCGGATCACCTCTTCCTTGCTGCTAGACAGCTCCACCGCGCCGTTCTTGAACGTCAAGTTGCAGCTAATGTAGTCGCCCACGGCCGCGGGCGTCTCGGACGGAACCAGCCGCCCATGGCGGGCCAGGATTTGCTCCAGCCGCTTGTCGATGTCTTTCTTCGAAATCTCGCGCTTGGGACGCTCGACCTTCAGGCCTTTCCACTCGGGCAGTTCGAACTCGGGACGGACTTCGAGATCGAACTCGAAGGTCATCGGCCCCTCGTCGGGAAGCTCGACGGCCAACGGGTCGAAATCAGGTTCGCTGATGGCCGAGAAGTTTTCGTCCTCGGTGATCTGGGTCATGCTGTCCATCAGCAGCGAGCCCTTCACCTGGTCGGCAACTTCCTTGCGGAACCGCGCTTCGACCAGCTTGCGCGGAGCGCGGCCCGAGCGAAACCCCGGCACGTTGGCCGAGGTCATCAGGTCGCTGAACGCCTTATCGTAGTAGCGTTCGATTTCCTCGCGCTTGATCGTCACGGTGACGTGACGCTGGCAGGCGGAGGGAGTCGCGACCTTGATCGATAGGTCGAGCTTCTGCGGTTCTTCCGCTTGTTCGTCTTCCAGCTCGGGCGCGTTTTTCTCGGTCGGCATAAGAACTCGGATTAGCTGCTAGCTGGTTAAAGCGCGGGCTGGCGAAAGGCGCTGTGCCCGTCTCAAGGGCAAAGCGATCGCCCACGATTGTTCAGTAGATTACGAGAGCGGGTGATGGGATTCGAACCCACGACAACGACGTTGGCAACGTCGTGCTCTACCAACTGAGCTACACCCGCAGCGCAGGCCGATCGCGGTAATCCGCCACCCGCAAGCCGGGAGTCGCTCGATAAGCCTGGGATGAACGGATTATAGGAGCCTGGGGCACCCTGGCAAGGTCACTTGCCGCTGCCGGCAAGCCTATGGCAGCACGTCGCCGGGCGTCAAGACCCGGGCTCGATTGAGCCGACCTTTTTTGCCCAAACTCGCACCGCGCGCCGAGAATGTCCTCACGGCGAGATCGATTGATTGGGACGCTTGAGTCGCGCGCTAGCGGATGGCCCCGAAGGCCGCGAACATGCCGTTCTTGTGCAGAACCTCGATGGCGCGAAACCCGACGCTCTTGAGCAGCTCCAACTGGAAGAAGAGCGGCCGAGGGGTGTCCTCCTGTTCGACATAGGCCAGCACGTGCTCGCGGTACTCGGCTCCCTTGAGCTCTTCGAGGTAGCGGCCGTACCGCTCCCACATCAGACCCTGTACCTGAGGCACATGGTCCACGAGGTCCGAGATCCACAGCGATCCGCCGGGACGCAGGCAGGCGTGCAACTTGGCAAACACCGCCTGCCACTCCTGGTCGCTGCGCAAGTGATGCAGCACCGCGGCGGCGGTAATGACGTCGAAGCTTTGCGCGGGCAGTTCCGCCTGGCGGATATCCACTTGCAAAGTTTCGACCGCGACAGGGAAACGCTCGCCAATCCGCTGGCGCGCTCGATCGAGCATCACGCTGCTGAGATCGATCAGCGTCACGCGCTCGAGCGGCAGCCGCTCCAGCAGCTTGAGCGTGTAGTTACCGGCGCCGCAGCCGACGTCGAGCAGGCTGCGGGCTTGCGGAGTCGCGGACGCGGCGCTCGCTGCGATCAGCTCGAGCACCAGCGGCGCGTCGATCGTGGCCGATTGGCCCGTTTCCAGGTTGCTGAATCGCTCGACCTCGCGATCGAAGCGAGCGCGAATTTCTTCGACCGACGATTTTTGCTGAGTGGGCTGGTTTGGGTTCACCGTGTCCTCGCGCCGGTCAGGCGTAGGTCTGCCATGGCATGACAACCTGGTCTGCCCACAGGTTCGGCGTCATGCTGAAGCGTGACCCACGGCCCTAACCCCCAGTCCTTAATCCCTGCCCCCTCTACTCACCGTCGCCGCTGCTGATATTTGCGGCTGGCTTCTTCGAGCGTGCGGCGCTCGGAGCGGCTTAGGCTGCCTTCGCCCTCGCGGCTGATCTTTTCCAAGATCGCATCGACCTGGGCGGTCAAGTTGCTCGATTCCTTTTCCGGGTCGTGCAGCTTCAGGCGCGGCTTGAAACGCAACATCCGCTTGAAGTTCGGCATTCCGCCAGGGGCGAAGCGGCCAAAGTTCATGCCAGTCTGGAAGTACAGCAACCCAAAGGCCATGCCAGCCAGGTGGGCCACGTTTGCGACCTGGCTGCCGCCGGGATGCAGCGCACCGCTGAGATCGGCCAGGGCATACAGCGCGCCCATCGCCCACGCAGGCAGCGGCAGGATGCCCATGATGTAATACACGCGGCGCGGGAAATGGAGCACGTTCACGACCATCAGCGCCATCACGCCACCCGAGGCGCCAATCAGCATCGCGTTGTTCTCGTTCATGACCTCGATGCCTGACCACACCAGCCCCGATATGACAATCGAGACCAGGTAAAATCGCACGAACTCCGCGCGGCCATAGATCGCTTCCAAATCCGTACCGAACAACCACAGCCCGAACATGTTGAACAAGATGTGGGCGATGTCGTGCGGATCGTGCAGGAACCCGTAGGTGACGAGCTGGTAGATCTGCCAGGGCTTGCTGAGCAGCTCGTCGTGCAGGCCGAGCGCGGAGGTAAATCGCTCCTGCGGGCCGTCGAACAGCAACTGGGCCACGAACGCGGCTACGTTCAGCAGGATCAGGTTAACGACCATCGAGCGGCCGCTCAGCCAAGAGCTCCGCTCGTGTTCCTGGTAGTAAGCTCGGTCGTACAGACCCATACAGCTAACGCGGGCTGGAGAGGAGAATGGAGGGGCCGCATCGAGCGGCATCCAAAGGGATTAGCTGCGCGCGGCCATCTGCAAGAAAGAATATCGCTCTGGGGATGCGGCGGAAAGTGCGCGGCCAGAATTGCGAGCCACACTGGCGCGGTCAACTGGTCAGGGCGTGGCAGGCGCGGCGGCTGCCGCTTGGGCATTGATTCGTTCGGCGGAGCGGAGCTGAGCACCAGCCAGGTCGGCAGCCAATTTGCGACTGGCGGCAAATGCGGCGGCGAGCGACTGGCGAGTCTTGACCAGGGTGCTCTCGAGGGATTTTTGATAGGCCGCTATCGTGCGCACCTCGAACTGGAATCGTTCCAGGTCGGTCTTCAGTTTCTCGGATTCGGCCTGGCGGTAGCCGGCTTCGCGAGTGGTCTCTTGCGCGTCGGCCGCCATGCGTTGGATGTTGCTGGTGGTTTTATCGATCGCATCTTGAATGAGCGAGCGCTGCACGTAGTTCTCGTGAAAGAACAGCTCGTAATCGCGCAGCTTGCGCTCGCGGTTCGCAAATTCGGCCGCCGCCTCCTTGGGGACCAGCGTCTGCCGCGTGTTCTCGTCCAGATCGGCGAAGGCCGATGGGTCGTCCACCGGCATCAACGTGTACAGCGTCCACGGTCCCTTGCTTTCAGCCAGGCGTTTGGCCTGCGCGTCAGTAAGTGGAAGATTGGGAGCAATTTGTATCGCGCCCGCCTCGCCTTCGGCTTTGGTTACCTTGAATTCGCCCAGATAACGCCCGCCTTCGGCTAGCGCTTGTTGGTCGAACACGAACAAAACGTCATTGGCCGCCAGCCCATGATCGGGGGAACTGAGCGTCAGGCTCGCCGTGCCGTTCTCAACGCCATCGACCTTCACGTCGGTGAGCATGCCGCCGCGGCTGGCCACCAGGACTTCAAGCTCGCGAGTCAGCGTGGGTATCGAGCCCATAGGGCTTTGGCCTTGCGCGTTCTGACCGCCGCGCAGTTCGACGGTTTGCTGTTCAGCAGTCTGGATTTCCTGCTCGAGCCGGCGGACCAGTTCACCCCACGCGCGGTGCGTGGCCAACGTGCGAGCGCCTAAATAGAAGAACCCGACCACGCCCAGGAAGATGAACACAACGAGCACGACCTGGTAGACCGGCCAAGTGCGTGCGCTCATGTAGGCGATCACGAACGAAGCCAGGATCATCAGCCCAAGCACGACGGGCAGGATCATATCCATGGCTTGAAATCTCTTGCTCGAAGAGCGGCCAAATGCGGAACGCGCAGACAGAAGAGAGACGGCCGATGCGGAATGGCGAATGCCCCCAGCAGCTTTATCTCACGTTGCTGATGGGACTTAACTCCGCTCCGTATCAGTCGATCATAGACCGCGCTCAAAGAGGTGTCAAGCGGCGCAAGGGCGACCTTGCCGGTCACAAACCGCAACCCACCAGCCACTTACGATGCACGACGCCGCCCTGGCAACGGGGCCGCTGCAATAATCACGATCCGCACAGATAGACCCCTTCGCGCCCGGGGCTTCAGCCCGCGTCGATCTGAAAGTAAATGCCCGAGAGGGCGAACGGGTCGATCATGTGGCGGTCGGGATCGTGGGGCCAGCGAAGGCCCTTGTTCAGATAGTTTGGCGGGCGGTAAATCTCTTCCACCGCGCGTGGCTGGTAATCGCGCGGCAGGTCCTCAGTGGCAATGAAGAAAGCATTCGTGCCGGTCTGCTCGCAATGAACCAGGGTGTATCCCTTGCGCAGTCCCAGCTCTTTCAGCGCCAACACGCTCGCCCCGAAATAGTCCGTGCCGACCCATTGAAACGCGGGATCGTACGGAACCACGCGGCACAAATTGGGCGGCACGTGCGCGTTGTATTCAATGACGACCACACGCGGGCGATGCTCAATCTGCTGCCAGACCCAAAAATCGTTGCCATCGATGTCGATCGACAACAAATCGAATTGATGGGGAACCCTGTATTTCTCGAACAACTGCCGTATGTTCTCGGCGGTGATGAATTCCTTCTTGACCTCTGCTTTGGGGTTCTTCGAGATGCCCGAGAAATCCATCAGCAGTCCGGTCCAACCCTGTTCGATGAGATTGGCCGTGTTGCACTCGACGGCGTCCTCGACCCCGAACTCGACGAAGTAACGGTTCGTCGTGCCGATATCGCGGAAAATAGCCTCGAGCACGCCATCCTCGCCGTTTTGCGACGTGATCTTCCGCTCGTTGGCGTGCAGATTCGAAAGTGACATGGCGGCTCAAGCAGGTTCCGTGGCACAGGGGCGACTTCCGGTCGCGCGGGCATTCACTCTAGTTTCCGCCGCGCTCGCTCGCAACGCGGCCAGCGCGCCGGCCAGGTGTTCGATCATCTCGGGGGTGTGAGCGCTGGTCACCCCAATCCGCAACAGGGCTTCGCCTGCTGGAACGGTGGGCGGGCGAATGGCGGACACGAGCAAGCCGGCCTCGAGTAGCGCGCTCGATAGGGCGCACGCCTGTTCCGATGGTCCGATGCGCAGCGGAATGATGTGGGTCTCACTTCCGCCGACATTCCAGCCTTGCTGTTCCAAACGATCACGCAGCTCCGTGGCCATTTGCCGCAGGTGCTCTCGCCGCGCATCGGCACGCGCGAGAATCTCGAGCGCCGCATTGGCTGCGGCACACATGGGCGAAGGCAGCGCGGTCGAAAACACGTAGCTCCGCGCCCGATTGATCAACCACTCGATGAGCGGCTTCGATCCGCACACGAATCCGCCGGCGGAAGCCAGCGCTTTGCTGAGTGTGCCCACGCGAACGTCGATCTCATTCTCGACGCCCAGAGCATTGGCCAGGCCGGCCCCGCGCGAGCCGAGCACGCCGATTGCGTGCGCTTCATCCACGAGCAACATGGCGTGGTGCCGCCGAGCAAGCTCGACCAGTTGCGCTAAGGGCGCGCAGTCGCCATCCATGCTGAACACGCTTTCGGTGACGATCAAGCGGCGCCGGTAATCGCCGCCGCGCTCGAGGAGTTGCGCCAGGCCGCCAAGATCGCGATGCCGATAGATATGGACGTCAGCCCGACAGAGCCGGCAGCCATCGATCATGCTGGCGTGGTTTTTCTGATCCGAATAGATCGCGTCGCCCGCCGCGGCCAGTGCGGCGATCGTGCCGATGTTCGCGGCATACCCGGAGGAGAAGACGAGCGCCGCCTGGGATTGCATCAAGCCGGCCAGCCGCGACTCGAGCTGGCGCTGCGCGGTTGAGTGTCCGGTGATGAGAGGGCTCGCGCCCGCGCCCCAGCCGTCGAGCTGAGCTTGTCGCATGGCGGCGGCGGCTAGCGCGGGATCAGCGGCCAACCCCAGGTAATCGTTGGAGCCAAAGTTGATGAGCTGCCGGCCATCGCGGTCGACAATCGCGCCTTGCGGCCCTTCGCGCAATTGTCGGTGGCGGAGCAAGCCGGCATGCTCGAGTGCGTCAAGCTCGGCATCGATCCAATGGAGCGAAGCGGCGGTTTCCGAGCGCGTTTTCAGCAGCAACTCGCCCGTCATTTGCGCCGCGTGCTCGAGGTCTTAGGTTTGGATGCCCTTTTTGCTTTGCGAGTTGCCGACGTGCCCGCCTTCGCCGCTGGCTTTGGTTTGGCGGCGGCCATCTTCGAGCCCGGCCCCTGCGCAGCCAGGCGCAACACGATCGCGAACTCGTCCGCCCGCACGGGCTGAACGCTCAAGCGCGAGCCGCGTTTCAATAGCTCCATATTCGACAGGCTCGCCTGCTCGCGCAGCACGCCGATGGCAATGGGCTCGTCGAAGGCCTGTTCGAAGCGCAGATCGACCATGTCCCAGATAGGGTTCTCGCGCGTGGCCTTCGGATCGTAGTGATCGTCTTTGGAGTCGAGCGCGGTCGTGTCCGGATAGGCGGCGCGGACGACCGTGGCGGTGCCGGCCACCGCCGGCGGATCGGTGCTCGAATGATAAAACAGCACGCGGTCGCCAACTTGCATAGCGCGCATGAAATTGCGGGCTTGATAGTTGCGCACCCCGCTCCAGCAGGTCGTCTGTCGAGGCGACCGTGCCAGGTGCTGGATCGAAAAACAATCGGGCTCGGATTTCACGAGCCAGTAGTTGGGTTTGGCTGGCATGCTGCTTCCTGGGGTTCGCGGGGCCGCAAGTCGCTCATTCTAGGACACTTCCGCCCGGCTGAAAACGGCCCGCGCCGAAGCCGCCGCCGGCCCAAATTTCCTTGGGGTGGCAGCCCGATTCCACACGCCCGCCAATATTTTCCGCAAGATAATGGCGGGTGCGGCAACTATTCTTCTGGCCGAGCGAAGTGGAGCTGGCAAGAGCGTCACGTGCAGCATGAATTGATGTCGCTTTCATCTTGGCAGACCGCGCTGGCAGAGCACGACCGTTGGTTGCGCACGGTGGTGCTTGCGCGAGTGGGGGAAGCCTCGGCGGTCGACGAAGTGATGCAAGAGGTGGCGCTCGCCGCGATTCGCCAGCCGGCACCTTTGCCCGAGCAATCGCGCGTGGCGGCCTGGCTTTATCGGGTGGCGTTGACGCAGTCGTTGCTGTACCGCCGCAAGCAAGGACGGCTTCGCCGGCTGACCGCGCGGTATGCGGAGCAAGAACCGCCCAGCGAGCAAGACACGCGCACGCTCGACCCGCTCGAGTGGATGTTGGCCGACGAGCGTCAGACGCTGGTGCGCGAAGTGCTCGGCCGGCTGCCAAGCCGAGAAGCCGAGGTGCTCTTGCTCAAGTACAGCGAGAACTGGAGCTACGAGCAAATGGCGCAACATTTGGGAACAACCGAAAGTGCAATTGAAAGCCGGCTGCATCGCGCGCGGACTCGCCTGCGGCGGGCTCTCTCGAGTGTCGAAGGACTAAAGGTGGAACGATGACGATCGTGGATGAATTCCGTGGCGACGAGCAGCGCGTACTGGACCGGCTGGTTGATGGTGAACTCGGCCCACACGAGCGCACACAGCTTTTAGTTGCGCTCGATGATGAGCCCGGCGCCTGGCGGCGCTGCGCGCTGGCATTTCTCGAAGCCCAAAGCTGGCGCTGGCAATTGACGCGCGCCGCGGCCGAACCGCTTGCCAAGTCGACAGACTTGGTTCAGCCACTCCCGCGCGAGCGGCGACGATCTCGAGTTTGGACGAGTTGGCTGGCGACAGCGGCCTGCGCGCTGGTTGCCTTTGGGATTGGCCGCTCTGTGCCCCGCATCGAACCAACCGTTCCCGCGGCGAATTCGGAGCGCGCCATTGTGCCCGAGGATGATCTCGCGCTGGCTGACGAGCCGGATTGGATCGACGACGCGGCTTGGGAACGGCTCACCTTGGCCGGCGAGGGAGAAGACCTCGACGATCCTTTGCAACTTTTTCTGGCTCGAGATGACCAGGGGGTCGACCTGGCGGATTCGCACGCGATCTCCGAGCGCTTTCTCGAGCAGCTCGAACTGGCCGGCTGGCAGATCACGCGCGAGCAGCGCCTGGTGCCCGTGAGCCTGTCGGACGGACGGCGCGTGGTCGTGCCCATCGAAGAAGTCGACGCGAAACATCCCGAACGAGCCTATTACTAACGAGGAGATAAAAGCGATGGAAATTCGAAAATGCATCAATCAACTCGGCTGGGCCGCGGCGATTGTGGGTAGCACTTGGGCGTCGCGCGCACTGGCGGCCGACGAAGGGGCGCCTGCGGCCGAATCGGCGCTCGCCGCGCAAATTGCCGCAGCCGATGCGAAACCAGCCCCCGAAGCAAAGCCAGTGCCCGAGGCGGCGCCTGTGGTTGCGGCAGCTCCGGCAGCACCAGCGGCGGCCCCGGCCACTCCCAAGCCGCCGACCGCGCCGGTGTCGCCCAAGGCGGTGCGCGGCAGGGCGGTTATCGCCACTCACGCGGCTCGCTTTCAGATTCGCGCGGGTCTGGCTCCCGTCCCCAAGCCGCTCGATGCCCAACTCGATCTGAAGGGGGAAGGAGCGCTCGTGGTACACGTCGATCCAAATGGAGCGGCCGCCAAGGCGGGCATTCAAGAGAACGACGTCCTCGTCGCGGTTGGCGACAAGCCCATCAAGAATCTGGGCGAAGTTTATCCCGCCTTTGAAGGCGCGGAAGGAAAAGAAATCGCGGTGAAGTTAGTTCGCGGGGGCAAGCCGCTGACAGTCAATGTGACGCCTGAAAACCTTCCAGATAAGCTGCGCAGGCAAGGATATATATACAAAGATCAGTCGTTCCAAGTCGAAGTTGAGAAGATCGAAAAGAAAATTCGCGAGAAGCTCAACGATTCCGGAATCGACATGAAGATGCAATTCGTGCTGCCGGGCAAGGAGCTGCCCAAGGGAACCCTGCTGAACTTTGGGAGGCGCGCCGAGTTCCCCGAAGACTTGTCGGTGACGATTCGCAAGCAAGGCAAGAACCCCGCCGAGATTGAAGTCAAACGAGGCGATAAGACGTGGAACGTCAAGGACGACGATCTGAAGTCGCTGCCCGAGGATGTGCGTGGGCCGGTCGAATCGCTGCTGGGTCAGGCGGACCTGAGGTTGATGCTGCCGGCCGTGAAGTGGCTGGAAAACCCGCCTGGGCTCGAGCATCGGCCGCATGCGTATCTGGTTGATCCGGCGACTCCGAAGGACGAAGCGCAGCGGGCTCGCGACGTCGAAAAGCGCAAGGCCGAACGAGCCGCGCGAGCGGCGCGAGCGAAGGCCGGCGCCGAACGGCGGCTGGAGGCGGTGAGCGCTCAGCTCGAACGGCTCCATCGCGAGCTCGAAGGATTGCGTAAATCGCTGGGTGACAAGGAATCAAGCGAAGACGAGGAAGAGGAACTCGAGTTCGAGTTCGAGTGAACCGGCGTTTGAAATAATTTGAAATATCGAGGGGTCGTGAGCCGGCCGATTCAAGCCCCGGCTCGCGACCCTTTTATTTGTCGCGTGC